>JAFMJN010000094.1 GCA_017853435.1 Planctomycetota bacterium | reverse complement strand
GACCGATGCGGCCGGCAATTGCACGTTCCAAGTCGTGTTTGCCGTCACCGCCACCGGCACCGCCAACGCAGCCGAGAACGAGTAGCGACCCGGACGATACGTGACGAGGTTGGTGCCGAGCGGGACGCGTCGGGCGTAGCCGCCCGGGGTCGTCGTGACGAGGCCGGAACTGGTGACCGGCGCTCCGGTCGTCGTGGTGTTCAAAGAAACCGAGACGCCGTTTTCGGGCAGACCGTTGGATCCGGTCACGACGCCGGAGAGGGTCGCACCCGCGGGGCACACGATGTCCGCGAGCGTCGTGTTCGCGGCGATCGTGAAACTCGACGACAAGGTCGGAGCGAATGCGGTCGTCGCGGGGGGATCCGCGAGGATTCGGTAGGTGCCGTTCGGCATCGAGACGTTGTAGTAGCCATCGTGCGCGGTGCCGTTGTTCGACGTGTAACGGCGTACCGGCCCGAGCAGCGTGTCGACGCCGATGGAGGCGTCGTAGATGCCCGCCGTGCCGCCCTTCACGTAGCCCGTCACGACCTTGCCCGTTTGAAGGGGAAGGGTGCCGAAGTTGGTGTTGCCGAAAACCGCGAGATTGTTGAGCTGCTGACCCAAATGCGCGTCGCCCGGAGGCGGATCGATGTTGATGCGCCACGTTCCCGCCGGAACGATGACGGTGACGGCACCCGTCGCGCTCGTTTTGTCGGTCGGCGTTTGAAGGCGCACGCCCGTGAGCGGGTCTTCGACGTCGATATCGACGTTGGCCAGTCCCGCGAGCGTCGTCGCGTCCACGATGGTGGCCGTGACGGCGTAACCCGGCGGCAACGTGATGGTGGGCACCGTGACGTTGGCCGTCACGGTGAATGCCGCCGATTCGACGGAGAGGTAGTTGCCCGCGGCCGGATCGCCCACCACTTTGTAGGTGCCCGCCGGTACCACCATCGAATAGGTGCCCGTCGCGGAGGTGTTGTCGTTCGGAGTAAAGAGTTTTTGCCCCGTGACGGCGTCGACGATGTCGGTGTCGCCGTTCGCGACGGGGAGGCCGCCCTGATAGAGAACGGTCCCCGTGACGGTGAAGCCCGGTTGAAGGGTGATGGTGCCCACGTTCAGCGCGGTCACCACGTGGCGTGCTTCGAGACGCGCGGGAGCGAACGTCGATCCGCCGGGTGGTTCGACGTCGACCGTGTAGGTGCCGGTCGGCACCGTCATGGTGAAAGTTCCCGTCGCGGTCGTCGTCGCGGTGTAGGAGGTGGTTCCGACCGTTGCGGTCACGGTCGCGCCGCTGACCGCGACGTTCGTCGAGGTGAAGACGGTCCCCGAGAGCGTTTGGGACCAAGCGGCGGCGGTTACGCACAGAAGGGCGCAGACGAAACTACGAATCGGGTTGTTCATGCGTTCGGGGCGTGGGCTCGGAGGGCGGGTTCCGCCAAGAAGTTAACCACGAAACCACCTCTCTCCGAGTACTTTTTTCACGCGACGCTCAGCGCATCGTACGAGGAATTTCGACGCGGAGCATCGTGGAAGTGCCCGCCCATGTCGCGAGAGCCCCCGTCGGATCGCGGGCCGCGTCGAGCGGTAATGGGACGACGGGAACTTCTCCGGGAAGGGCGCGAATCGCGGTGCGAACGTCGGTGGTTTCCGGCACGAGCACGTCGATGGGGCCCGTCAGTACGCCTCGACGGGCGAAATCGACGAGGCGTAGGACTTCGCCGATGGGGAGATCGACCACGTGGCCGCGCAAATGACGCGACGCGGTCGCAACGGGAACCACCCATGCGGTGGCGATCCCCGGGCGCGTCAATCCGGCGATCCCCACGGCGCGGGCCTCGACGTCGGACACCGAGGCGTCGCGGACCCCGCGTTCGCGCATGAGGGTGACGATTCCCATCACCGCGACGATCGCCGCGAGCAGGACGCGTACGCGCGCATCGCGGGAACCTCCGGTGATCGCTGCGATGAACATCCACGTCGCGACGGGGAGAAGGTGGATGACCCAAAAATCATGATTCGCGGCGTGCAGCCGGAACAGCGCGATGTTCAAAACGCCGGGCAGCGCCAATGCCGCGAGACGTCCGACGTCGTGACCGTGCCGCCCGAAGACGAAGAAGCCCGCGACGAGTACCCACGACCCGATCATCGTCGCGAAGTGGGCGCCGAGAGTGCTCCACCAGGCGGCGATCCCGAGAGCGGGACCCGCGTGGGTCGATCCCGTCGCCACGTGAGCCATGTGTCGAAGTCCCGTCACGAGCGCGGATCCCGATAGATCCGGATTCGGGTCACCGCCGAGCAACGAGCGGCGCACACCGTCGAGATGCGCGACGGCATGGCCGAGCCACGTCACCAGCAACAGCAGAGAAACCGTGCCCGCGACGGCGATCGCGATCTCCGCCTTCCATCGTCGCCAAGGACGTCGTTCGACGGCGGAGCGCAGCCAGATCGCGGGAACCAGAAATGCTCCTTGCCAGTCCATCCATGGAGCGACGGCGACGACCGCCATCAACACGGGAAGCGCCCAACCACGGCCTTCGCGACGCTTCTCGTCGAGAAGTAGACCGGAGACGATCAGCAGCGCGACGATGGACTCCGGATTCGGCATCGGCCCGTAAAGGTGGAGGATCGGTCGAGAGAGGACGACGAGCAGGGTGACCGCGATCGGAGCTCCGCGGACGAGCAGCCACCACGTGAGGAGCCCGGCGGTCGCCGCCGCGGCGAGTGCGGGCAACAGGCGAAGGCCCCAAGGATCGAGCCCCGTGAGGCGCGTCGTCGCGAATAGGAGCGCGGGCCATCCGGGAGGATGGTGAACGTAGGGATTGCCGATGGGCGGTTCCGTCGGCAGCGACCCGAGATGCGGAATGCCTGCGAGATTCGACCATCCCGCCGCTTCGAACGCCCGCATCTCCGAGAGCATGTAGAACCCGCCGTTCACCGAGGCGAGATCGGTCCCCCACGGCATGTCGAGACGCGGAAGAAGGAGTGCGAATACGGCACACGCGGCGAGCCGTGCGATCGTGCCCGGACCGACGGCGCGGTTCACGTCCGCACCCATCCGACGACTCCGGCGACGACCAAGGCGCCGACGACGTCCATGATGACGCCGTTCAAAAGCATCATGCGCAGCGGAATGCGTCCGGTCGCGTAGACGAGGGCGTTGGGCGGGGTGCCGACGGGGAGCATGAAGGAACACGACGTCGCGAGCGTGATGGTGAACCCGTACACCAAGGGATCCGCTGCCGTCGATTTGGCGATCGCGATACCGATCGGGACTAAGAGCGCGGCGCACGCGATGTTGCTCGCGAACTCGCCGAAGAAGGTCACGACGAGCGCCATGGTGGCGAGTTGAACGGCGAGCGGTTGTTCCGTGAGGCCGCGGAGGGACGCCGCGATCCACGACGACAAACTGCCGGGATCGTTCTTCGGCAATTCGAAGGCGTCGGCGAGGGCGAACGACGAGCCGAGGAGGACGAGAACGTCCCACGGGGCGGCTTTCATGTGGTCGCGCGTCAGGAGTTTCCCGCCGTTTTGGGAAGGCAACACCGCGAGAAGCACCGCGGCCGCGACCGCCACGGTGCCGTCCTTCACCATCGACGCGGCTTCTTTCGGAAGCCAACCCATCTCCGCGAGGGCGTCTCCCCAGCCGCGCATACGGAAGGCGCCGACGTCGAGACCCTCACGAAAGAACCAGAGGGAAACCATCGCGAGGAAGACCGCGGCGACGCGTTTTTCGTCGCGCGAAAGCGGGCTCGGTTCACCCGCGTCCGCAGCTGGGATCGGGAGGTCCTTCGGGATGCGGACGGAGACGAAAGTCATCACGACCCAGAGGACCGCGATCAGGATCAGCCAAACGGGAATTCCGACCCTCATCCACTCGGAGAAACCGATGCCTCCGATTTGACCGACCAGAATCGTGTTGGGCACCGTTCCGATCGGGCTCGCCATGCCGCCGATCGACGATGCCAACGCCGTGCCGAGAAGAATCGCCGATCCGAAGCGTCGGGAGGCGTCGGTACCCGCGCCCGCGTGGTCCGCGATCGCGCGGGCCGACGGCAGAAAGAGCAGCGTCGTCGCGGTGTTCGAAAACCACCATGAGATGAAGGAGACCGCCGCGAGGTAGCCGAACAGGAGTTTTCTCGGCGAGGTGCCGAATGTGCGTAGGACGGCTTGAGCCATGCGTCGATGCAAGCCGCAGTGCTCCGCGGCGAGCGCGACGAGAAAACCGCCGAGGAAGAGGAAGATCGGATCGCGTTGGTAACCGCGTGCGACCGCGTCGGCCCCCATGATTCCGAGCGCGGGGAACATGGCGAGCGGAAGCAGCGAGGCGAGGCCCGAAGGAATCGGTTCGGTGAACCACCAAACGGCGAGCCATGCGGTGACGGCCAACGTGCGCTGGCCGACGGGGTGCAGGCCCTCGATCGGCCCCATGAGAAGAAGGGCCGCACAGGCCAAGGGCCCGAGCAGAAGTCCGACGCGGGCGACGGTGGGGTGAGATCCCTCTTCCATCAGTTCATCCGCGACCGATCCTACCCCGAGGCGGGGGAGAGAGAGCCGATGACGGGATTTGAACCCGTGACCTGCGGTTTACGAAACCGCTGCTCTACCACTGAGCTACATCGGCGAACGTCAAGGCGGGAAGGTTACGTCCCGGCCCCCCCGGCATCAAGCCGGGGCCAAGGTGCCTTGGGCCAGACGGAAAGCCTGATCCAGCAACGACCAAGGTTCGATGGGAAGGGGCACCAAAGCGGCCACTTCGTGCTCGATCCGGACGTGCTTGAGCAGGTTCCTACGGTCCTTCGGGCAGACCCCCACCACGGTGACCTTGCGGTCGACCCGTCGGAGGGCGATGAGGAGCGCTTCATCCTCCGGAGACCCGGAAAGGTCGATGACCACCATCGCGGGGCGCGGAGGCACCGCGACGTCGGTCAGGACGTCTTCGGGACGCGCCGTTCGAACCCGCCACGGTCCCACGTCTCGGAACGTGAGGACGATGAGGTCGCTCACGGCCGGGTCGCGGGTCGCAACGAGGACGTCGGGCATGCTATGACCATCGGCAGGTGGCCCCCGTTTTCATGAGCCGCAGTTCCTCGACCCTCGGAATCGACGAAGCGGGCTACGGCCCGACCCTCGGACCCCTCGTGATGGGGTTCGTCCGGGTGGACGGCCCCCCGGGATCTCTCGCCGAGGCCTTCCGGACGGCCTCCGAGGCCGTCGAGGGGTTTCCGGACGTCGGGGACAGCAAACGGCTCTACCAGGCCGGACGCCTTCACAGGGTGGAGGCCGTCGCGCTCGGCGCCGCATGCGTCGCCGTCGGTCGCCCCGCCGATTGGGACGACCTCACGGGGACGGTGGACGGGCGGGCGACTCATCCATGGTACGCCCGACTGCCGAACGCCCCGACGGCCGCCGATGCGACGCTCGTCGCGGCGGGGGCCGAGGCGCTCCGCGACGCCTTGGAACGTTCGGGGGCCCGCATCGCGCGCATCGGAGCCCACGTGCACCTCGAGGGGCCCCTGAACGCCCGCTTCGATCGATTCGGCAACAAGGGGAGCGCCCATCTCGCCCACGTCGAAGCCGTGGTGGCGGATGCCTGGCCCGACGGCGGCACGGGGCGCGTGCGCTGCGACCGACTCGGCGGAAGGAAGTTTTACGGCGACCTTCTCGCGCGCGTCTTTCCCTTCCGCGCGATCGACGTGCTGGAGGAATCGGAGGCGACGAGTCGCTACCTCGTCGACGACGGCGTGATCGAAGCCTCGTTTTCCGTCGGAGGCGAGGCGGCGTTCGCGGAGATCGCGTTGGCGAGTTGCGTCGCGAAGACCATCCGCGAAATCTACATGGAAGCGTTCAACGCGTGGTTTTCGGAACGCATTCCCGGCCTGCAACCCACGGCCGGGTATCCGGAAGACGCCGTGCGTTGGCTCGCCGACGTCGAGCGCGCGGATCCGACCGGGGGATGGCGCGCGCGCCTCGCACGCACGCGCTGATCAAAGACCGAGGGCGGCCTCCGCGCGTTTCACGGCCTGAACCACCGAGGGTTCGGTCCCCGACGGGGAAACGACTTGGTACTGAAAGAGGTAGCCCTTTCGTTTGAACCACCAACGTCGCACGGAGAGTTTCGATCCGCCCTTCGGAGTTCCGTCGAAGGTCACGGCGACCACCTTCTCGCCCTTCCACGTGGCTTTGGGATCGAGACTGACGCCCGTCGCCGATTCCAGTCCCGACGTCAGCGTCTCGCGGTTCCCGTCGAAGAACTGTTGCAACGTGCCGGCGTATTTCTGTCCCGTCAACGACACCTGTACCGCGGCCGCGCCCTTCTTCGTCGTGACTTCTCCGATCATCACCGCCATCGTGGCGTTGCCGCTTTCGGAGAGTTCCTGTCGCTCGCCCTCCCATTTCCACGACTCCGGAAGCGTGACCTTGAGTGGAATGTCCTTCCACTGCCGAAGGGGATCGACTTTCGGGAGCGCGCTCTCTCGGAAACGCATCGCGGCCCTTGCGGCGGCGAACGCCGAACCCGCCGCGCCCGCGACTTCCTTGCGATTCTCCTCCTTCCACGTGAGGAGAAGCCCGCCGCGTCGTTGAAGGAACACGCGCTCTTCGGAGGCTTCCTTGCCTTCGTTGCGCAGTCGGGTGAAGCGCACCATCACCGCCTTTTGGCCGCCGAACATCGCGTTGCGATCCACGGCGAAGTCGCGGAAATCGGGTCCGCCTTCCTTGACCTTCGTTTCGAGCGCGAGAATTTCGTCGTCCACGCTGCCCGTGTCCCGGCTGAGCAGTTCGCCGGTGATCTCGTGGCCGATGCCCTTCGCTTCGAGCGTCGCCTTGATGGCGAGGTTGCTGCCGAAGTCGCTCTGCCATTTCCACACGCCGGGAAGCGTGAACGAAAGCCCTTCGCGCGGAAGGTCGCGGGTCTTTTCCTGCGCGGGCGTCGAAACGGCCAAAAGGCACGCGGCGAGCAGCAATTTCACGATGGGCATGGGCGGTGTCTCGGAAGGGGAGGGCTTTCCCGAAGCCCCGGTCAACGCCGGAGGGGCTTCGGTACGATGAGAGCATGATGCCACGCCCACGCGCCTCGTCAGTCCCCGTCGGAGCCCGCCGATGAGAATCGCCGTCCTCGGGGGGGGCGTTACCGGGCTCACGGCCGCGTGGAAGCTCGGCCGCAAGGGGCACGACTGCGTGGTGTTCGAGGGCGGTGATCGCCCGGGTGGCCTCTGCCGCAGCGAGACGATCGACGGCTACGTCGTCGACCATGCCGGCGGACACATCATCTTTTCGACGGATCGCGAGGTCCTCGACTTCATGCTGTCGGTCCTCGGGCCGGGCGGGGCCGTCAAGAGCGAACGTCGCGCCCGCATCTTCCACCACGATCGCTGGGTGACCTATCCGTTCGAGAACGGACTCGGCGATCTGACTCCCGAGCATCGCTACGACTGCCTCAAGGGCTACGTCGAAGCTTGGCATGCACGGAAGACCGGCGCCGAAGAACCCCGCGACTTCAAGGCGTGGTGCCTTTGGCGTTTCGGCGAGGGCATCTGTCGCCACTTCATGTGGCCGTACAACGAAAAGATCTGGAACGTCGATTTGGCGCGCCTCGGTACGGCGTGGGTGCGCGGGCGCGTTCCCGACGCGCCCGTCGACGACGTTCTGAAGGCGGCCGCGGGGATCCCGACGCTCGGCTACGGGCATCAGGCGGTCTTCTGGTACCCGGCTTCCGGCGGCTTCGAGTCGGTGATCCGTGGGATTCTCGCGGCTCTCGAGCGCACCGAGGTCCGTTGCGCGACGCGCGTCGAAACCGTTCGACGCGACGCGGACGGATTCACGGTGAACGGCGAACGCTTCGATCGCGTGATTTCGACGATTCCGCTTCCGGAACTCGTTCGTACTT
This sequence comes from Planctomycetota bacterium, assembly GCA_017853435.1. Classification (GTDB taxonomy): domain Bacteria; phylum Planctomycetota; family CAIWVZ01; genus CAIWVZ01. The sequence continues at coordinate 1,932 of JAFMJN010000094.1, read as the reverse complement.
TGGGCGACGTTCCCGAAAGCGTGGCCTCGGCGACCGCGGGTCTCGCGTTCACGTCGTTGACCACGGTTTTCATCGCGCTCGCCGATGCGACGGTTCCCGATCTCTCGTGGGTGTACTTCCCGCATCCCGACGACGGGCCGCAGAATCGCGTGACTTTCATTTCGAACTACGCGCCCGCCAACGCTCCCGCGGGCGGTGCGTCCGTCATGGCCGAAGTCACGCACATCGGTCCCTGCCCGGGAGGGACGGCGAAGACGGCGCGGGACGTCGTCGGCGGACTCGTCCACCGAGGCATCATCCGGGCCGAAAACGTGAAGTTCACGAAGACGTTTTCGAACCCCTACGCCTACATCCTGTACGAAGACGGGGTGGAGGGGCGGATCGACGCGGTGCGTGCGTTCGCCGCATCGCGCGGCGTGGACACGGTCGGCCGATTCGGAAACTACAACTACTACAACTCCGATCGCTGCATCCGAGCGGCGTTCGATCTCGCCGCCTCCTACCCGGACGCCTGAACGATCACGAGGCGTCGCGCGGCCGACATGCCGAGCCGTATTCCGTCCGCGTTCTTGGCTTCGACGCGCCACGAGACGACGAGCGGGGAGGCGAAGGTGCCCTTGCCCAAGAGGTCCCAAAGATCCGGAAGGGATCCGGCGTCGCCGTCGGCGAACGTCCAACGGAAACTCGTCCCGAACCGCTTCGCGTGCACGCCCGGTTGAAGGACGTAGGACGCCGATTTTCCGGGAACCTCGAGATGGACCACGTAGGTGGTCGCCTTCGGAACCGACGTGAAGGCGAACGTGGGAGCCGGTCCCGGGCTTCGCAGCGGGGCGCCGTCTTCCGGGGCTATCGGATCCGGGGCTTTCCCTTCGCGGGGCTCGGCACCGCCGTAGAGGGGCACGACGGTCCACGGTTCGCGTTGGATCACGGCGTGAAGCAACGGTGAGTCCGGATGCCCGACACGGAGTTCGGCGATGCTCGCTTCGAGCTGCGCGGGCCAGCTGCCGTCCTGACCTTCGATCAACGGAATCGTCGGGATCGCCGTCGACAGGAACGGCGGCTTGACCGCAAGCGCCAAACTTCTGTCGAGCGTCGCGACGCCGCGATGTTCGGTCGGAACGCCCCAAGCGACGACGATCGGACGCCGTCCGTCGTCTTCGGAGATGCGGGCGACTCCGGCGACGATCGCACGTTCCTGCGCGTCGGCGCCGCGGTAGGCACGACGATTGTAGGCACCCGTCGCGGCGTCGATCCCCAAAACTACGACGAGCAGCGGTGTCGCGACGCGGGCGAGAGGACTCGCGAAGACGCACGCGGCCACGATCATGAGTCCGCAGAGCGGCTGATAGAGAAAGCGTGCGTTCGTGAGTTCCGCCGAGATCCAGAAGATCGGCAGCGTCGGTGCGAACGATCCGACGAATACGGCGAGGCCGACCCACACGGGGCGTGCGACGGCACCGGGCGCGTCTCCACGGCGCACGCAGGCGGCGACGACGAGCACGACGACGGCGACGACCGCGGCGGCCGCCGTCCCGACGAGCCACGTCGGGACTTCGCTCGCGTTCGCGCCGACGAGGCCGTAACGCAGGGAATCGTCGAGGCGATCGAGCACCCGGAATTCGCTCATGTATTCGGCGGGTGAGAGTTTGCCGTAAGTGCCCGAAAACGTGCCGAACAGGTACTTTCGAAGCCCGAGCATGGCTACGGGAACCGCGGCGAACCGAAGGGCTCCCCGAACGAAAGCCGCGACCTTCGACGTTCCGGGCGCGGCACCGGCGACCTCGAGGGCCGCCGTCATGAGCGGAATCGCCGCGGCCGTTTCCTTCGATCCGAGCGCGACCACCGCACCGACGACGGCGAGCGCCATGTGCGCGCCCCGACGACTTTCAAGCCAAGCGTCGAAAGCGAGGAGACATACGAGCGTCCCGGTCG
>JAFMJN010000003.1 GCA_017853435.1 Planctomycetota bacterium | reverse complement strand
CGAAGCGGCGGGGCTCGTCGTACCTCGGCAGGACGGCAGCGGCGTCTACGATCGATTCCGCAATCGACTCGTCATCCCGATTCTCGACGCTCAGGCGCGCGTGATCGGCTTCGGGGCCCGGTCCCTCGACGGATCCGAACCCAAGTATCTGAATTCACCCGAAACCGCGTGGTTCAAGAAAGGCCATACGGTCTACGGCGTCGAGAGACTGAAGGACGAAGTGCGCCCCGGAACTCCGGCGATCGTGATGGAGGGGTATACCGACGTCATTCTCGCGGGGCAGTGCGGAGTGAAGGGGGCCGTCGCGACGCTCGGTACGGCGTTGACTCCCGATCAAGTGCGTCTGTTGTCGCGCTACACCGATCGCGTGACGATGCTCTACGACGGCGACGCCGCGGGCGTCAAGGCGTCGTTGCGCGCGTTGCCGTTGCTGCTCGGTCGCGGTCTCGACATTCGCGTCGTCACCTTGCCGGGAGGTGAAGACCCCGCCGACTTTCTCGTGCGGACGGGTCCCGCCGGAGCCGCCGTGATGACGGAGTCCGGCGTGGACCTCGCGGATTTCGCTCTCGCGCGGTGGTGCGAGACGAACGACCTCTCGACCGTCGAAGGCAAACGTCGCGCGGCTCACGGTTTGGCCGGATTGGTCGCCCTCGTCGAAGATCCGGTCGCCCGCGACGCCTTCCTTTCGAAAGGGGCGACGGCGATCGCGGTCCCCGAAACGACGCTTCGCGATTTGGCGTTGCGGGCGCGCGTCGGCGCGGCGCCCGCCGCGGCCGCTCCGCGCGGAGAAGGAACTTCCGAAAAAACGTCCAAGTCGATCTTGCCGGCGGATCGTCGTCGAAGGGCGCCGCTCGTCACGATCCTTCGTGGCGTGCTTCATGATCCCGCTTCGGCGGAATTCCTCGCTCGGAACGTCGTTGCGGCGCATTTTCTGCCGTCGGAACAGCCCTTCGCGTTGGCTTTGCAGGAGGTTCTGAGGCTTTGCCTCGAAACCGCCAATCCGGTGACGGCGGACGTGGTGATCGCCTTCGGGGACCTTCCCGGAGCGGGCGAGATTTCTCGTCTCGCCGTCGAGGAGGATGCGGACGAAGGACGGTTGGAACGCCTTGAAGACGCCGTCCGGTGGTTGGAAGATGAACGGCAGCGCCTGGAGCAGGCGCGGTTGCGCGAGAAAGTTCGGTTCACCGGGGACGAAGACGCCCTCCGCGAACTGTACGAGCGCCACCGTCGTCGCGGCTCGGGGGGCGGAGAATCCGAGTCATGACGAGGCGTCGACCCAGCGACCGCAAGGAAAACCGCGAGGCGGCGCCGGAGCACAAGGCTCCGCAGTTTCCGGAGTTCGCGGCGCTGCTCGCCGAAGGCAAGAAATCCGGGTTCCTGACCTACGATCGCGTCAACAAGGCGCTTCCCGTCGATCTCATCTCCGCCGAGAAACTCGAAGAGATCTATCTCTGGTTGACGGAGGAAGGCGTCGAGGTCGTCGAAGAAGAGGAAGCGCGGAGCGTTCCGCGCGGCCTCATGACGACCGACGACGACGATCCCGATGCGGGAGCGATCGCCGCGCAACTCGGGCAGGACGAAGAAGACACGGAAGAGGAGTTCATTCCGGCGGGTCCGGTCGAGAAGATCGACGACCCGGTGCGGATGTACCTCACGCAGATGGGCGAGATCCCTCTGCTCACGCGCGAGCAGGAAATCGCCCATGCGCGGCGCATCGAACTCGCGCGCAAGATGTACCGCAACAAGCTGCTCGAATCGGCGATCGCGTCGTGGGCGGCCGTGAAGATCTTCGAGGACGTCGATCGCGGAGCCTTGGCCCTCGACCGCACGTTGAAGGTCGGCGAAATCGACAAGGACAACGTCGGCGACCGCCTTCCCGAGAACGTGGCGACCATCCGCCGACTGCTCGAAAAGAACACCGAAGTCTTCCGGGCGCTGCAGGGATTCGGCGGCAAGCCCGCCCCGAAGGCCGAAGTCGCACGACTCTTGCGGACTTTGCATGCGAATCGGCGCAAGTGTGCCCGTCTCGCCGAAGAACTCGGCCTCCAGATCAAGCATCTCGGTCCCCTCATGGAGGCCGTGATCGAACACGAGCGCGCGATCGCGTCCGTGGAAGAGGAAGTCGCCGCGTTCCGGTCGTCGAAGCGCAAGCGCGAACTCGAAGATGCGGAAGAGCGGCTCCGCGAACTCGCGGAACGCGCCTGCGAAGCTCCCGAACGGGTGCGTCGCCGCCTCGAACAGGTGAAGGATCGATTCGCCGCGTACGAAGAGGCGAAACGTTGCCTCTCGTCGGGCAACCTCCGCCTCGTGGTGTCGATCGCGAAGAAGTACCGCAACCGCGGACTCTCGTTCCTCGACCTCATCCAGGAGGGGAACACCGGCCTCATGAAGGCCGTCGAGAAGTACGAATATCAGCGCGGCTACAAATTCTCGACGTACGCGACGTGGTGGATCCGTCAGGCGATCACGCGCGCCATCGCCGATCAGGCGCGCACGATCCGTATTCCGGTCCACATGATCGAGACCATGAGCAAACTGCGCAACGTGCAGAAGAAGCTCGTGCAGCAGCTCGGACGCGAACCCTCCACGGAGGAGATCGCGGAGGCTTCGGGCGTGTCGGCCGACGAGACGAAGCGGATCATGAAGATCGCGAAGCACCCGATTTCGCTCGATCGTCCGGTCGGCGACTCGGAAGACTCGTACTTCGGCGACTTCATCGAAGATCCGATGGCCGAATCGCCCGTGCAGAGCGCCTCGGGGCGCATGCTGAAGGATCAGATCGAAGAAGTCCTTCAAACGTTGAATTACCGCGAGCGCGAGATTTTGAAGCTGCGCTACGGCATCGGCGACGGATACACCTATACGCTCGAAGAGGTCGGCCGCATCTTCAAGGTGACCCGCGAACGCGTGCGTCAGATCGAGGCGAAGGCCGTCATGAAGTTGCAGCACCCGATGCGTGCGCGACGTCTCGAAGGCTTCCTCGAAAACACCCAACTTTGACATGAAACCGCTTCCGCCCGGACTTCGGGAACTTCTCGAGCTCGCGGAGGCGGATCGCGCGCGCGACGCGGTGGTGGTGCGTGTGCGTGCCGAAACGGCGCGACGCGATGCGGCCGCGAAGGCGGCGGCGACGGCCGCGACCATGGCGTCGCAGGCTTCCGCACGCGCGGGGGATGCGCAGCGGGCTTCGGCGGAAGCGTCCGCGAAACTCGAGGCGGGGGAGTCGGAACTCCGTCGGCTGTCCCAGCAGATGGACGTGGCCGGCGGCATGAAGGAGTTCGAGGGCCTGAAGACGCGAATCGAGGCCCGAGGCGCACAAAACGCTCTCCTCGAGGAGGCCGCGTTGGTCGCGATGGAGCGGGCCGAGGCCGCCGCGGAGGTCGCCGCCGGGTGCGCCGCGGACGCGGACGCCGCCGCGCGCACCGCCGCGGAGGTCGCCGCCGAGTGCGCGCCCAGACTCGCCGAACTCGAAGCGCAACTGGCGATCGAGGACGCACATCGGCGGGAAGCGGCCGGACGCGTTCCGGAAGCCCTTCTGCGCGACTACGAACATCTCGCGGCGAAGTCGGGAGGCCGACCCGTGGTCCCGTACGGAAGCGGCAGTTGCGACGGGTGCTTCACGTCGTTCGGCGCGCAGGTGAAGACGCGACTCGCCGAGGGCGAGATCGTCCGGTGCGGGTCGTGCGGTCGTTTCGTCGCGGCGATGTAGGGGAAGAGCCTTCGACGACGTACCTTTGAGGACTCCGAGGAGTCAACATGGGTTTCAAGTGCGGCATCGTCGGGTTGCCCAACGTCGGCAAATCGACTCTCTTCAATGCGATCACCGCGACGCAGAACGCGCAGGCGGCGAACTATCCCTTCTGCACGATCGAGCCCAACGTCGGAACGGTCGCCGTGCCCGACCCGCGCCTCCATCGACTCGCGACCATCGCGGGGTCGGCGAAAGTCATCGAGACGTTGATGCAGTTCGTCGACATCGCCGGATTGGTCGCCGGTGCGAGCAAGGGTGAAGGTCTCGGCAACCAATTCCTTTCGCATATCCGCGAGACCGACGCGATCGCCCACGTGGTCCGTTGTTTCGAGGACCCGGACGTCATTCACGTCCACGGAAGTCCGGATCCGGCCCGCGACATCGCCGTGATCGACACGGAACTCGCGTTGAAGGATCTCGATACGGTGCGCGCGCGCAAGGATCGTTCGGCGAAGGCCGCTCGAGCGGGGGAGAAGACGGCGAAGCAGGAAGTCGCTTGGGCCGAGATGCTCGAGGCCCATCTCGACACCGGAGCTCCCGCACGCACCATCCCCGGATGGCGCGACGACGAAGGATTCGCGAAGTTCATCACGAAGGACCTCGCGTTGCTGACGGGCAAGCCCGTCATGTATCTCTGCAACGTGCGCGACGACCAACTTCCGCACGGGGATCCGAAACTCGTCGCCGCGGTGAAGGCCGTGGCGGAAAAGGAAGGTGCGCGCTGCCTCGTGATCTCCGGGAAGATCGAGATGGAGGCCGCGGAACTTCCGGAAGAGGATCGCGCGGAGTTTTTGAAGAGCCTCGGTCTCGAAGAGACGGGCTTGTCGAAAGTCATTCGCGAGGGCTACGCGCTGCTCGGATTGCGAACCTACTTCACCGCGGGCCCGAAGGAGGCGCGCGCGTGGACCATTCCCGCGGGTGCGACCGCGCCCCAAGCGGCGGGTGTCATCCACACCGATTTCGAACGCGGGTTCATCCGTGCGGAAACCATCGCCTTCGACGACTATGTGAAGTACGGCGGCGAACACGGCGCCAAGGAAGCGGGGCGTCTTCGGATCGAAGGCAAGACCTACGTCGTCGCGGACGGTGACGTGATGCACTTCCGCTTCAACGTCTGACCCCCGAAAAAAAGTCGGGGCGGGCCCTCGCCCGCCCCGAATCGGGATGTCGTGTAAGCCGGGTCCTGTCCCCGAGGGGGGCGACGACCATTCATCTCGACACGCCATTGCTGACGGACTCGAACGGCCTACCCGACAGTCGAAGGACGCGGGCCGCGTCCCGCCGGACGAATCCGGCTTCCTGCCCTATTCGGCCTTTCTCCGGATGGGGTTTGCCATGCCCGGAACGTCGCCGCCCCGGCGGTGGGCTCTTGCCCCACCTTTTCACCCTTGCCTGATCCGCTTGCGCGGCCATCGGCGGTTTGTTTTCTGTGGCACTTTCCCTGGCCTTGCGGCCGGTGGCCGTTAGCCACCATCCTGCCCTGCGGAGCCCGGACTTTCCTCGACGGGCGCAAGTCCCGCCGCGGTCGTCTTGGACGTCCCGAGGGCGACCCTAGCAGGAACGCCCCGCAGAGGCGAGCCTAGCGGCGCAGACTGGCGGGAGACCACACCGTCACGGCCGCCCCGCGGGCCGCGCATTCGCCCGCCGCAGCCCCGCAGTGGGCCGCCCCGAGGAAGAGGATGACCGCCTCGGCCCCGGTGCGGGCCGCCTCGTCGAGCAGGTTCGAGGCCGCCAGGCGCCCGCGCGCGTCGACGTGACTGCGGATGCGGCCGAGGAGGGCCTTCTCCCGGGCGTCGAGGGTGGCGTCGTCGGGGCCTTCGGACCCCGACCGCCGACGTCGGAATTCACGAATGTCGAGGATCGATTCGAGATCGCGAACGTCCGCCGCGTAGAGGTCGGGATCTTCCACGCCGACCACCCGCAAGGAGCCCCGATGGATCCACTCGTAGCGGACGGGTTGGAAGTGGCTCCAACGGTCGAGGTCGTCCCCCTCGTCGAGGACCTCCCGGATCGAGGCGCGATGGGCCTCCGCCGGTCCGTCCGTCGGCAAAGGACCCTTTGCGAACTCGCAGCCCATCAATCGGTACCCGTTGTCGACGAGCCACGCGACGGCACGCGATTGTTCCTTCTGTTGGCGCCGATGGCCTTCCGGAAGGAAGGTGATGCCTGCACCGATGGGGTGGCGGTCCGCGATGATGACGACGCGCGGAGACCCCTCGCGTTCGATTTCCCGGACCTCGCCCCACGTCGCCAACGCGGTGGCGACCGAGGTCGGGTCGCGCGGTTTCATCGGCACGGATTCGCAGGCCGCGGCGAGAAGGAGGAACAGAACGAGGAGGCCGCGCATCGAGCGTATGATGGACGCCGATCCATCATGCGGCAAGTCGTCGGGATATTCCTCCTTCTTCTCGTGGGCGGCGCGTGCGTCGCGCAGGAGCTCGTGCGTCGCGAAGGGGGAAAGGACGCCGGAATCGTCACCGCGGTCGTCGAACCGCGAGCCGTTCGACTGCGGGGGACCGTCGCGACGGCGACTTTGAGCGCGACTTTGGAAACGGACGCCCGCGGGGCCGTCGTCGCCTACGATCGCGAGATCCGCGATCCCGCGTCGAATACGACGATGCGCACCTCCGTGACGCCGAACTCCGCGGGATGGCTGCTCCGTGAGACCGGGCCGCTCGGCGTCGCGCGGCGCATGGTGTGGGGGCAGTCGTTCGACACCGTGTTCGATCCCGCCGCACCGGAGATCGCCGCGCTGCTTCTTTCCGATCGGAGCCGACGTTCCTTCCGCGCGCTCGACATCGACGCGGGAGAAATCCGCACGGTCGTCGTCGAGGATCGTCTCGGTGGTGCGCGCTTCGCCGACGCCTCGGGCGGGGGATTCACCGTCTGGTTCGACGGCGGAGGACTTCTGAAACTCGTTCTACCCGGTGCGGCGGGGCGCATGACCGTCCGGCGCGGAGCGGAGTCCCGGCCCGGTCGCGCGCCGGGGCTCGAATCCCGTCTCGACGTTCCCACGCGGGACGGCGCTCGACTCGCCGCGGTGCTCTCGCGGCCGCCGATCGCGACGGGGGCGTCGCCTCTCTGTGTTCTGTTGCCGGACTACGGACTGCGCGATCGGGACGGCCAAGGCCCGGATTGCGCCGTGCCCGTCCTCGCCACGTTGGCCGACCAATTGGCCGCCCTCGGTATCGCGACGATTCGTGCCGACGGGCGCGGGGCGGGCGAATCGACGGGCGCACCCCGCGGGCTCGACGGACTCGCCGACGACGCTCTCGCTTTGGCGGAGGCGGCCGGGCGGGCGGGCGCGATCGACACGACGCGGGTCACGATGCTCGGCCACGCATTCGGCGGCGTCGTCGCGGTCGAAGCCGCGCGCCGCAAGCCCGACGTGGTGGCGAGCGTCGTCCTCGTCGGGATGCCCGCGACGCCTCTCGCCGAGGCCCTCGAGACACGACTGCGAACGCGGCTCTACGCGGCGGGGGAGCGCGAAGAAGGGGTCGCACGTGCCGTCGAAGATTTGCGCGCCGCGGTCGCGCGCTTGCGCGCCCTGCCGAAGGATGCTCCGTGCCCGCCCGAATGGATCCTTCTTCGCGATCTCGCGGGATTCGATCCGGCCGAACAACTTGCCGCGCTGCGTCAGCCGATGCTCGTGATTCACGGCTCGCACGATCTCGAGGTCCCGATGAACCACGTCGCCCGCCTTCGGGCTCCGCTGGCGTTCGCGGCGGGTGGGCGGGTCACGTTCCGTTTGGTCGAGCCGCTCGACCACGATCTCCTCACGGCGATTCCCGGACGGCACCCGGTTCCCGGATCCGCGGACGTCGCGCGGGCTCCGCATCCCGACGTCCCGCGTCACATCGCGGTGTTTCTGAAGTCGCCCGCTCCGCGCTAACGTCCTCCGCCCCGTCGGGGCCGGAGCCGTCCATGAATCGTCGTCCGCTGATCGGCATCACCGCGCGCAAAATCGCCTTCTTCCATCAGGATCGTCCGTACCACCGCTACGGCGTGCCGATCGCCTATCTCGAAGCGGTCGAAGAAGCGGGAGGGACGCCGCTCATGATCCCGCCTTCGTCGAAACCCGAGGTGCTCTTGCAGACGTACGGGATGCTCGACGGTTTGCTGCTTCCGGGAGGGCACGACGTGGACCCCGTCCACTACGGTGAAGAACCGTCGCCGAAACTCGAAGCCATCGATCAAGTACGCGACGCGACGGAACTTCTTCTGGCGAAGAAGGCGATGGAGGACGGCCTACCGCTCTTCGGAGTCTGTCGTGGCTGCCAAGTGCTCAACGTGGCCGCGGGCGGAAGCCTTCATCAGGATTTGGCCACGACGTTCGGCAAGCCGATCGTCCGGCACTTCCAACAACACGTCGAAGAAGGACCTTCCCACTTCATCGACATCGAAGCGGATTCGCGGCTCGCCGCGATCGCCGGTGCGACGCGCGTGCGCGTCAACACGTACCACCATCAGGCCGTCAACCGACTCGGAGCGGGACTCAAGATCACCGCGCGTGCGACCGACGGAGTCGTGGAAGCGATCGAAGCCGTGGACACGAATCGGTTCGTTCTCGGAGTGCAATGGCACCCCGAACTTTTGGCGTCGCACCGCGACGTGAATCTCAAGGTCTTCGAGGCCCACGTCGCGGCGGCGCGCGACCGTCGCTGATCAGCGAGTCTTTTCGCGAAGGAACTCGGCGAGCGCGGTGCGGTGGACGCGGTGCTGCGCGAGCGTGTCCCGGTCACGGATCGTGACCGTACCGTCTTCCTTCGTCTGATGGTCGATCGTCGCGCAGAACGGCGTGCCGATCTCGTCCTGACGACGGTAACGGCGACCGATGGCTCCGCCTTCGTCGTAGTAGACGGTGAAGTCCGCCTTGAGGGAGTCTTCGATCTCGAGGGCGAGTTCGCGAAGACCGTCCTTCTTGACGAGCGGGAAGATCCCGAGCTTGTAGGGAGCGAGCTTCGGATGGAGCTTCAGCACGACGCGCGTTTCACCTTCGACCACGTCTTCGTGGTACGCCTCGCACAGGAACGCGAGGCAGGCACGATCGACGCCGACCGCGGGTTCGATCACCCAAGGGATGTAGCGCGACTTCGACTCTTCGTCGAACCACGTCAGATCCCGCCCCGAAGCTTCCGAGTGGCGCTTCAAGTCGAAGTCGGTGCGGTTCGCGACGCCTTCGAGTTCCTTCCAGCCGAACGGGTAGAGGTACTCGAGATCGGCGCACGCCTTCGAGTAGTGGGCGAGTTCGTCGTCGGCGTGATCGCGAAGGCGAAGATGCTCGGTCGAAATGCCGAGACCGATGAACCAGTCGTAGCGGAACTGGCGCCAGTAGGCGTACCACGTGTCCGCTTCCGCGGGCGGGACGAAGTATTCCATCTCCATCTGCTCGAATTCGCGTGAGCGGAAGATGAAGTTCTCCGTGACGATTTCGTTGCGGAACGACTTGCCTTGTTGGGCGATACCGAACGGCGGTTTCACGCGGGTGGTGTCGCAGACGTTCTTGAAGTTGACGAAGATGCCCTGTGCGGTTTCGGGGCGGAGGTAGACCGCGGCACCCGAATCTTCGACCGGCCCCATGAAGGTCTTGAACATGAGGTTGAACTGGCGAGGCTCCGTCAGTTCGCCCTTGCATTCACCGGGACGTTTGCCCTTTTCCTTCGGGCATTCCGATTCGGGAAGTTTGTCCGCGCGAAAACGCGCCTTGCAGAGTTTGCAATCGACCATCGGATCGTTGAAACCCGCGACGTGTCCCGACGTGATCCACACCTGCGGGTGCATGAGGATCGAGCAGTCGATGCCGACCACGTCGCGACGCGAGCGAACCATGCTCTTCCACCAAGCTTCCTTCACGTTGCGCTTGAGTTCGACGCCGAGCGGACCGAAGTCCCAGCAGGACTTGAGTCCGCCGTAGATCTCGCTCGACTGGAAGATGAACCCTCGGCGTTTGCAGAGGGCGACGAGTTTTTCCATGATTTCGCTGGCCATGAACGACTCCGATGGGGTCGATGTTGCGGATCGTTCCGACGGCTTGCAAGGGTGCGGCACGCCGAACGTCGGTTCCAATGAAAAAGCCCGGGGCGTTGACCCCGGGCTTTTCGCCGCGACGTGTTCCGATCAGGGAAGCGTCGTGGTCACGCTGCCCGCCGACGGCGAGATCACCGCGCCGACGACGTCCACCTTGAAGGTGACTTGTTGGCCGGCCGAGAGGCCGTTGGCCGCGTACGGCACGCGGAACATGGTCGTCCCCGGAAGGACACGCATCGTCGCGTACGACGCGTTCGTCGGATTGACCGACGACGACGGCGTCTGCTGATCGATGACCGTCTGGGTGTAGTTCGACGAACCGACAGCCGCATGACGGATGACCACGTAGCCGCCGTCTTGATCCGCGTCGGTGATGGTCACGGCGAGCATGACGCCGCCGGCCGTCGCCGTCGGAGTGACGCCGGTGACGACCGGCATCTGGTTCTGCACCGGGAACAGCTCGACGCTCGACAGGAAGTTCGTCGCGTTGCCGTTTTGGCCGTCGATGATGACGACGGTGCCGTTCGCGAGACTCGTCGCCGAGTGCTTCGCGCGCGCCGTGGCGAGCGATCCGACCGGGGTGAAGAGCAGCGATTCCGGCAGGAAGATTTCCGCCGAAGCGGTCTCTCCCGACGACGTGTCACCGCCCGCGATGAGCACCTTGCCGTTGCCGAGCAGGGTGGCGGTGTGAGCCGAGCGATTCGTGTTCATCGAGAGCACGGTGCTCGTGAACGCGCCCGTCGTGCCGAGTTCCGGCATGAAGATCGCCGCGTTCGACGTCGGCGTGAACGAGCCGCCGTCGGCGGGGGTCCCGAGCACGAGACCACCCGCGAGGAGCACCCAGCCGTTGGTGAGGCGCGTGGCCGAGTGGCCGCGGCGATCGAATGCGGGGAGGGTCGTGGACACCATGGTGTCGGTGCGCGGGTCGTAGATTTCGGTGGGACCCGAGTTCGCGCCGCCGGCGATGAGGATCGTGCCGTTCGGGAGCAGCGTCGCGGTGTGCTCGAAGCGGGCGGCCGCGAGGGTCGCCGTCGACGCCGTGAAGTTGCCCGTGGTCGGGTCGAAGATTTCGATCGAACCCGTCGCGACGCCCGAAGCGTTGAGACCGCCGACGATGATGACCTTGTTGCCACCGATCCACGTCGCCGTGTGTTGGGTACGCGCCGTCGTCATCGCACCGACGAACGGGGTCGACGTGACCTGTTCCGTCGGGGTGAAGGCGTAGACGTCGGCCGTCGCCGTCGCGGTCCCGGATGCGGCGCCGCCGCAGACGAGGACGCGGGTGGCTTGCGTGGTCGGGTCGATGAAGAACGCGGCGGCGTGTCCCGTGCGCGGGTTCGCCATCTGCGACGTGAAAGCCGTGGTGTGCGTGAACGTATCGGCGTCGACGTTGTAGCGGGTGATGGTGTCGGTCACGCCGAACGGCGTGTTGCCGCCCGCGACGACGACCTTGCCCTGCGGGCCGTTGCCGCCGACGAACGCGGCGACGTGCGACGCGCGACCGCCGGTGCCGGTGCCCGAGGAGGAGACGGAACCGCCGTTACCCGTGGCCGAGCCCGAGTAGGTGAGCGTGCCGGTGATGCCGGGACCACCGCTCTGCGACGTGCCCGCATTGACCGGAGTCAACGTGAAGACGACGCCGGCGATGCCGACGAATCCGAGGTCGCCCGACCAGTACCAGCAGAAACGGCCGACGGCGGCTCCGCTGGCCGGAAGGACGATGTTGTTCAAAGGCGTCGACGCGAATCCGGGGCCGAAGCCCGACGGAGCGGCCGTGGCCGGCAACGCGGGGCCCGTGTCGGTGACCGGAGAGGGCGTCGTGTATTCGGGGAGCACGTCGACGACGGTTCCGGGGACACCCGTGACCGTGTAGTCGAAGATCAGGATGCCTTGAGCCGAACCCGTCGACGCGTCTACCGCGTTGATCGTGGCTTCGAACGGAAGCACCCCCCCGTTGTTGTCGTTGTCGAACATGCACGACGAGAGGAGCAACGTCAGAGCGAACATGACGCGCCACGCAGTTGACTGGATCGAGTTCATGGGTGATTGCCCGTGCATCGAACGTGTTCTCCCAACCTAAACGCCGTCACCCGCGAGTGTTGCCCGCGGACGTCGGATCCATGGTTTCTGTGCGAAACGGCCCGTCCCTTTTCCCTTGGACAAAGCCGTCTCAACCGAAGTCTTTTTACCATAAGTCCCGTTCCCGACGAGGGTCAGGAGCAAAAAAAGGGTGTGAAGGAATCTCGGTGGCGGCCGCCCTACTGGTAGGATCGGCACGGGGACGGGAAAACTTGCTGTCGCGGATCACATTTTCGGGCGATGCGTCCCGTGGACCGGGGGCGTCGCGGCTTTTCGGATGGCTTTCCGCCGCCGTGGTCCTCGTCGGCGTCCTCGCCTACGACCGGGATGCCCATGAGCCCTTCGGCCCCCCCAAATGGGCGATTCTCGGGGTCGGGCTGACGCTGCTCGCGGCTTTCGAATGCCTCAGGGGGGCCCGATCCGGCGAAAAAGTTCCCGCGATCCTCCTCGTCGGCGCCTTCATCCCCGTTTCGGGCGCCGTTGCGGCGTGGCTTGCGGGCTGGCCCGGGAGGTCGGTCGAAGCGTTGATGCTCGAGGCGGGCGTCGCCCTGCCCGCGGTCTTTCTCGCGTGGGGAGCCGGACGGCATCCGGCGGCGGCTCGACGATGGCTCGACGTCTTCGGCGTCGTGGGCGTCGTGGCGGCGTTGGTGGGACTCGCTCAAGTGGAACCCGCATCCGGTTCTCGCGGCGCGTTCGACACGTGGGGATTTCCTTCGACTCCGGATTTCGAACGCTTCGGCGTCTTCGCGCCGGTCGCGGCCGCGCTGCACGGCGCGTTGGCGTCGTTGGCGTCGCCGGAGGCCGCCGCGCGTCTATCGGGGCCTTTCTCCTTCATCGTGGGACCGTTGCTCGAAGCGACGGGCCCGCTTCGACCGTTCGCACTTCTGCCGCGCAACGACGGGCCCGCCTCGGTGTTCGGACATCCGAACGTCGCGGCCGAATGCGTGACCGCCTGCTTCACCGCCACGGTGGTCGGTGCGTGCGCGCACGTCGCGGCGGCGCGCGGCCCTTTGCGATGGCCGCGCCGTTTCCTCGGTGCCGCGCTGAGATTCTCCGCGGGCGCGGTGATGGCCGTTTACCTCGTCGCCACCGGGACACGGGGACCTTGGGTCGCTCTCTTCGTCGTCGCGGCGTGTGCCGTCGCGATCGTCGTCCTTCGCGAAACACCCGGCCGTCGTCTTCGCATCGCGCTCGCCGCATGCGGAGCGGGGGGTGTTCTTCTCGGTGCGGTGCTTTGGGTCGACGCGTCGTTGCCGGGAACCGCGCGCGGCGGCGGCCCTCGCGAACCGTTGTTGACACGAGTCAGGCTCGCCTTTTCGGGGGACGATCCCCGTCGCGACACCGTTTCGGAACGTCTGGTTCTTTGGGAGAACTCGCGCGCGATCCTTCGCCGTCCTGGGACCGACGTCGAGCGCATGCTCGGGGCGATGACGGGTACCGGCCCGGCGACGTGGGCGCTCCGCTACCCGGAATTCCAGTCGGCCGTGGCCCGTCATGCACCGGGCACGTACACGCTCGCCCGACGTCCCGATCACGCGCATCAAGAAGCGCTCGAGTGGCTCGTCGAACGCGGGTTTCTCGGCGCGATGCTTCTCACGGTCGTCGCCGCCGTCGCCGCGGCGCGTCTCTACGGCACCATCCGGAAAGGGGCCGACGACGGAGCGTGGACCGCGGCCGCCGTCGCCCTCGCGGTCGTGGGACTCGTCGTGGTGTCGTTCTTCTCGTTTCCGTTCAAGGCGGGCGGTGGAGTCGTGCTGCTCGCATTGTTGGTCGGACTCGCGTTGTCGGATGTTTTCCAAGAAGGAGCCGATGCGGGAACGGCGGCGATCTTCGCGGGCATCGCAGGTGCCGTCTTCGCACTCCTCGCGAAAGCCCCGTTGGCCCTCGTGCCCGCGGCGATCGCGCCGTGGGCGGTGGTCGGGGCGCTCGACGCATGGCGCTCCCGACGTTTCGGTCGCGCCGGGGTCGCCGCGCTCTTCGGCGTGGTCGCGCCTTGGGGACTTGCGGCTCTTTGGGTCGACGGACGACCGGTCGAGGCCGCTTGCGCGGCGACGGCGCCGATCGCCGGATTGCTCGTCGCCGCGACGGCGGTCGGGCGCGTGTCGATCGGTCCCGCGGCCTTCCGTGGTCTCTTCTTCGTCGCCTTGGCGTTCGCGGCGGTCGTCGGTCTCGCTGCCCATGCGCGGGTGAAGGCGTCGCGCCTTCACCACTCGGGAGTGGGTTGGTCCCGCGCCGTTTCGGGCGATCCCCGCGTGCGCGAGGAAGCGATCCCGAAGGCGGTCGGTGCGCTCTCCGAAGCGACGCTGCGCGACACCACCCATGGTTCGGCGAGTCTCGAACGCATCCAAACGCTGTCGGTCGGCGGCATGTTCCACGAAGCCGAAATCGAGGGGCGTCGCGCGTGCGCGATGGATCCCGGTTCCGGCAACGCGCGGGTCCTTTGCGCGAATCTCTATTTCGCCCTCGGAGAAGATCGGCGGATGGACGCGCTCGCGCAGGCGCGTCGGGCCGTGGCCGTCGTTCCCGACGCTCCCGAGCCCTACCTCATCCTCGGTCGCATTCTGCTTCAGATGCGTCTCGAAGAGCGTGCGTTGACCTGCTTCGAATTGGCGATCGAACGTAGCCCGTCGGGATGGCAGCCGTTCGGCAAGGTGGCGGCGGCGGCTCTCCTGCTCGCGCGTCGGACGCGTCCCGAGGACGGCGTACGGGCCATCGCGTGGCTCGAATCCGCCGAGGCGGAGGCGTCGCGGGATCCGGTGATCACGTCCTGGATCGCCTCCCTCTACGAAGACCCGTCGTTGCCGCCTCAGTTTCTCACGAAAGCGACCGTGCTTTGGGAACGCGTCGCCGCCCTCGATCCGCTGAACGCGGATGCGCGGCTGCGCCGCATCGTCGGCTACCTCGCGGTGGACGCCGACGCCGCCATGGACGTCGCTCGACTCGAAGACGTGGTGGCGCGCATCTCCGAGTGGATTCCGACGCTCCCGGATCGGTTGCAGGTGCGTGCGCGGTACTTCAAGGCTCTCGCCGAGCGCCGACTCGGGCGTCGCGACGACGCGGCGCGCGGTTTCGCGGACGTCGTTCGCCTGACCGCCCTCGCACCGTTCCGCAGCGCGACGGACGCGCCGTTCTTGAACGCCGCCCTCGAAGAGGGGCGCCGCCTCGCCGAAGAGGCCGAGAACAGACGGTGAGGCGCCTCGCGACGTCCCTCCCGTTCGGGCTGATCCTGGCGGCCTCCGTGTTCGCGCAGGGCCCCTCCACCCGCCCATCCGGGCGTATCGCCGACCCTCCTTTGTTTCCGGACGTCCCGATTCCCGCATCGCGCCCGGCTCCGGATGTCGAACCGATTCCCTCCGAACGCGGCCGGGGTTTCGACGCCGATGCCGGAAGGCTCTCCCGAGACTTGGCCAAACGGACGCAAGCCGCGACCCCGACCCCCGAGGGGCAACGCGAGGGGACCGCGATCGTCATCCTCGTCGGGACCGTCGCCCTCTTCGTGTTCGCGCTCGGCGCCTACCTGCGCGGTCGTCGTCGAGGCTGACCGGGCGCGTCGAGCGGTCTAGAATCCGCAGTGACCGTTCCGCACGGACGGTCGGGGAGATTCCATGCGCGTCGCTCTCGCCATTTTCGTCGCGGTGTGTTCCGTGTTCGCCCAGTCCGCGGCGGTTCCCGAACCGGACGCCTTCTTCGGTCGTCCGTTCGGAACGGTGTTCTCGCGTCACGAAGAGGTGATGCGTTGGGTCGACGCGGTCGACGCCGCCAGCGATCGCATCGCGACGGAATCCTACGGGACGACCCCGGAGGGGCGTCCGTTGCGTCTCGTCGTCGCGTCCTCTCCGGAAAACCACGCGCGGATGGACGACATCCGCGCCAAGTTGCGAGCCCTCGGCGACGTTCGCGTCGGTCCGCAGGGGGCGGATGCGACGTCCACGATCAAGGATCTTCCCTGCGTCGTGTGGATTTCATTCAATGTTCATGGGAATGAAGCATCGGGGACCGAAGCGTTCGTCGCGGTATGCCGTCGCCTCGCGACCGCCGACGACGCGGAAACGAAGAACTGGCTCGAACGCTCCGTCGTCGTCATGGATCCATGCCTCAATCCCGACGGACATTCCCGCTACGTCGATTGGTACCGCTCCGTCGTCGGTACGACCCCCGATCCCGACCGCGCGTCGATGGAACACGTCGAACCTTGGCCCGGTGGGCGCTTCAACCACTGGTGCTTCGACCTGAATCGCGATTGGGCCTTCGCTTCGCAGCCCGAAACGAAGTCGCGCCTTCCGCGCTTCACCGCGTGGTCTCCGCAGGTGCACGCGGACATCCACGAGATGAGCCCGGATTCGACTTACTTCTTCTTTCCGGCGACGAAGCCCGTCAACGCGAACTTTCCTCCGATGACCGTCAAGTGGGGGCGGATCTTCGGCGAAGGCAACGCCGCCGCGTTCGACGCGGTCGGAGCTCCGTGGTACACGGGGGAAGATTTCGATCTGTTCTATCCGGGCTACGGAGATTCGTGGCCGTCGCTGAACGGCGCCATCGGAATGACCTACGAAATGGCGGGCAACAGCCGCGCCGGAGCGGCGTATCGCCGCGACGACGGACGCGTGATGACTCTGCTCGAACGCCTGCGTCATCATGAGAGGGCGGTGTTCGCCACCATCGGGACGGCGGTCTCCCGTCGGGAAGAATTGCTCCGTGATTGGCACGATTTCCGACGGACCGCGGTGGAGGAAGGTCGCGGGGGATCGGTGCGCGCCTTCGTGCTCGATGCGGGCAAGGATCCCCGTCGTGCCGACGCGCTCGCGGCGAATCTACGCCTTCAAGGCATCGAGGTGCGTCGGACCACCGGACCCGCGACGCTGCCGCGCTTGAAGGACGTCCACGGCGTTGACGTCAAGGAACGAACGTTCGCGGCGGGGAGTTACGTCGTGTCGCTCGAGCAACCGTTGAAGCGCCTCGCGAAGACGTTGCTCGAACCCAAGACCGAGATCCGGGAACTGTTCTTCTACGACGTCTCCGCTTGGAGTTTGCCCATCGCCTTCGGAGTCCCGTGTTTCGAATCTCCCGAGCCGATCTCCGTACCCACCGAAGCGGTCGACTCGATCGCGTCCCGTCCGGGGGCCATCGCGGCGGGCCCTTCGAACGTCGGATGGATGTTGGATGCCGCGTCGTCGGCGTCGATGGCCGCCGTCACGGATTTGCTCGGAAAATCGGTCAAGATCCGCGTCGGAACCAAGCCCTTCACGCACGGAGGCAAGGCGCATCCGCGTGGCGCGTTCCTCGTGCGTCGGCACGAAAACGGCGCGAACGTCGAAGCCCTCGTGGCGGCGGCCGCCGCGGCCTCCGGTGCCGACGTCGTTCCCGTCGCGGGTGGTTTGTCGCTCGAAGGCGTCGACTTGGGTTCGACCGCCTTTCAACTTCTGAACACCCCGCGCGTGTTGCTCGTCGGCGGCAGGGGACGTGACGCGACGGCGTTCGGGTCGACCCGCCATCTGCTCGACGTCGTGTGGAAGATCCCGTATTCGATCGTGACCGAAGAGGCGCTGTCGGCGCGCACCCTCGCGGGCGCCACCGCGGTGGTCTTTTCCGAGGGCCCCGGCGTGACCAAAGCCGCGACGAAGGACGCCCTCCGCGCGTTCATGAAGGATGGGGGAGCGGTGGTGCTTCTCGGAAGCGCCGCGTTGGCGAGCGTCGGCAAGGATGGATTCGTCGACGCGAAGGTGGTGTCGCCGGAGCGCAAGGCCACCTCGCGTCCGGTTCGCATGACCGAAGAGCGCGAGGATCTCGAACGTCGTCGCCAAGCTCCGGGCGCGGTGTTCCGCGTCGAACTCGATCCCGCGCAGCCGCTCGCCTTCGGCTACGACGCCGAAATCGTCGGATTCAAAGGCGGGCTTTCCGCCTTCGACCCGGCGGGGCCCGGCGTTCACGTCGCCTGGTTCGCCGATGCTCCTCCGATCGCGGGGTACGTCCACGACGAAGACGAGAAGCACCTGCGCGGCAAGTCCTACATCACGATGGTGCCTTCGGGGGATGGCGCGGCGGTGCTCTTCGCCGAAGACCCGAACTTCCGCGGCGGATGGCACGCGCTGTCGCGTCTGTTCCTGAACGCCGTTCTTCTGACGCCGCGCAAATCGGCGGGTTGATCGCACCTCGAAATGAAGAAGGCCCCGACGGGACGTCGGGGCCTTCTTCGTTCAAGAAGCGGATCGATCAGTACTTCTGCTTGACCATCTTGCCCCACTCGCCGTCGAGGGCACCGAAGGTCCATCCCTTGAAGGCGTCGCCGAGCGCGGCCTGCTGATCGGCGGTGTTCATGCCTTCGAGCCACGCGACGAACGCTTCTTTCTGCGTCGTCATCAGCCAGTCGATGACCGAGTAACCCTTCGAGAGGTGATCGCCGGAGAGTTCGTTCAGGCCGAGCTTCGACAGCGACTCGAAGGGCGGCGCCGCACCTTGGCGGACCAAGCCCTTGCAGCGATCCTTCGCGTCCTTCGTGGTGAATTTCTTCTCGGCCTTGCCGCCGTCGCCGCCGTACTGCGACTTCGTCGAGCAGCAGACGTGGCCGTTGCCGAGCCGCGTGTGCTCGGCGTAGTGGGCCCAACCTTCGCTCAGCCACTGCGGCGTACCTTTGAGACCGCGCGAGAAGGCCGAAATCATGAAGTGGGACGAGATGTGCACGAGTTGGTTGCGGAGATCTTCGCCCTGATCCGGCGTGATGCCGCCGAGCATGCCGCCGATGAAGTTGTGGGCCTTCTCGAAGAACGAGGCCGTTTCATCGCTCATACCGTAGCGATTCTTGTAGTGCTTCAGCCACTGGTTCTTCGTGGGGATGTCCTTGAAGACCCAGATGTCCGCCTTGCGCTCGCCCCAGAGGGGGAAGTCTTTCGGCTTGCCCATCTGCGTCAGGAACCACTCGTAGGTGGATTCGACTTCCTTCGAGAATCCGGCCACGACGTCCGGTTCGAAGCCCTGCACGAAGAGGCGGAAGTGCGTCGACGTCTGAATCCAGATGTCGTCGCCCATGAGCTGCTTGAACTTCTCGGCGTCGGCTTGGTCTTCTTCGGAACCGAGTTTGACCCACTGGCCCTTGCGGAGAATGAAGCCCTTCGACTTCATCACTTCGTCCTTCGGGCGCCAAATGCCGTCATCGTCCTTCATCCACTTGGACTTGTCCTTGTCCCAAGCGGCTTTGTCTTCCTTCTTGATGAAGCCTCCGTCGACGCGGAGGTAGCCCTTCTCCTTCATCTCGGCGGCCATCGCCTTGGCCCGGGCTTCTTCGCCTTCCTTCTTGTCGGTGTACCAACGGTCGCCGACTTTCACGTGGCCGAGGAGGAGATTCAGTCCCTCGTGGTCGGGCGCGTCCTTGAGGGCCGATCGCGCCAACGCCTTCCACACGGAGAGCTTCTTCTCCTTGGCGGCCGTCGCGACCTTCAGCATCGCGTCCGGGTCCGTGCGGTCGATCGACTCGAGCATCTTGTCGAGGTCGTCGTTGCCGGTCTTGTTCGTCTCCTCGACGACGTCGACGTCGGCGCGGTTGATGCGGATCGTCTTGCCTTCGGGGGTTTCGATCTTGTAGGACCCCGACGTCTCTTCGACGATGATGCCCTTCTGCTCCTTGCCGTTCTTCATTTTGAAGATGGACATCTGAGCGGGCAGGACCGAGGCGAGGACGAGGACGAGCAGCGGGAAGAGGAACTTGGGCGTTCGCATGTGCGTGGACTCGAAGGGGGGACCCCCGGGAACTAGTCTAACGCTTCCTCCTACGGCCCGGAGACGACGAAGCCCCCCGGGTTTTTCCGGGGGGCTCGAATCGTGCAAACCGTTTCGCCGCCTTGGGCTTTCAGCGCAGGAGGGCGCTCACCGAACGACGGCGATTGATGTTGAAAATGACGTTGGCGAACAGGGGCGCCACGGTGACCTCGTGGTACCAGGGGTTGTCGCGGAAGAAGGATTCGCCGTGGTGGACCGAATCGGTCCCGATCAGGGCCTCGAAGAGCCCTTCCTTGTGCGCCTTCGCGAGTTTCTCCTTGGCGTTCCCGTTGAGGAACGGGAGCGAGCAGGCGAGGACGATTTCGCGGGCGCCGTTCTCCTTGAGGAGGCGGCAGGCGTTGATCAGGGTGCCGCCGGTCGCGATGAGGTCGTCCGGCATGAACACGCGCTTGCCGTCGACGTTGCCGACGAGGCGCATGCTTTCGATCACCGACGCCTTCGAATAATCGCGCGCCTTGTCGACGACCGCGAGGGCCGCCTGGAACACGTTCGAATAGTGGCGCGCCATATGCGCGCCGCCCGTGTCCGGGGCGACGATGCAAAGATTGTCCGTCGAGAAACGGGCCTTGTAGTAGTCGATGAGGGCCTTCGACGCGTGGAGGTCTTCCAAGATCGACTGATTGAAGAAGCCTTCGATCGCCTCGGAATGGATGTCGAGCGTGATGACGCGATTGGCGCCCGCGCTTTCGAGCATCCCGGCGATCAGCTTCGCCGTGATCGACTCGCGGGCCTTCTTGCGCTCCTGTCGCGAATAGGGGAATTGCGGAATGACCGCCGTGATGCTTTCGGCGTCCGACTGAAACGCCGCGTGGATGGCCGTCATCAGGGCCATGATGTTGTCGTTGACGGTCTTGCCGGAACCCGGGTCGTCGATGCACTGGACGACGTAGACGTCGTCGCCGCGGATGTTCTCGTGGATGACCGTCTTCAGTTCGCCGTTGGCGAAGGTCACCTCTTCGGATTCCCGCATGACGGGCTCGGCCGTGCCGTCCTCCTCGCGCACCAGTTCCATCAGTTGGCGTTCGATGCGGCTGGCGAAGAGTTTCCCCGAGTTGCAAGCGATCAGGGAGAGCTTTCCGCGGTCAGGGCGGCGGTTCTGCTGAGTGGTCATCGCGTTTCCCGGTTCGGACGGCCGCTTCGCGGGGAAGAACGGACGCCGGCATCACCCCCGGCGGCCTCCGCGAAGTGGGCGGATGATAGGCCCCGCCTCCCGGTTCCTCAAGACGAAACGGCGCGGGCGCGTATCCTTCGGGCGTCATGTGGCCCGTCCTCTTCAAAATTCCCGTCCCGTTCACGGATCACGCGATTCCGATCCAGTCGTTCGGGCTCATGGTGGCGTTGGCGTTCCTTTTCGGTTCGAAGCTCATGGAGCGGTTGTTGCGCCGTGAGGGATTCACGGATTTTCGGGGTCTCGATTCGGTCCTCTTTTGGATCCTGATCGGGGTCGTCCTCGGGGCGCGCGCGCTCTACGTCATCGTGCAGCGGCACGAATTCGAAGGTCGATGGATCGACGCCATCCGCATCGACAAGGGCGGCATGGTGATGTACGGCGGCATGATCGGAGCCGTGTCGCTCGGAATCTGGCGCGCCGTGAAGGAGAAGCTTCCGCTGTGGCAGGTCGCCGACGCGGGCGGCGTCGCCGGCGCGCTCGGATTGGGGATCGGGCGTATCGGATGTCTTCTCGTCGGCGACGACTACGGCAAGCCCTGCGACCCGTCGTTCCCGCTCGCCATCAAGTTTTCGACGCGCTTCGAGCACGGCTCCTTCCTCGGGATTCCGATTCCCGCGAACAACGGGAACCTCGCGGGGGATCATCAGGGGCTCTTCCTTCACCCGACTCAGGTGTACATGTCCGTCAACGGATTCCTGCTCTGCCTGATTCTTCTGTGGATGTGGCGGACGAAGGCGTTCCACGGACAGGTGTTTTGGACCTTCGTGCTCCTGAAGGCGGTGACCCGGTCGATCATCGAAGTGTTCCGCGACGACGCCGACCGCGGAACGGTCGGTCCGTTGTCGACGAGTCAGTTCCTCGGCCTCGTGACGGGACTCGTCGCGGTGGGCATGTTGATGCTGCTCGCGCGGCGGCGGGAGCTGCGAACCCCTCCCGACCGCCTTTCGAACCCGAACCCCGCGGACTAGTGCGCTTCGAGCCAGCTCGCGCCGGTGCCGATGTCGACCTTCAGCGGAACGTCGAGCGCGAACGCGTTCTCCATGCCGTCGCGGACCAACGCCTTCACGGTGTCGAGTTCCGAAACCGCCACGTCGAGCAGGAGTTCGTCGTGGACCTGCAGCACGAGTTTCGACGCGAGACCTCCGGATGCGAGCGCTCCGGCGACTCGGATCATCGCCACCTTGATGAGGTCGGCGGCCGACCCTTGGATCGGCGTGTTGACCGCCATGTTTTCCGCCTGTGAGCGAAGCATCCCGTTCGGAGAGGTGATCTCCGGGATCGGCCGACGCCTTCCCAGGATCGTGGTCACCATGCCCGTGCGGCGGGCTTCGTCCTTCAACCCGTCGAGGAATCCGCGTACCTTCGGGAACGCGTCGAAATAGCGCGCGATGAACGCTTTCGCTTCGTCGAGCGTCAGCCCGGTTTCGCGGGCGAGACGATTGGGGCCCATCCCGTAGAGGACTCCGAAGTTGACGGCTTTCGCGCGGGCGCGCGTCGCCGCATCGACGGAATCGGGAGCGACGCCGAAGACGCGAGCCGCGGTTTCCCGGTGGATGTCGCGTCCCTCGCGGAAGGCGAGCAGCAGCGCTTCGTCCTTCGCGAAATGCGCCAAGAGTCTGAGTTCGATCTGCGAGTAGTCGGCGGAAAGAAGAACGTGCGCGTCGTCCGTCGGCAGGAAGGCCGCTCGGATCCGCCGACCGGATTCCTTGCGGATCGGAATATTCTGCAGGTTCGGATTCGACGACGAGAGTCGACCCGTGGCGGCGACGGCCTGGTTGAACGAGGTGTGGATGCGGCCGTCTCGCCGAACGAGGTCGGGAAGCGGGAGCACGTACGTCGACACGAGTTTCGAGACTTCCCGGTACTCGATGATCTGACGCACGAGCGGAACGTCGGTCAGTTCTTCGAGGACTTCGGCCGACGTTCCCCAGCCCGTCTTCGTGCGCTTCGGTTTGTAGCCCACCGCTTCGTGGACTTTCATGGTTTCGAAGAGCCATTCGCCGAGTTGCTTCGGACTGTTGGGATTGAAGTCGCGGCCCGCGATCTCGCGGATGGCGTCGCCGAGCCGCTCCGCTTCGGCCTCGAGTTCCCGCGCCATCTTCTTCAACGCATCGCGATCGACGCGAACGCCGGTCTCTTCCATGTCGGCGAGCACGCCGACGAGCGGCATTTCGACGGAGTCGTGAAGCGGGCGCAGGGAAGCGGCGTCGATTTCCGGAAGGAATCGCACGGCGAGACGACGGGTGAAATCGGCGTCTTCGCACGCGTACTTGCCGACCTCGTCCACCGGGAGGAGGTCCATCGTCAGGGCGTTCGGCCCTTTGCCGAGGAGTTCTTCAGTGGCGATCTTCGTGTAGTTGAAGTGGCGCAGCGCCAACGCGTCGAGGTTGTGTTCGCGACTGCCCGGTTCGAGCAGATAGGACGCGAGCATCGTGTCGGTGACGTAGCCCGCGGGGCGTACGCCGTGTTGGCGGAATACGAGGATGTCGTACTTCGCGTTTTGGCCGCACTTCCGCTTCGAGACGTCTTCGATCCACGGTTTGAGTCGCGCCAACGTCGCCGCTCCGCGGAACGACGCCCCCGGCGGATCTTCGACGACGGCCGGATCGAGATTCATGGGGACGTAGGCGGCGTCGCCGTCCTTCGTCGACACGGAGACGCCGACCAGAACGCCTTCGAGGGGGTCGATCGACGTCGTTTCCGTGTCGAGGGCGACGAGATCGGCCGTCGAAAGTTCGGCGAGGAGCGCGTCCAATTCGGATTCGGTTCGAATGATCCGATAGACCGCGGCCACGGGCTTCGGTGTTTCGGCGTAGGCCTTTCCGAGGGTGCGGAAGCCGAGCTTCCCGAACAGGGCGGCGGCGTCGCCCATGTTCGGCCCGCCGAAGGCCAAACTTTCGAACGTCGCGGGCAGCGGGCAATCCGTGTCGATGGTCACCAACTTGCGCGTGAGTTCGGCCACCTCGCGATTGTTCATGAGGCTTTCGCGCAACTTCGGCTTGTCGACTTCCGCGGCGTGGGCGAGCACGTCGTCGAGGCCTCCGAAACGTTCGATCAACGTGATCGCCGTCTTTTCACCGACACCGGGGACACCGGGAGCGTTGTCCGACGCGTCGCCGACGAGCGACAGGAAGTCGACGACGCGGTGGGGGGGCACGCCGAGACGATTCACGACGCCCGCCGCATCGAGTTCGGTCGGTGCGCCGCCGTCGCGGGCGGGCACCCAAATCCGGACGTGGTCGTCGACGAGCTGGCAGAGGTCCTTGTCTCCCGTCACGATGACCGTCGGCAACGCCGCCGCGGAGGCCCGCTTCGCGAGGGTACCGATGACGTCGTCGGCTTCGTGGCCGGGCTGGCGTAGGACGGCGAATCCGAGGGCTTCGGCGACGCGGTCGAGCCACGGGAGTTGCACGACGAGTTCGTCCGGCATCTTCTCGCGCGTCACCTTGTAGTCGGGGTAGAGTGCGTGGCGGAAGGTGGGGTCCTTCGTGTCGAAGACAACGGCGGCGTGGGTCGGCGCGATGGATCCGAGCAGGCGGTGCAGGTCGTTCGCGAAGCCGAAGACCGCACCGATCGGCGTGCCGTCGGCCAACGACAGTCCGGAGCGGGCCATCGCGAAATGGGCGCGGTAGGCCAACGCGGATCCGTCGACGAGGAGTACCGCTTGTCTGCGCGTGCCGTCGTTTCCTTCGGTCATGAATCCCGCCCCCTTTCGAGCGTGGACCGCTATCATAACCGCGGAGAGGGACGGGATTCCCGTTCGCGCTCCGAACCCGCGTGAGCCTCAACCACATCGAAGTCGGATCCGTCCTCGGACGGCGGTTCGAGATTCTCTCCGTGCTTCACGGAGCGGATTCGCGCGTGGTCGTCGCGTTCGATCGTTGGACGGGCGGCGAGCCGTGCGTCGTGAAGGCGGTCGAAGGTCGCGACCTCGCGTCGGGACGCCCCGCGCGTCTCGCGCAGGAGTGGCGCATCCTTTCCGATATCGATCATCCCGGTTTCGTCCGCGCGATCGACTTCGGCGTGGATGCGGCGTTCGACGTGACGTGGCTCGCGATGGAGAAGGCGCCGGGGAGGAATCTCGCGGCGCATGGAGCCCTTCTGCCCGAGGCGGTCGTCGACGTGGCCTACGGGTGTCTCGACGCTCTTCGCGAACTGCACGATCGCGGATTCGTCCACCTCGACGTCAAACCCGCCAATCTGCAATTCGATCCGTCCGACGGGCGCGTCGTGTTGCTCGATCTCGACCTCGCGGCGGGCGCGGGCGGCGTCGGACGCGGGACGCCCGCCTATGCGGCCCCGGAAGCCTACGCGGGACGATCCGGGCCCGATCGTCGCGCGGATTTCTGGTCGCTCGGCGCGACGGTCGCCGAACTTCTGACGGGTGTTCCGACGACCGACCCCGCGACCGTTCCGAACGACGTCGCGGGTCCGTTGGCGCCGTTCCTCGCCGCCTGCTTGTCGACCGATCCGACACGTCGTCCCGGCGACGTTCGGGCGGCGACGGCGTTGCTCGGTCGCCTCCCGAAATCGGCGGTGCGTCGTCGTCCGCCTTGGGTGCGTCACGGCGTGTTGCTCGACCGTGTCCTTCGCGCGTTCCCGCCCTCCCTGCGGGCGGGGAGTCCGCGCCCCTCTTCCGTCGTCGCCGTGCGGGGCGGATCGGGATCCGGTAAAAGTCGACTTTTGTCGAAGACCGCGGCGTCGCTGTCGGCGAGCGGAGTCCGCGTGTTGCGCGATCGGTTCGACGGTGCCTCCGCGTCGGGTGCGACGCTCGGGCCCGTACGGCGGTTGCTCGCCATGCTCGAGACCGCCGAGGATCGAAGCTCCGGCTTCGACGGCCTTCTCGACGGGGCGTCGGGGAAGGAACGGGACGGCATCTTCGATCGGCTCGCCGACGCACTTCTGTCGCGGGCGTCCCGCAGGCGAACGGTGCTCGTGCTCGACGACTTCGAGCGTTGCGACGCCGCGAGTCGCGACGTCTTTCAACGTCTTTTCCGTCAATTGGCGGAAGACCCGGACGGATCCCGGCCGGGGGCGACGGTTCAAGTTTTGGTCGCATACGACCCGGTCGGGCTCGCCGACGCGCGCCAGCGTGCGTGGTTCGAGAGCGATGCCGCCCCGGGCGCCGCGACGGTCGTCCCCGTTCCTCCGATGTCACGGCAGGAAGCGACGCTGCTCGCGCGCGCGGCGGCACCGGACTTCGACGATCCCGCGGCCGTCGCCACGTTGGTCGCCGAAGCGGGTGGCTGCCCCGGGGCGGTCGTCGACGGACTGAATCTTCTCGCGCGCGGCGTGTCCCTCGCCGACGTGATCGCGGCCTCGGGGCGTCTCGAAGGACGGATCGCGGTGCTCGGCACGGAGGCGCGGGCCGTCGCGGCGACGCTCGCGCTCGCCGCGGGCGCCGTTTCGCGGGCCGTCCTCGACGTTCTCCACGGCGAGGCCGCCGCCGAACGTGGTGTCGCGGAGTTGGTCGGAACGGGGGAGGCCGTCCGCGTGGCCGAAGGGGTGGCTCTCGCGGATGCCGACGTCGCCGAGCGACTCGCTCGCGACGCCGACGCGGAGGCTCACGCGCGTTTGTCGCGTGCCCTCGAGGCGACCGAGGCACCGCGTCACGACGTCCTTCTTCATCGCCTGAAGGGCGGGATTTTTGAAGGCACGTTCGACAAGGTGCTCGACGAAGCGACGTCGTTGCGCCGATCGGGACGCGAAGTCGAAGCGGTCGCTCTGCTCGAGGCCGCCCATGGATGCGTCGACGGACCGGTCTGGTTCGTGCGGGTCGCGGGCCTCCATCTCTTCGACGTGCTGCTCGCCCGCGGCGATGCCGCGGAAGCGCGTCGTGTCTTGGAGTCGAGCCGATCGTCGCACCCCGCGATCGACATCGAGTGGATCCTCCGCCGCGCCCGACTCGCGATGCGCGAGGACGACGCGTCGACGGCGCATCGCTGTCTGCGCGGATTGTTGTCCGGGAGTCGCACGCTGTCGGACCTCGACCGCACCGAGATCACGATCGAACTCTCCGGGATGCTCTTGCGTGCGGGCCGACACGCCGAAGCCGCGATTGAACTCGATGCACCCGCCTCGTGGGCGAAACGCCTGTTTCCCTCGGCGTTCTCAACCGGGGCCGGCGCGTGGACGGCTCCGGACGTCGAAGCCGATTCGCCCGAACGTCCGGCCTTGGCGCGTTACCTCGCGTTGCTCGGCGATCTCGAACGGGCGCAGGGGCGTCCGGAATCGGCGGTCGTACGCTTGCGGGCCGCACGTGAGGCCGCGGCGGGGTCGATCGATCCCGATCTCGTCGGCTCGATCGAACACATGCTCGGCAACGCGTCGCTCGCGTTGAACGATCTCGAAACCGCGGAAGCGTGTTTCCGCCGCGCGTTGCCGTTGCGCCGCCAGCGTTGCGATCTGCTCGGGTGGGCCGACAGCGCGAACAGTTTGGGCGTGGTCCTCCGGCGTCGCGGTCGGACCGCGGAGGCGATCGAACAGTTCACCGCCAGTTTGCGCCTGCGTCGTCAGGCCGGTCAGACCTCGCGGGAAGGGGCTTCGTGGATCTCGCTCGCGAACATTCACTTCGAACGCCGCGAGCTCGACGCCGCCGCCCGGCATTACGCGCGCGCTCTCGTGCTCTATCGCCGCATCGGCGACATCGCGGGGCAGGCCATGGTGTTGAACAATCTCGGAGCCGTCGCGTTCATGCAGGGAGCGGCGGACGAAGCCGAGCGGCACTATCGCGAATCGGAGCGGCTCGATCGTAGTCTCGGCAACATCGCGGGAGCGCTCGTTCGGCGCTTCAATCTCGCGGATGTTCTCGCGACGTTCGGCAAGGCGGCGGACGCGCGACGCCACGCCGAAGTCTTGCGGCGGGTCGAAACGCGACGCGGCGCGCACACTTTGGCGGCGAAGACCGCACTTTTGGAAGCGCGTTGTGCGTTGGTCGAACAGGACGCCGAGGGCGCGCTCATGGCCGCCGCACGGGCGACGCGTGCTCCCGGTGCGGGGGACGACGATCGCCGCGATGCACGGCTCGTCGTGGCTCAGGCCGACTTCCTCCGCGGCCGATGGGGGGATGCGTTCGCGAAGGCGATCGAGATTTTGAAGGCGGCGACGGAAATCGAAGTGCGGTGCGCGGCCGCCGAGGTCGTCGGGGCGGCCGCCTGCCGCACGGGGGAAGCCGCCTGTCGGGAATCCGCGCCGCTCTTGGCGGAGGCCGCGACCGCCGCCGAGCGGGCGGGTATGCATTGGGCGCGGTTTCTCGCTTCCGCGGCGGCGGGCACCGTTTACCGGGAATTGGAGGAGCCGCATCGTGCGCGCGCGGCGTTCCACGACGCGTTCGAAGCACTCGAGCGCGTCGCCTTCGGGCTTACCGACCGAACGACGATGGCGGCGTTGATTGCGCTGCCGTCGGTCGTCGCGTTCCGACGCGAGGTGGCGGATCTCGGCGACGAAGTGCGCAAGCGCAGGCCGCGCGTGGACGACGAGTCGGTCTCTCGGTTCCTCGGTGGATTGAAGGACGCGTTGTTCGAAGCGGAGCGCGGCGACGTTCCCGCGCGACGCGATCGGGGCGACGGTCTGCGCGGGGTTCTCGAAGTCGCGCGTAGTCTCGCGGAAGCGGGGAACGACGCCGAACTCCACGTCCGCATCTGTGACGGTCTCGTCCACCTGTTCAAGGCCGAACGGGCCTTTCTCGTCATGGTCGACGAGAAGGGACGTCTACGCATTCCGTCGGCGCGCACCGCCGCCCAAGAGCCGATCGAGGATCCCGAATCGCAGGTGTCGCGGAAAATCGTCGACGAGACGTTGCGATCGGGAACGGGACGGCGATTCGACAATGCGATGTCCGACGGGACGCTCGATCCCGCATCGTCGGTCACCACGCTCGAGCTGCGATCCGTCATGGCCGCACCCATGACGTGGGACGGACGCATCCGCGGCTTGCTCTACGTCGACCACCGTCTCAACACGGGGCATTTCTCCGGAACCGATCTCGACATCCTCGAGGCGTTGGCCGCTCAGGCGGCCGTGGCGATGGATCGAGCTCGACTCGAGCGCGAACGTCGTCGCAACGAGAGTTTGAAACTGGTGGGCGATCTTTCGGGCGGCGTCGCGCACGACTTCAACAATCTGCTCGCGGCGATCCTCGGACGCGCCCAAGAACTCGAGACTCGCGGACTTTCGGCCGAGCACGCGACCGCCGTGGCGACGATCGCGAAGGCGGCGCGCGACGGGGCCGTGGTGGTTCGACGTCTTCAGGATTTCGCGCGCACGCGGCGCGACTCCGACGCCGAAACGGTCGACGTCGGCGGGCTTCTTTCCGACGTCGTCGAATTCACGCGCACGCGTTGGGAAGGCGACGCGTTGCGTCGCGGAATCCGCATCGCCGTCACCGTCGAATCGGCGCGTGATGCGTGGGTGCGCGGGAATCCCGCGGAATTGCGCGAGGTCTTCACGAATCTCGCGCTGAACGCCGTGAAGGCGATGCCCGCGGGCGGTGAACTCGCACTGACCGCGGTCGTCGATGGCGAAACGGTCGTCGCGACCGTTTCGGATACGGGCGTCGGCATGACCGAAGAGGTGCGTGAACGCATCTTCGATCCGTGGTTCACCACCTCGACCGAAGGGTCCGGCCTCGGCATGAGCGTCGTGTGGGGCATCGTGACGCGTCACGGAGGGAGCATCGCCGTCGATAGTCGCGTCGGAAGCGGAACACGCATGCGCGTGACGTTGCCGAAAGTCGACGCGGCTCCGTCTCCGCGCGTCGAGTCCGCCGCGGCGCCGACGGGGCTCCTCGCGGGGCGACGGGTGCTCGTCGTCGACGACGAGACGTCGGTGCGCCTCGTGATCGCGGACATCCTCTCGGGCTTCGGTGCCGAGGTCGACACGGCGGGCGACGGTCGCGAAGCGCTCGTCCTCTTTTCGAAACGGAGTCACGACGTCGTCTTGACGGATCTCGGCATGTTGCCCGTGAACGGATGGGAACTCGCCGCCGGAGTCCGTCGGAAGGACCCGTCCGTTGGGGTCGTTCTCGTGACGGGATGGGGGACGGAAATCGATCCGCGGGAAGCGCGCGTACGAGGGATCGACTACGTGCTGAACAAGCCCTTCGAACTCCCCGACTTGGCCGCGATCGTCGCCCGGACCGTGGAGACGGTGGCGTCGCGTCGCGAAGGGAAGGAACGTGCCGAAGTCAACTGAGCGCGTCGTTGATGATCGGGCCGTCGAACGTGTGATTTCCACGGTTCGCGGCCGACGTGAGTCGCAGGGTCTGCAAGCGGGGGCTCCTTCGACCGAAGAAGTTCGAAAATTCCTTCGGATCGAGGCGCGCAGCGTACAGTCGCAAAGGCCCGGCGTCCAGTGACTTCCACGCGAACCCGACATTTTTTCCACAGAGTTTTCCACGGAGCCGTCTCGCCGCGCAGGGGGCTCTTGTGGGTCGTCTTCGCGGCAGCCTCCATGGGTTGTGGAGGGGCCGCTCAGGGGCGCTTCGAAGCGGAGGCGTACGAGGGGGTGGCCGGCGAGGTTTCCGCCGACGCTCTGAAGACGGTGTTCCGGTTGATCCGCGCCGGGTCGGGCGTCGAACGGGTGGAGTTGCGCCATCGCTTGGCGCGGATGGGGCCTCGGGTGATCGCGCCGCTTCGCAACGAGCTCGGGAGCGGCAATCACCTCTTCGCGTGTCAAGCCGCGCTGGTCTTCGCAGCGATGCGGGCGGAGGAGACCGTGCCGTCTCTCCGCGCGGTCGTCGAAGGTCGGCTTCGCGGAGATCCGATTTCGGCGGCGGTCGCGCTCGGGGTTCTCGGCGACGTCGCCGCCGTTCCGAGTCTCGAAGCTCTTCGACGCGACGGCAAGGAATCGCGGGCCCGAGCCGCGGCGCTGATCGCGCTCGGAGCCCTCGGCCCCGACGCGGTCTCACGTGCCGCGTCGGAGATGATTTCGGGGGCCTCTTCGGTACCGCCCGCGTCGCTTCTCACGGCGATCGGACTCTCGGGCGGCGATCGGCATGCGGCACTCGCGATTCGAGGCGCATCGACGCCGGACGATCGCGTACGGCGCGCGGCGGTGCTCGCCCTCGCGTCGATCGGCGGAGCGGAGGTGGTTCCCGTCCTGCTCGCACGCTGTGGAGACGAAGATCCGTCGGTGCGCAAACATGCGATCTTCGGTGTCGCGGCGGTCGGAGACGCGTCGGCGAAAGCGGCGTTGGCGGACATCGGCGTCCACAAGGACGGCGATCCGGGAGTGCGGAGTCGCGCCGTCGCGGTGCTCGTCGGAGCGGGGCGATTGCGCGTCGAGTCGGCGCTGGCGGATCCCCACGAAGATGTTCGCGCCGCGGCGCTCGCCGGGCTTCTTTTCGCCGTCGAGCCTCCATCCGGAATTCCGAACGAGGCCTTCGCGGATCGCAACGAGCGCGTCAGGACGGCCGCCTGCATCGTCGCATCCGTGACGGGAACGCCGTTGCCGAAAGGACGCATCCCGATGCTCGACGATACCGATGCGGGCGTGCGGCTCGCCGCGGTGTTCGGCGCCGTCTACCGGAGAGGCGTGGGGATCGTCCCCGAGATGGAAGCGTTGCGTACCGAGAAGCGGAACGATGCGCTCACCGCCCTCTCCGAAGAGGTGCTCGCGATGGCCGCGCTCGGCGATCGACCGCTGCGTCGTTGGGCCGGGGCGCGCCTGCAGGTGATGCTCGACGACCTCGGGGTCGCCGCTTCGTGGTGGGGGCCCGCCGCGATCCATCTCGCGATCATCGAAACGATGGCCCTCGAGAACGCCCTTCCCGAGATCGTCGCCGGAAACGTGCCGCAGGGCGGAGATCGGCCGCGATCCGGTCCGCGCAAGGTGGCGCCCGAACTCGAGGACGTCCGCCGATACCTCGATCGACGCCCGCTCCCGGTTCGGCGTCTGCGTACCGAAGTTCCTCTGCCTTAGGGGAGAATGGGCGGGGAGCGTTAGGATTCCGCCATGGATGTCCTGACGTTGGTGCTGCGCTACGTGTCGTCGCGGCGCGTCTCGTTTTGGGCGATGTTGTTCGTCGCGATCGGCGTGGCGGCGAACACCGTCGTCGTCTCCGTCATGGACGGCTTCCAGGATCGTGTCAAAGCTCACGTCCGCGGCACCGAGTCCGACCTCACGCTGTCGATTCGCGGATACGCCGTGACGCGTCATCTCGCCGAAGTCGAACGGGTCCTCGGTGGGGAGATGGAGAAGGCCGGAGGCGACGTCGTCGCGCTGGCACCGCATCGTCAGGCGCTCGGGATGGTCGCGAACACTCGGGCCATCGGTGGATCGAAACAACTGCCGGTCCGCATTACGGGTATCGACTTCCGCCGCGAGGCCGCGGTGATTCCGCTGCGGCGAATGATGACCGAAAACCTTCGACCCGAACACGCCCATCTGAGGACTCCCGACGCCGTTCTCGACGATCCGTTCGCCGATCAGGTGGTGCCGGGGCTCATGATGGGGACGTCGCTCGCGGATGCGTTGGATCTCCGCATCGGCGACGACGTGCAGGTGGTCAGCGTCACGCTGAAGAACAACGAACAAGGTGAAACGACGTTCGCGTCTTCGAACAAGACGTTCCGGCTCGTGGCCTGTTTCGACTCGGGGCGCGAAGACTACGACTCGCTGTACGTCTACATGACGTCCCACGATTTCGGCAACGTGGTTTACGCGGGGGACAAGACGCGCCCCGACTGCAGTACCGTTCAGGCGAAAGTCGCGGATCCTTCGAAGGTTCAGGAGGTGAAGCGCCGTCTCGCGGCTTCCTACCCGACCCTCGAAGTCGTCACGTGGGAAGAAAAGAACCGCACTCTGCTCGGCGCGATCAAAGTCGAGAAGATGATCATCGTCATCATCCTGTTCTTCATCATCGCGGTTGCGGCGGGATCGATTCTCGGCATTCTGAACATGATGGTTTCCGAGAAACGGAAGGACATCGGGATTCTACGCAGCATGGGGATGTCGTCCCGGCGCGTGACTTTGGTGTTCCTCGGTTGCGGGGCGTTCATCGGTCTCGTCGGTTCGGTGCTCGGAACCGTTCTCGGGCTCCTGATCGCGGCGAACGTCAACGCCATCAAGGATTTCCTCGCGCGCCCACCGCTCAACATCGAGGTCTTTTCCGCGGAGATCTATCGGTTCAAGGACATCCCGACGCGGATGGAGCCCGAGTGGATCGGAGGCGTCGCCCTCGGAGCGTTCCTGCTCGCGACCCTCGCGGGGGCGATTTCGGCGGCGGCCGCCGCACGCCTCGACCCGGTGCGCTGCCTGAAGGATCAATGACGTGAGCACCATCTACGAAGCGCGTGCGGTGACTCGTTCCTTCGACGTGGCGGGCGAGCGCCTCGACATTCTGAAGGGCGTCGATCTCGCGGTCGAGTCGGGAGAACTCCTCGCCGTCATGGGAATGTCGGGCTCCGGAAAGACGACGTTGCTCCACATCCTCGGTTTGCTCGATCGACCGACCTCGGGCGAAGTATTGCTCGACGGCGTGGACTTGGCTCGGGCTCCGGACGTGCGTCGCAACGCGGTGCGCGCGTCGGAGATCGCGTTCGTCTTCCAGTTTTATTACCTGCTTCCGGAATTCACGGCGCTCGAGAACGTGATGTTCCCCGCGCTGGTGGCTTCCGGAACCGGTTTGATCCATCGAGCTCCGGAAGGACGCGCGGCGCGCGAAGCGCGGGCGAGGGAATTGCTCGACCGGGTCGGCCTTTCGTCGAGATTGCGTCACAAGCCGGATCAGTTGTCGGGCGGAGAACGCCAGCGCGTCGCCATCGCGCGCGCGCTCATGAACCGTCCGCGCATCGTGTTCTGCGACGAACCGACGGGGAATCTCGATCCGAAGACGGCGAGCGGTGTTCACGCTCTCTTCAGAGAACTCAATCGCGACATGGGGCAGACTTTCGTCGTAGTGACCCACGACATCCGTATGGCGGACGCGGCCTCCCGTCGCGTGCATCTCGAAGACGGACGGACCGTGGCCGCACCGTCCGAGGCGCCGACGTGATTTCGGGCGCGGGCGACGACGTCTTCACGGGCTGGGTTTCGGTGCCCGATGCGGAGACGGGGACGAAGATCGCCGACGCTCTCGTCGCGGATCGGCTAGCGGCATGCGTGCTTCGTTTGCCCGCCGTCGCCTCCACCTACGTGTGGAATGGGGAGACCTGTCGGGGCGTCGAAGACCTGCTGATGATCAAAACGACGCGCGCGCGGTGGGAGGCCGTCATGGCCGCCGTCCGCGCGCTTCATCCGTGGGAGTGTCCGATGATGGTCGCCGTCGCCGTTGAAACGGGATGGCCCGCCTACATGGACTGGGTACGAACGTCCGTCCGACCCTCGTGACCGATCGCGGCTTTTCCGCCGCGGTGCGACTACTTCTTCTTCTCGATGTGCTTCGTGTGCTTGCGAAGCTTCGGGCAGTACTTCATGAGCTCGAGCTTGGTGCCCTTGAGCTTGCGGCGCACGGTGTAGTTGCGCTCACCCGTTTCGGTGCAGGTGAGGAAGACGATCTCGTAGCTGTCCTTCTTGGCCATGGCTCGTGTCCGATGTGGTCTGGGGAGGCGTCCGAGGAACGGCGCGCCTCCGGGGGAGGGGGATGTTGGCAATCCCCGATCGCGGGTTCAAG
>JAFMJN010000093.1 GCA_017853435.1 Planctomycetota bacterium | reverse complement strand
CGCGGTTCTCAACGTGAAGGCCGAAGGTCTCATCCCCCTCACGTTGTCGACCGTCGATCCGAAAACCCTCCGCGGATCCCGCATCGTGGTGCTCGGCTATCCCACCGGAGTGAAGGCGCTGCTCGCGAAGGCGGAGCAGGAAGTCGCGGAGGCCGTCACCGCGACGGCGGAATCCCTCGAAGACGTCCTGCGCGGGTTGGCCGAACGCGGAGCGGTTCACCCGCTCGCCACGCAAGGAGCCTTGAACGAAGTCGGCGTCTCGAAACTCGTCTTCGACGCGGACACGACGTCGGGAGGTTCGGGCGGGCCGATCTTCGGTCCGGATGGTTCCGTCATCGGCGTCGCCTTCGCCATCGTGCGCGACTTCGGAGGATCGAACCTCGGCGTTCCGATCCGATTCGCCAAGGAACTTTTGTCGAAACCCTGAATTCGTCCGCGGCTGTCCGGGGTGCTAGGTTCCCCCCATGACCGCGCGCAGCGAACGCCTCGTTTGGGTCGATCTCGAGATGACGGGCCTCGACCCCCTCCGGTGCAAGATCATCCAGATCGCCACCTTGGTGACGGACTCGGATCTGAATCTCGTCGCCGAAGGCCCGAACCTCGTCTGTCACGCCACCGAGGAAGAGCTGACGTCGCTCTCCGATTGGTCGCGCGACATGTTCACCAAGTCCGGGCTGCTCGCGGCCGTCCGGGCGTCGAAAGTGACGCGCGCCGACGCCGAGCGTTCGACGCTCGAGTTCCTGAAGACCCACGTCACGCAGGGATCCTCTCCGCTGTGCGGGAACTCGGTGTGGAACGATCGTCAGTTCCTTTGGCACGGAATGCGTGCCGTCCACGACTTCGTCCACTACCGGAACATCGACGTCTCGTCGTTCAAGGAAGTCGTCCGTCGGTGGTACCCGGGCGACTATTCGCCGCCTCCGAAGAAGAACCTCCACGACGCCTTGGCCGACATCCACGAATCGGTCGAAGAACTCCGCTACTACCGTCGCGTCTTCATCGGGCCTCGGCCGTCGACCGCCTGATCGCCTTCAGGGCGCGAGTCGGCGGTACTCGAACAGATTCGCCAACGGTCCGCGGGAGAAATCCGTCACGTCTCCGAGCGCGTCGGCCGTGTCCTTCGTCGTGATGATGGTCAGCACCCGTCCTCGATGGGCGTTCACCTTTTCGAGCACTTCTTCGGCCACCGAGCCGCACGCCGAAGAAGGAAGATCGAAGCCGAGGTCGCGTCCGAGGACGGCCGCTCCGTGACTCTCGACCGCGAGTCCGGCGCATCCGAGGCCCATGAATCCCAGTTCCGCATCGGTCCCGCTGACCGGAATGTCCTCCGGCCACGACACGATCGCGATCGCGCGTTCCGCCGATCGCCCGAAGGTCGTCACGTCGCCCCGGAAGCGTGCCCGCGGTTCGTCGCTCGTGAACACGCAGGTGGCGTGCCGCGCTTCGCCGTCGCTCGGTGCGGCGAGCCAATCGAACACCGCCGACACGTCGTTGGGCATCCCGGGGGCGTCGGCGATCGCGTCGACCACGCGGAACAACGTGGACCCCGTCCGCAGTTTGAACAGAAGACGCGCGACCCCTTCGCTGAAGTAACCCGGGTGATAGTGGAGTTCGAAGGCCATGGGATCAATTCAGTTTGAACTGCGACAGCGTGCGCGGCGGGAGCGGGAACGGCAGTTCCGATCGCGCCATCGCGTCGTCCCACAGGGCGTCGGCCGGAGTTCCGAAGATGGTTTCGGGAAGCAGGTCGACGAGATTCCATGAACCTTCGTCGATCTCGGCTTCGAGTTGCCCCTTCGCCCACCCCGAATAACCGCGCATGAAACGGAAAGAACCCGGCGCCGGGTCTTCCTTCACCGAGCGCGCGAGATTGGCGAGCAACGTGACGTCGCCTCCGAGAAGGAGCCCGTCGCGCACGAGCGAACCGGACGTGTCCACGTCGTCGCGGATATGAAGAATCCACGCGACTTCGGGTTGCATGGGGCCGGCGATCCAAACGACGTCGTCGCGCCCTTTGAGAGCGCCCATCGGCCCGACGAGTTCCGCGACGCGCAACGGCGTCGGCTTGTTGACGACGAGCCCGGTGGCTCCTCGATCCTCCGCATAGTCGATGAGGACGATCACGGAGCGTTCGAAGACGGCGCCGGAGACGCTGCGTCGCGCCACGAGCGAAACCCCTTTGCGCAGGCCCTTCATGGGAAAAGTCTAACGCCCCGCCGGAGGCGGGACGTCGTCCCACGTCGCGACGAAAGCCGCATGGATGCGCTCGGCGACCGATTCGGCCGAAAGTCCGTTCACCTCGAAGGGTTCCGCGAATTCGATGCGGAGCCGCGGACGGAAGCCGCGCGTGCCGTAGCGCAACATCACGGGCCATACTTCGACGCGGGAACCTTCGGCGGCCGACGAAAGCGCCGTGTCGATTTCGTGGGTGCCGCGGATCGGCCGCACACGGTCGTTGTCGCGCGTCCCTTCGGGGAAGAACACGAGCGCCTGTCGCTTTTCGAGAATCTCGCGCCGCGTCGCTTCGGCTTCGTCGTTGACTTCGGACATGATCCGGGTCGCTTCATCCTTCGTGAGTCCGCGACGCTCGCGAAGGCGCAAGATTTCCTTCGGACGCATCACCGGAAAACCACCGCAGATGCGCATGAGCGGGACGATACGTCCGAGGACCGGGTAGCCGACGAACGACCCCATCTGGAAGTTGCCGCGAAGCCCGAGGCGCGCGTACACCTGCCACGCCATCGCGGGGATGTCCCACCCGGATGCATGTTTCGCCGCGATCAAGACCGGAGCCGTCGGCAACCGACGACTCGGTCGTACCTCGACTTTGTACAAGAGCCGCAGCAGCCAAGACGACACGAAATTCGTCGGGTGCCAAACCCACGGGAGAATGCGGATACGTGACCGACTCATCAGCGCGGCATCCTACCGGGATTCGCATCCATGCCGCACGTCACGGGTCCATCAACTTCGCGCAGCACGCTTTGTACTTGCGGCCCGAACCGCAGAAGCACGGATCGTTCCGGCCGAGTTTCGCACCGGGACGCTTGTACGGTGTGCGTGTTTCGGCGGTCCCACGCCGTTCGCGACCGGCATCGGCCATCGCAGCTTCGAAATCCCCGCGCGCAGCCGTCACCGCGGACACGATTTCGAACGGACTGACGCCCGGCTCCTCCGAGACGGCATGGAGCAGAAACTCCTCGACCAAGTCGGGCATCTCGACGACGTAGGACTCTCCCCCTCCGAGTCGGGCGGGGAGAAAACGCGACAAGAGTTCGCGGACCCGTTCACCGTCGAGATCACGTGGTCCGACGCCGAGATCGTCGGCGCAGGCCGCGACGAGAACTTCGAGTGCGGGTGCGGCCGCCGCCCCGAGCCGCTCGGACGCGCGTGCGCCCGCGTCGGAATCGCGGAAGGATGCGGCGAGAAGGCGCCAACGATCGAAAAGTTCGCGGCTCATGGAGTGCCCCCGTAGACGAGGACGCCGTCGGCGACGAGGCTGTCGACCAAGCCGCGCACGTCCGCGGGATCGGCTTCGTGATCACGCGCGAGGGCGGCGATGTCCTCCTCCGAAAGCGGATGGATGGCCGCGGCGCGCAAAAGGGCGGCCGTTCCGGGATCCAAGAGTTCCGCGGCGCCCGGCGGCGGCGCGAACGCACCGGAAGACCCTCCCTTGGACAAGAGGATGTACTCGTCCTCCACGCCCGAGGCGGCACGGGGAAGTTTCGACAGTTTCCCCGCACGCAACGCGTCGAGAACGGCGAGCCATCCGTCCAACGTGCCTTCGGGGACCGACACGACGGCGACCGCGGGCGACACGCCGAACGTACCCGCCGGAGGCGGCGTGCCGTCGGGCATCCGTCGGACTTCGACCAACGCGCGTTCGAGATGCGCGACCGCCCGAAGGAAAGCATCGTCGCTTCCCGATGTGCGTGCCGTCGCGTACGCCGCGAACGCGGGCGGCAAGGCCGCATCGGCCATCACGGCTCCGTGAAATTCGGGCGAGGCGACGAACTCGGCGACGAACCCGGAATCGCGCCCACCGTCCATCGCCAACGCGACGGTCGCCGAACATTCGAGACTGACGTTGCCGAGCACCTGCGCGGAGCGACGTCCGCCGTTGTCGGCACCGACGCCCTCCGCGGACGCGGCGACGAGTAAATCACGCGCGGAGGGAGATAGCCCGTCGCCCCTTCGGGCTTCCGCATCGCCTCCCCGCCAGCGACGCGCGAAGGCGGGATCCATCTGGCAGCGGAACAAGGTCCGCTGCAACGGCGCAAGCATGTCCCCCTCGATCGAGGTGGTCGCCATCGGCGCGGCGCGCGAAGGAGTTTCCGACGAAGATCCGCGAACGGCGGCCGACGCGTCGAACGCCGCCTTCACGGACGTAAACAGCGGCAGCACCGCCGGGATCGGATGACGCTCGCATTCGCAAACGACGGCGCGAAGATTCGACGCCGCACCGAAGGCCGCCGCCATCATGTCGCGCAGTTCCGGCAGCAACGTCGTGCCGTGATCGTCGTCGATGAACGTGCGCCCGGCATGTCGGAACGGGGTTCCACCCGCGATGTGGATCTCGACGACGCGATCCCACGGGAATCGATCGAAGCCTTCGAGCGGTTTGTGACCCATCACGCGTTGATAGACCGCGAGATGCGCGAGATCGACCAACAATCCGGTGTCGGCACGCTCGGCCAACGCGGCGAAATAGTCGAGAAGATGCATCCGTCCGAGATAGACGTGCGCCGGAGGATTCTCGGGAAGCACTTCGAACCCGGTCGCATCGCGGAGCCGTCGCACGGAGTCCGCCATGGCGTCGACCGACGACGGT
Organism: Planctomycetota bacterium; assembly: GCA_017853435.1. Classification (GTDB taxonomy): domain Bacteria; phylum Planctomycetota; family CAIWVZ01; genus CAIWVZ01. The sequence goes on along the minus strand of JAFMJN010000093.1, from coordinate 5,140 downwards.
TCGAGAATCGGAGGTTGGAGGATGCCGTGGCCACGATCGCGTCGACCGATGTGCCAAAGACCGGCGTCGCCGCACAACCACGCGGCACCGGCGCGGCGCGCGCGCACGGCGGTCTCCCGCATCGACGCCGTATCGAGCGACGTCGGTTCCTCCAAATTGAGGTCGAGGAAGTGATAGGTGGTCGGCGCCCCGGAAGCGATCCACGCTTCCGCGGCGGAATCGAACCCCCGCTCGAGGTCGGCACCGATTTCGAGGAATCCGACGTAGTCCGGTCGCAGAGCCCGCAGCGCAAGCGGATCGAGTCCCCCGGCCCCCGCGCCGAATTCCGTCGAGATGCCGAGACCGAGGGTCGGGAGATTGCGGACGCGCGTCGAAAAGTCGGCGGCCATGGTGCCGATCAGGCGAGTCCGGCCCGCGCGGCGGCGACGAGATCCGCGACCAGACGTTCGACCAACGGACGATCGCGTCCCTCGACCATCACACGCAGAAGGGCTTCGGTTCCCGACCAGCGGATGAAGACGCGCCCGTCGTCGCCGAGCAGCGCTTGAGCCTTCTCGATGGCCGCCTGCAAGCCGGGGATCTCCTCGGAGGGGATCCGCACTTTCGCGTGAACGTTTTCGAGGATCTGCGGGAACGTCTCGAAGCCTTCGAGCAACGCGGACAGCGGCAGTCGACGACGCATGATGACGTCGAGGATGCGCAGCGCGGCGTACAGCCCGTCGCCGGACCAGACGTCTCCCTCGCGGAAGATGATGTGCCCGGATTGTTCACCGCCGAGCACCGTCCCGGTGGTCGCCATGCGCTGCGCGACGTAGCGATCCCCCACGGGCGTCACTTCGACCGCGATTCCCACCGCGCGGAGGAAATGCTTCAGTCCGAAGTTCGACATCACCGTCGTGATGAGTCGGGCCCCCGCGAGTCCATTCCGGGCGTGCAGATCGCGAGCGAGCACACCGAGAATCGCGTCGCCGTCGCGTTCCACGCCCTGTTCGTCCAACAGGAGAACACGGTCGGCGTCGCCGTCGAGCGCAATTCCAAGGCACGCCTTGCGGGCCGCGACGTCGGGCGCCATCGCCTTCACGGCGAAGACGCCGGCGTTTTCGTTGATGTTGCGTCCGTCGGGAGACGCGTGACGGACGACGACCTCGGCCCCGAATCGTCGGAGAAGTTCCGGGCCGATTTCCGTCGCGGCTCCGTGGGCGCAGTCGAGAACGATCGTCTTTCCGGTCAGATCGAGATTCGGCAAACGGCGCCGCATGCCGTCGACGTAACGGTGCGCCGCACCGTCGTCTTTAAGCAGATTGCCGCGCGGCGGAACGACGACGCCGTCGTCGGCGTCGATCAGCTCTTCGATCCGAAGTTCGCTTTCGTCGGGGAGCTTGCGGCCATCCCCGCCGAAGAACTTGATGCCGTTGTCGGCGGCGGGATTGTGCGAAGCCGACACCACGACGGCGAGATCGAAGCGTTCTTCGCGCGCGAGCCACTGGATGGCGGGGGTGGTGAGAATACCGCCGTCGGAAACCGCGACTCCCGCACCGCGGAAACCGTCCGCGAGAAGTCGCGCAATCCACGGCCCGGATTCACGGGTATCGCGACCGACGAGTACGCGCCGAGCGCCGCCCATGTCGGCGACGAAAGCGCCCGCGGCGCGACCGAGTGCGGCGACGCGATCGGGAGCCAACATTCCGACTCCCGCGGGGCCGCGGATGCCGTCGGTGCCGAAGTACTTCCGTTCCAACCTAAATCCCTTCAGTTCGCGGACCGCGTGACGGTCACTTCGACCGGACTTGGATCCACACCGACCAACTTGAGACCTTCCGGGAGTCGGAACACCTCGACGGCGACGGACTCGGAAACGGCGAGACGGGCCCCTTCCGCCATCGCCGCACGTGCGGCGAGACGATCGGTGTCGATCTCGGCCCTGAGTATTTTACGCAGTTCTTCGACCCGCGCCGAGTCGCTCCACGCTTCGATCTCGCGGCGCGATCCGGCCACGCGCACCGTCACGACCGGTCGAGGACCGTCGAGTGGCTTGGGCAACACGAAACGCCACCCCCCCGCGGGGGCCACCGACAAACGCAGCGGCACACGCGGGATTTCGAGGGTCACGTCTTCGGAGGGCACGAAAGTGACGGACGTCTCGATCCCCTGCCGCGACTCGAGTCGAATGAACCGCTGGCCGAACTCCGGAGGCAACGCCGAGTTGACGGTTTTGAAATCCGACGAACGCCCGGCGCAGGACACCTGCAGCGTCGCTTCGCGGATCGCGCCGACGCCTTCGAACCAGGAGGCCGGGCCGACCACGCGAACCGTCGCCGGATCGACCGACACGCGGGCACTCATCCCCGAAGGCACGTCCACGGGCTGCCCGACGAGGCGGATTTCCCGGGTCGCCAACCGATCGAGGACCACCTGCACCGAGGGGAAAAGCTCGACGGTGGCGCCGACGAGTCCCGTATCGACGTCCTTGCCGTCGATCGCCCGCGGAGTCTCGACCGCGACGTTGTCCGCCCCGCGTTTCATCCACGTCTCGCGCAGAGCAACCGACGCGGAAAGCCGACGGCCCTCTCGGAACGTCGCCGCGAGGCGTTGAGGGCCGCGGACCACGAGTCGCGCGCGGGGCGTCTCGATACGGCGCACCGCGACGTTGCCTTCGGGAGTCAGCACCAGTTCCCGTCGATTGGAAACGGGTCGGCTCGCCGCCGCGTCGGAAACCACGACGTCGACTTCTCCGTCGAAGAGGATGACCTGCTGCTCGCGATCGATGATCGCCACGAGCACCCCCGCGAGAACGACGCTCAGAATCTTCGCGATCAGGTGTTCGGTGAAGAAACGCCCGAGCCACCCTTTTCGGTCTCCACCTCGGGACGCGCGTTGGGCACCGGAACTCACGAGGGCTCCTTGTCGTCGGCGCCGTCCGCGGGCGGCACGGGAAGTACGAGAAGTTCGCGCAACCGTTCGATCCCGACATCCGTTTCGAGGCGCCCGCGACGGGCGACCGAAACCGTGCGGGTCTCTTCCGAAACGACGATCGCGAGGGCATCCGAATCCTCGGTGACGCCGAGGGCCGCGCGATGGCGCGTGCCGAGCGCCTTCGCGACGCGTGCGTTTTCGGAAAGCGGCAGCACACATCCCGCGGCGGCGAGTCGATCACCGCGCAGGAGCACCGCACCGTCGTGCAACGGCGATTCCTTCGCGAACAACGATACGAGAAGAGCTGTGGAGACGGTCGCGTCGAGGCGCACGGCTGCGGGGCCTTCCATGAGCCCCCCCAACCCGTCACCGCCTTCGATGACGATGATGGCGCCGAGTCCCTTTTCCTTCAGACGTTCGACGGCGACCACGAGATCTTCCGTCGGCCCCTTCGGGCCGCGGGACAACGCTCCGAACAACCCGGTGTCTCCCAGGGAGACCAGCGCTTGACGCAACTCGGGCTGAAACACGACGAGCAGACCGATGACGATGAACGTCATCCCCCGGTCGGCGATCCACTGGATGCGTTGAAGATCGAGAGTTTTCGCGAGGGAAAGTCCGCCGACCAAGAACACCACGACGGCGAAGATGAACCCCTTCAACACTCCCGATCCGCGCGTTTCCTGAAGGAACCGGATGAACGCGTAGATGACGACCGAGAGCATCAGCACTTCGAGCGCCGTCCTCAACAGATCGAGGGTGCTCATGGCGCGATTCCGACCTTCAGCGCGTTCGCGACCGCGACGGCGTCGCGGGCGTACCCGGGGTGGTGAACGCGCACGAGTTCGACGCCGGCGGCCGCGCATGCGGCGACCACGACGGCGGTAGCGGCGTCGCGTTCACGCGGGACCGTGCGTCCGGTCACGGCACCGAGGAACGCCTTGCGCGACGGACCCACGCACAACGGAAGTCCGTGGACACGTAATTCGTCGAGCCGACGGAGCAATTCGAAATTCTGCGAAGGAACCTTCGCGAAGCCGATACCGGGATCGAGGATCAACCGATCCCGTGACACTCCGGCGGCCTCGGCACGTCCGACGCACGCGGCGAGTTCGGCGGCGACTTCCGCACCCACGTCGGCATAGGTCGCGAGCGATTGCATCGTCGCAGGGGTGCCCCGCCGATGCATCAACACCGCCGCGGCGTCGGTCGCCGCGAGCGCCGCTCCCATTTCGGGATCGAGAGAAAGACCGCTCACGTCGTTCAGCATCGACGCCCCGCGCAGGTACGCCTCGCGGAACACCGACGCTTTCGTCGTATCGATGCTGATGGGCAGGCCGACACGTTCGCGCAGCGCGTCGATGACGGGAATCACCCGTCGAAGTTCTTCGGCTTCGTCGACCGCCGCGGCCTGCGGACGCGTCGATTCGCCTCCGACGTCGAGGATCACCGCACCTTCGTCACGCGCCGTACGCGCCTGAGCGACCACGGCGTCGATCGACGTGAGAAGTCCTCCGTCGCTGAAGGAATCGGGTGTGATGTTGAGGATCGCCATGACGGCGGTCGGTCCGCCCGACGGAAGCCGCAACCCACGACCGAGAGGAAGCCCGCCCCGCCGCATGGGAAATCAGGATCCCCGAGACGCGGGCGCCTTCGCGAACGTCGCCTTCTGCAATTCGAAGACGATGTCCTCGGCGAGTTCACGAACGACCTTCGCACGAACGACGTTGAGATCCTCACCGCGTTGGACGATCCCCTCGTCGCGGCGCAACATCTTGAACTTCGAGATCACGCGGCCCGTCGCACGTTCGGTCAGAACGACCTCGACCTCGCTGATGACGCCTTCTTCCAAGGTGCGTTCACGGTCGTCGACGACCAACGGCACGCGTCCCATGTCGAGAATGCGCAGCGACAGCACCGCTTCGGCCTTCGCGATTTCCCGAACGGTCACGTCGGTACGACGCATCAGTTGGCGGGTGACCTCGCCGGTCAAGGCGATTTCATCCCCGCGGTAGAACGTGTCGTTCGTTCCCATGCGTACCGCGATCGTCGAAATCCCTTCGGGCATCAACGATCCCGTCGAATAGCCGCAGCCCATGACCGCGACGACGACGGCGAGAAGCATCGACCGGATCAACGCGGCCCTTCCGCAGGGCGGGTTTCGGGGCGTGTTTCCGCCGTCGACGCTCGGGACGCGGGGCCGTCGCCGCGTTGTGCCGCCGCGCGG
>JAFMJN010000092.1 GCA_017853435.1 Planctomycetota bacterium | reverse complement strand
TGCCGTGGGCGTCGCCCGTGGTCATTTCGAGTCGCAGCAGAAGCCGACGTCCGAGGATCTCCCAGTCGAGCGCGGTGACTTTTCCGTGGGACGTCGTCGCCTCGGCGGCCGCGACGAGTCGCGCGCGTTCGGCATCCACGAAGCGGCCCGCGGCGATCGCCGAGTCCACCGAATCGAACGTCAGTATGGGCCACACGATCAGACCGTCGCGGAGAACGCGCACGCGAATGCCGTCGGCGCAGGCCTTCAGACCGCGTTGATAGGAGGCGACCATCGTCCCTTCGCAGGTCGCCATCGGGACGGCGTAGGTCCCCTCGAAGTCGCCGAGGAGTCGAAGAGGGCCGACGACGCCGACCGGGATCTGCGCGTGCCCGATGAAATGCTCCACGTTGCCGCGGGCTTCGGCCGCGGGCACCGCCTGTCCCGAAAGATGGGGGATCGAGGTGCCCGTCCACGCGCGCCGTGCCGCCACCACCGCATCCGAGAAGTCGTCGTTGCGGTCGCGGGGCGGTGACGTGTCGATGGCGTTGCGATTCATGCGTCGATTCTAGGAGGATGCGCCGAGTCGAAAAACGACGCGCCCCGGTCGACCGTGAGATCGACCGGGGCGACGTCACCCGCGAAGGGTGTTACCCGCGATCAGGTATTGAGCTGCAGCACGGGCGTCTGCATGAGGAGCGAGCCCGGATCGCCCGCGTTCTGCAGAATGAACATCGTGTCGAACACGAGTCCCGCGGGCACCAACCCCGACGGGTAGTCGAAGCGGCCCGAGCCGTCCGCATCGAGGATGCCCGAAAGGAACGGGTCGTTGTAGAGCGCCACCCAGTTGTTGAGGGCGTCCCAACCAAGACCCATCAACGGGCCGCGGCCGTAGTCGGGAGCCTGCGCACTGATCAGGATCGACCACTTCTTGCCCGCCATCGACGACCCGGCGTTGAGGATCATCGCGATGCCTCCGCCTTGGCCGTTGTTGGCGCGCACGTCGAAGAGATCGGTGATCAACGCCGAACCGAACGCCGCGCCGTTGTCGGAACCCATCGAGCGCGCGATCTGGTTGGACCAGTCGGCACCCGTGTTGGTGTCCGTCGCCGCCGCATCGCGCCCGTACGAGCCGTCTCCGCCGATCTGACGATTCACCGCACCGCCCCACTCCGCCCAGTGGGCGGGAGAGCGCGGGTGGTTGTTGACGAAGTAATTCGTCGACGACAGGCGCCAGTTGGTGCGGACGACGTCGAGCACGCGACCGTAGTGGTCGTACAGCGTGATGGCCTGTTCGTCACCGGTCAGACCGATCGTTTCGCCGGCGGCGGCGATGTTCCAGTAGTTCGGCAGAGTCGCCGAGACCGGGGCGGGCATTTCGGCCGGGGCCGAGACGCTCGTGCCGATGACCGGGTGCCCGTAGAGGGCTGCGGCGGTCCCCTTCCAAGGGCGGATGGTCTGACGCGTCGTGTTGATGATGTTGACGATCTCCAACTCGTAGTTCGTGCCGTCGATGATGCCGAAGAATCCACCGCTGCGGACGTGGAACTCGATGTAGTCCGGCGAATCGTCGACTTCGTTGATCACGAAGTCCTGCGTAGCGATCGGATCCGTTCCACGTGCACCCGAGCTGCGATTTTCGAGTCCCATCGACGTCTGAACCTGTCGGGTCCAGTCGCCGCCGGAGTTCGAATCCAAGCCCCAGATGCGTTCGACGGAAACCGTGGTCGCCGACCGCGGAGCCAACCCGCGGAACAGGCCGCCGAGCGAGCCCTGCGAGTAGGTGCCGAGGTCGTTCCCGATGCGGACTTCGTCCACCACGATTCCCGAGCGATCGACGAGAGCGACGACGGCGGAGAAGCCGTTCGACAGCGAAACGCCCGCCGGGAGCACTTTCAGTTTCGGAGAAACCGGAGGTGTTTCCGGGAAGTCGGCGGCACCGGCCCGCGAGACGACGGCGACGCCCTTGGCGGCCAACGTCGTCGCACCGAGCGCGGCCGACCACGTCGTATTGGCCGATTTCACGACGACGGTGTAGTCGGAGAGATCGACGGAGGTGCCGCCGAAGTTCGTCAGTTCGACCGACGGATTCGGGTTGTTGCACACTTCCGTGATCATCAGCTTCGTGCGGCTCGGGGGAGCGACCGCATTGCGGACGTACGCCGCACCCATGTTGGTGCAGGTACCCGTGTCGTCGTTCGGTGCGCCGATCAGAACGTTCGGGCAGCCGTCCGCGTTGGTGTCGCCGATGTGGTCGATCATCTGGCCGAAGAAACTCGAAGTTCCGCTGCCTTCGAACATCGCGAGCAAGCGCTGATCCGCCGAGCTGTAGATCTCGACCTTGCCGGTCGACGTCGAATGGCCAGGGGAACCGATCGCGATATCGCCGATGCCGTCGCCGTCGACGTCGCCCGCGGATGCGACCGCCTCACCCATGTCCTGGCCGTTCACCGACCCGTTGATCGTGAATTCGGCACTCATCAGGTTGATGAGGAACGGAGGCACTCCCGACAGCTTGTACGAATAGACCTTCACGTATCCGGGAAGAACCGCTCCTTGATCCGCGCCGATGGCGAGGGACGACGTGCCGAGCGCGTTCTTCGAAACAGCCGGGATCGCGGCGAGCGACTCGCCGAAATCGTCGTTGTCGGAAGGGCCTTGGAGGGTCGAGAACGTCACACCCGTCGCGCCGTTGACGACGAGGACGCGCCCCCGCGAGGTGCCCGCACCCGGGGCTTCCGGAGCGCCCATCGCGTAGTCCGCGACACCGTCGCCGGTGAAGTCGCCGACGGCGAGAGACGAGCCGAGAAGTTCGGTGCCGGAGCCCGCGTGCGAGCGGATGACCGTCGCGGCCGCACCCGAGAGCACTTGTACGTAACTCGATGCGCCCGGAGCACCGACGATGAAGTCGCGGACGCCGTCCGCGTTCAAGTCGCCGCCCGCCGCGATCACGGAACCGAACCGACCCGTCGTTCCGGCGGTACCGAAGTACGAGCGGATGGAAACGCCGGTCAAACCGTTCAGGATGCGGCAAAGGCCCTGATCGGCGTTGTAGCCGGGGGCGCCGACGACGAGATCGTTGACGCCGTCCGCGTTCACGTCGCCGATATTGGCGAGCGCCGTGCCGTAGTCGTAATTGCTTCCGCCGTTGGTCGCCGTCCATACGATCGCGCCGGTCGAACCGTTGATCAGATGCACGCGACCGTTGTCGGTGATGACACCGTTGTCCCAACCGGGCTCGCCGACGGCGTAGTCGGTGACACCGTCACCCGTGACGTCGCCCATCGCGCAGAGTCCGGTGCCGAGGTAGGCGTTCTCCTGAGAGCCGAGGTAGTAGCCCGAATTACCGGTCGGTCCGACCGTGAAGTCGATGCCGTTCGAGGCGCCGCCACCCGGGTAGGCGTTTTCGACGGTGACCGGGAAGCAACCGGCTTGATCCAAGAGGGTGGTCGGAATGGTCGCGGTCAGCGTCGTCGGGCTGACGAAGGTCGTCGCCAAAGCATTGCTGCCGAACATCACGACGCTCCCTTGCACGCCGGTCGCGTCGGGAGAACCACCACAGAAGAGCGTTCCCGTGACTGTCAGCGTGATCGCCGCCGCGCCCGTCGTGGCGTTGTTCGACGAAATGGACGACACCGTGGGCGCCGGCGGAAGACCGTAACGCGTCTGGAGACCGAGAGCGTCGAGAGTCGTCAGGCGGGTGCGATTCCCGAGGAGACCCGCCGAAGATGCGTAGGCGGCATTGACGGTGATCGTCGGGTTCCCGTTGACCGAGAAGGCCGTCGGACCGTAGTGCATGATCGATCCGAAGTCGTAGGCTCCGGTCGACGTCGCGGATGCCGTGATGGCGAAGTTGTGGTCGCAGGGCCCGCCGCTGCAGGCGGTCTGGGAGATGTTCGCCGAGTTGATCGTGACGTAGGTATTTCGATCGGGCCGCGACTGTTCGTGGAGGTAGCTCAAAGAGTGCATGATCTCGTGGCAGATCACGAACTTCTCGTTCCACGACACCATGTTGATGGTTTGGCCGCCGCCTTGCATACCGACCGGCGAGTTGTTCACCGTCGAATCGTTGAAGACGATGTAGTTCGCCTGAGCGACGCGCGGAACGAACGTCAGGTTCGCAGCCGCGGCGAGTTCCGCCATCGCGTTGATGGCGCGCGTCTGGTTCGTCGCATTCACGTTCGCGTTGAAGGAATAGGGAACGACACCACCGGGCCAGAGCGTTCCGCTGAAGACGGCATCGCCGTAGACGACCTCGGCGGGCAGGTACATGTCGTCCACGAGGACGTGCCCCGGCGGCGGCGGAGGAACCTCTTGGGCCATGAGAGGGGCGGTCACCGACAAGGCGCCGCCGCAGAGCAGCAGGGCTGCATGCAGGAACTTCGTTGGACTCATTTCACATCTCCATCGGTCGCGGGGAAGCGACCGGGACGCACCATAGGGGCGAGGGCGGAAACCTTGCAGTAGCCGCCGTGCGAATTTCTCATGTTTTTTCGCCAACCTTGAACGGGGTGCCGAGGGGGGTTCGGAATCGTGGTCGGCCATCGACGGGGAGGTCCGATCGCCGCGGATCAACGTAAACCCCGGGCACTCCCCGGTTTGACTCTTCTCGGGCGACTTCTTGGGGGAGCCGATGCGGGCGGGTAGACTTCAGCCTCGAGCGGTTTCCGCTCCCGAACGCCGTTAGCTCAACTGGCAGAGCAGCCGATTCCAAATCGGCAGGTTGTGGGTTCGACTCCTACACGGCGTGCTTGAAGCCTCGGAATCTCAACGATTCCGGGGCTTTTTTGTTCGGTCCTTCGTGGAGGCGCGGCGCGGTCAGTCGGAGGCGGTCTCGGGAGTCCGAACCCCGGGGATCGTGAACCGCCCTCGCGATCGCCCCGAGCCCGACGGCGGGTGTCGTCCCGACCGCTTACGCTGTCGGCCATGATCGTTTTCTTCGACCTCGAGACCGGGGGCCTCGACATCAAGCACCCCATCCTCCAGATCGCCGCCGTCGCGGCCGACGCGTCGTTGCGCGAAAGCGAACGCTTCGAATGCAAGGTGCAGTTCCGCGAGGAGGATGCCGACCCCGAAGCCCTCGAGGTGAACCACTACGACCGCGAGGTGTGGCGTCGCGAGGCCCTGGCTCCCAAAGACGCCGTCGCGCGTTTTGGGGAGTTCCTCGGGCGTCATCGCTCGCTCGAACGTGTTTCGAGCCGCACCGGCGGTACCTACCGGGTCGCCCAATCCGCGGGGTGGAATTCGCACGGATTCGACATCGATCGTCTATTCCATCTCTTCAAAACGCAGAACGCGTTTTGCCCGGTCGATCGCATGTCCCTCGACGTCATGCACCTCGCGATGTGGCACCTTCGATTCCCCGAGGAGCGCATCAAAAGCATGCGATTGACGGAGGTCGCCGCCCATCTCGGCATCACGGTGGAACTCGCCCATGATGCGCTCGGGGACGTGCTCGCGACGCTTGCGATCGCCCGACGGTTGTTGGGCCGCGAGTAACTTCGAACCCCACCCCGGTCGGGATCCGACCGCCGATCGGTCGTCGAGTAGGAGAGTGATCCGATGAAAGGATGCGTCTTCGCGTTCCTGATGGTGGCCGCCGTCGCGGCACAGGACTCTCGGCCCTCTTCCGTTCCGCGGCCCGCGCCCCCGTCGGACCGCGTCATGGGACTCTCGGCCGTCGACGCCGCCCGTGTTCGACTTTCGGGAGGTTTCTGGGGTCCGCGACAGGAACTCGACGCGAAGGTCACCGCGTTCCACAACCTCGATGAATGCGCCCGAACGGGACGACTCCGGAACTTCGCGGTCGCCGCGGGGCGCGAGAAGGGCGGGTTCACCGGCACCTTCTTCGACGACTCCGACGTCTACAAAGCCGTGGAAGCGTGCGCCCGCGTTCTTCTCATTCGCGAAGAGCCCGAACTGAAGCGCCGAGCAACCGAGGTGGTCACGTTGATCGCCGCCGCCCAAGAAAAGGACGGTTACCTCTACACGTCCCGCACGATCATGGATCCGAAGAACCCGCCTCCGGGAGGGAAGGATCGTTGGTCGGACATGGCGCACGGCCACGAGCTCTACTGCGCCGGGCACCTTTACGAAGCCGCCGTCGCGTGGAAGCGCGCGACCGGCGACGGAACGCTCCTCGACGTCGCGCTGAAGCATGCCGGATTGGTCGAATCGGTTTTCGGACGCGGACGCAACCCCTACCCGTGCGGGCACCCCGAAATCGAATACGGGCTTCTCGCGCTGCACGATACGACCGGCGACGCGCGATGGCTGACGCTCGCGCAGTGGTTCGTCGACGTGCGGGGACGCCGCGAGAGCGGTCGCGCGCTGTTCGGCGAGTATGCGCAGGATCACAAACCCTTGGTCGATCAAGACGAGGCCGTCGGACATGCCGTTCGGTTCGCCTACTTGCTCGGAGCGGGAACGGAGATCGCTCGACGGACGGGGCGCTTCGACCTCTTGAAGGCGTCGGAGCGCTTGTGGTCCGACGCGGTGTCGACGAAAGCCTACATCACGGGAGGCATCGGATCGACGGGCAACAACGAAGGGTTCGGCGTCCGTTTCGATCTTCCGAATACGACGGCCTACAACGAGACATGCTCGTCGATCGCGCACGGAAACTGGAGTCATCGTCTTCTGTTGGCGACCGGCGACGTCGGCTACGCGGACATGGTGGAACGCGTGCTCTACAACGCGTTCCATTCCGGATGGGGTTTGGACGGCAAGACCTTTTTCTATCCCAATCCGCTCGCTTCGCGTCGCGGCGCCGCGCGCGTGCCGTGGTTCGGGTGTGCGTGTTGCCCGCCCAACGTCGCGCGCCATGTGGCGTCGATCGGCGGATATGCCTTCGCCGAAGCGGGCCGCGACATCGCGGTCGTGCACTACATGAACGGTGAAGCGGCTCTCGGCGAAGGCGGCAAGACTCGTGTTTCCGTCGATACCGATTGGCCGTGGGGCGGCAACGTCATGGTGACGGTGACTCCACCGTCGGCGGCCGTGTTCGCATTGAAGTTGCGGATCCCTGGATGGGTGAAGGGCGATCCGTTCCCATCGCGTCTTTACACGCGTGCCGATCGCGCGGTGTCGATCCCCGACGTGGATGTGCGGATCAACGGAGCGCCTTTCGACGAAGATCTGAAGGAGGAATGGATCACGATCGAGCGCACATGGACGCCGGGCGACACCGTGGCGTTGAAGTTCCCCATGCCCGTCATGAAGGTGGTCGCCGACCCACGGGTCGCGTCGTGCCGCGGACGCACCGCGCTGATGCGCGGGCCGATCGTCTATGCGTTCGAGGGCGTCGATCAGCCGGGAGTCAACCTCGAAGCTCTCGTGCTCGATCCGTCGGCGCCGATCGTTCCGAAGCATCGTCCCGAACTTCTCGGGGGCGTCACGGTGCTCGAAACTTCCGCACGCGAGGCGGTACGCTCGGCGGATGGAAGCGTCGCGCTCGGGCCTCCGCGTCCCGTGACCGCGATTCCGTACTTCGCGTGGGCGAATCGGGGACCTACCCCCATGCAGGTATGGATGGCCGCCGATGTGTCGGGCGCGATCGCCACGCCGTTGCCGACGCTCGCGTCGTCGTCGAAGGCGTCGTCCTCGTTCGGCGGTGATCTCGGGAACCTCGCGGATCGCTACGAACCGACGGCGTCGATCGACCACGACAGCCCCTACTTCCACTGGTGGCCCAAGAAGGGCGAGACGATTTGGGTGCAGTACGACTTTCCGTCGCCGAAAACCGTCGACGGGGTCGACGTCTACTGGTTCGACGACACGGGGCGCGGCGAATGTCGGGTACCGAAGACGTGGCGCGTTCAGAAGCGCGTCGACGGGGCATGGCGGACGATCGAAGGCCAGTCGACGCCGGGCGTCGACAAGGACCGGTACAACGCCGTGACGTTCCCAGCGTGCGAGACGCCGGGTCTGCGTCTCGAGATCGAGAGTCTTCCGGGCTGGGCGGGCGGGATACACGAGTGGCGGGTGCGCGAAGCCAAGTAGTTTCGCGCTCCGTCCGATAGACTCGCGACGCATGCGCACCGCTCTTCTCCTGCTCCTCGGTCTCGTGGTCGTGGCATGTTCCGATGCGCAGCCCGGGTCGGGTCGCAAGGTCGTCGGGTTCGCACAGATCGGCGCCGAAAGTGCGTGGCGCACCGCGAACACGCGTTCGATCAAGGAAGAAGCCGCGCGCCGCGGTTGGGACTTGCGGTTCTCCGATGCTCAGCAGAAGCAGGAAAATCAGATTCTCGCGCTGCGTACGTTCATCGCGCAGGGCGTCGACGCGATCATCCTTCCGCCGATCGTCGAAACGGGGTTCGAACCCGTCTTGCGTGATGCGAAGGCGGCGGGGATTCCCGTCGTCTTGACCGATCGCTCCGTCGAGGTCACCGATCCGTCGCTGTTTACGACGTTCATCGGTGCCGACTTCGTCGAGGAGGGACGGCGCGCGGCCGCGTGGCTCGCGAAGACGACCGGAGGCAAGGCGATGATCGCGGAGCTCGAAGGCTCGGTGGGTGCGGCCCCGGCGATCGACCGAAAGAAGGGGTTCGCATCGGGGGTCGCGGGCTATCCGGACATGAAGGTCGTGTGGGCGCAAAGCGCGGACTTCACGCGCGCGAAGGGCAAAGAGGCGCTCGAGGCGTTTCTGAAAACACCGGAAGGCCGAGGGATTACGGCGGTCTATGCCCACAACGACGACATGGCGCTCGGCGCGTTGCAGGCGCTTGCCGAAGTCGGTCGCAAGCCCGGAGTCGACGTCATCGTCGTCTCCATCGACGGCGTTCGTGCCGCGTTCGAAGCGGTCGCCGCCGGAACGCTCGGATGCACCGTCGAATGCAATCCGATCATCGGGCCGTTGGTCTTCGACGTGCTCGAAAAAATCGGGCGCGGGGAAACCGTCGAACGTCGCATCGTGACGCCCGGCGGCGTGTTCGACGCTTCGAACGTGCGCGAGGCGCTGCCCACGCGCGCCTACTGACGCATGTTCGAATGTCGTGATCTCGTGCGCCGGTTCGGGCCGACGCGTGCTCTCGACGGCGTGTCGCTCGCTCTGAAGGCGGGCACCATTCACGGACTCGTCGGTGCGAACGGGTCCGGCAAGAGTACGTTGTTGCGGATCATCGTGGGAGCGGACGTCGCGGATACGGGAACGATGTCGAAGGACGGCGCCGCATGGATGCCGCGGTCGACGGCGGATGCGGCGGCGGGCGGCGTTTCCATGGTTCACCAAGAAGTGCGCCTCGGGCCGACGTCGACCGTCGTCGACGTGATGAATCTCGGTCGGTGGCCGACGACGCGGTTCGGATTCATCGACCGCACGCGGGCGAAGGCACGAACGCGCGAAGCGCTCGGGCGTGTCGGACTGATCCTCGACCCCGATAGGACGGTCGGCACGTTGCCGTTGGCCGTGAGGCAGCGCATCGCGATCGCGCGTGCGCTCGACGCCCCGATCTCCGTGGGCGCGACACGGCTGCTGGTACTTGACGAACCCACGTCGTCGCTCGGGGCGCGTGAGGTCGGCGTTCTCTTCGCGTTGCTGAGAACGCTGGCGTCGGAAGGTGCGAGCATCGTGTTCGTCGGGCATGCGCTGTCGGAGATCGAGGATCTTTGCGACGGCGTCACCGTCCTTCGTGACGGGCGCGTGGCGTGGAGTGGAGAGGCCGCCTCCGGCGGTCGATCCGTTTGGGTCGACGCCATGCTCGGACGAGCGACGACCGTCTCTCCGACACGCGTCGCGCACGACATCGAGAATCCGCGACGTGTCGTGATCGAGGATGTCGGCTCTGAGACCGTCGCCGCGAAATCGCTCCACATCGGGACCGGCGAGCGTGTCGGCATCGCCGGACTTCTCGGATCGGGGCGCACCGAATGGCTCCGACTCGTCGCGGGCGTCGATCCGTCGTCCGGCGGAAGCGTCGAGATCGACGGAAGCCGGGTGGCTTTTGCGGACGCTGCAGCCGCTTTGCGGGCGGGCGTGGCGTACCTCCCCGAGGATCGCCGACGCGA
>JAFMJN010000091.1 GCA_017853435.1 Planctomycetota bacterium | reverse complement strand
GCAGGGGTGATCCGACGATGCAGGGGTGATCCGACGATGCAGGGGTGATCCGACGATGCAGGGGTGATCCGACGGTGTCGTTTAAAGTCGACTATCCCCGGCGGTCGATCCGGCTTAGGATGTTCGGCGTCCGCGGGTGAACTTCCTCGCAACCCGGGGCTGAAGGTTCTCATGAATTTCCGAGCACTCGTCGCCGTCGCCTGTCTCGTCGTCCCGTCGATCTCGGCCCAGACGCCCCCCTGCATCGGGCTCAACGATGCGACCAACACGGCGTCCACCGCGGTGTCGTTCGTTTCGACGAACGGCTCGTCCAACCGTCGCGCGTGGCGCTACACGCCGTCGACGACCGTGACCGTCGCTTCCGGGACGCTCTACACCAACACGGTCGCGACGGCGTCGACTTCCTACCACATGAGTTTGGAAATTTGGAGCGACGATCCGACGACGTCGAAGCCGCTGCAGCGGCTCGTCGGAACGACGTGGTCGCTCAAGAATCCCGTCATCGGACAACGTTGGCAGGGTGGAAACTTCGACAACACCGTCACCATGAATGCGGGGACGACGTACTGGATCTGCTGGATCGAACCGGGCGGAAGCACGGTCGCGCAGCAGTCGACGGCCACCGCGACGTTCACGACGAATGCGGCGACCAGTACGACGCTCGCCGGTGCGACGTGGACCGTCGCCACCACGCTGTCGGCGCCGAAGGTGCGGCTCTATTGCAACAAACTCGAAGGCGTGACGTTGCTGAACATCGGCGACGGGTGCGCGGGGTCGAACGGTTCCGTCGGCACGCTGTTCGCGCAAACCGAGACGCAGAACGGCAACACCAACTTCACGCTCGAAGGCTTCGGCTTCGTCCCGAACGCTCCCGCGATCCTCGTGATCGGCTTTACTTCGGCCTTCTCACCGATCAACATCGGAACCCCCGGTTGCAACCTCTATTCCGATTTCGCCTTCATCATCGAAGGAGCGACGACGGGAACGGGCGACTGGAGGTCGCCGACTTACGCAGGGCATGTGAAGTACCAATTGCCGATTCCGCTCGACCCGGCGTTGGTCGGCCTCTACGTCACCGCGCAACTCGGCGTGATCGACACGGCGCTGACGACCGGCGTTCCGGTCGTCATGTCGAACGGGATCAGCCTTCTGATTTGGTGAGATACGGGTCGACCGCCGAGGCGGACGCCGACGTCGCGTCGAGGCGCGCCTTCAAAGCGGCGACTTCCGCTTCGAGCGCGGCGACGCGGGCTTCGAGGGCGGCGACGTTCGAAGCGGGGGGCGGAGCGGCCTGAATCGTCACGCTTCCCTCCGCGGGTGGAACCGCTTGCGGGTTCGCATCGCGGGGGATCGACGCGAGAGGATTGGGCGTCGGATTGAAGGCCGGAAGCGACGTCGCCGTGATGCCGAGATGGGCGTCGTCGGTGGCGAGGGTCTGCGACCAACGTTCCGCACGCTCACCGGAGCGTCGGATGTGCTTCACCACGAGCGGCGGCGACATGGCCGCCATCTTGTCGAGGATCGCACCGAGTTGCTCCTGAGTCGGGATCGCCGTCATGCGATCGGCCCGCGTGCGGAGTTCGCCGGGCTGCTGCGGTCCGCGCAGGAGGAGCTCCGCCAAAACGGCGAGGGCCTCCTTCTCGATACCGAGCTTCTCGTCGAGACGGTGCGCGTAGCGGCGCGTGCGACCGCCCATGTGGTGATCGGAGTAACTCACGAGACCGCGTTCGATCAGCGAACGCAGGGCCCCTTCGATTTCCCATTCGTGGAACGCGCGATACGGATCGCGATTGTTCTTCTGCGAGGCGCCGACGGTGATGCCGTTCAAGGTCATCGGGTAGGTGTCGGGCACCGTCATCTGCTTTTCGATGAGGACGCCGAGAATGCGGCGTTCGGTGGGGTCGATGAGCTCTTCCATGGGGTACTCCCGGCTCTTCTTATCGTAAGTTCCCGCCGATCGGCTGAGGGAAAACCCGCCCGACCGCCTACCATATTCCCATGGGTTGGTGGTCCTCATGGCTCCTTCGGACGGCGGGAAAGGCTTCGGCGGCCCGCTTCGATGCGGCTTTGGAGGACCCGTTCCGCACGCAGGAACGCAAACTCTTCGAAATTCTCAGACGCAACGCCGGGACCGATTGGGGGCGCGAACACGGTTTTTCGGACGTCGCGACCATCGCCGATTGGCGTCGGCAGCCCATCGTGGACTGGGACGACGTGGCCGACTGGGTGGACCGAATGGTCAACGGCGAGGAGAACGTCCTCACGGCCGAGCGTCCCGTGATGTTCGCGCGTACCTCCGGGACGACGGGCCGACCGAAGCACGTGCCGATCACGCCGACCTGCCGTGGTCGCGACCATGCCGATCAGTTCCGCACGTGGTTGCACCATGCGTCCACGGATCACCCGCGGATGTACGCGGGAAAAATCTTGAGCCTCGTCTCACCCGCCGAAGAGGGGCGCACGCCGGCCGGAATTCCGTATGGATCGGTCAGCGGAGTGATCTACCGCGACAACCCGGCGCCCGTGAAGAAGCTCTACGTCACGCCGTATCCGGTCTTCGAGATCGACGACTACGACACGCGCTACTTGGCGATCCTCTCGGTGGCGCTGCGCGCGTCGGTGACGTTCCTCGCCACCGCGAATCCGTCGTCGATCACCAAACTTTGCGACATGGCCGACGGGCATGCGGAGTCTCTGCTGCGCGACATGCACGACGGGGGATTCTCGCGGAGCGAGACGTTGTCGCCCGAAGTGCGCGCCGCCTTGTTGCCGCATCTGCGCCCGAATCGGGACCGCGCCCGCGAACTCGAGGCCGCACGGTCGCGTCGCGGTGCGCTGCTCCCGGCCGACGTGTGGCCCGACCTCGCACTGATCGGGTGTTGGAAGGGGGGCACCGTCGGAGGGCATCTCGACCGCTTCTCCCGATGGTTCGATCCGGATGGTCGTCGGCCGGTGCCCGTGCGCGATCTCGGCTATCTGTCGTCCGAGGCCCGAGGAACGATTCCCATGTCCGATACGGGTGCGTCGGGCGTGCTCGGCATCAACGCGGGCGTGTTCGAGTTCGTTCCCGTTCGTGACGTCGAAGAATTTCCCGACGACCCGAGTCGCTGGTCGCCTCGCTGGTTCAACGAAGTCGACACGGGCGCCGACTACCACGTCCTCCTCACGACGACGGGCGGGCTCTACCGCTACGACATCAACGACATCGTGCGCGTCACGGGTTGGCGTTCCGGAGTCCCCGAAATCGCCTTCCTGCGCAAGGGACGCGGCGTGACGTCGATCACCGGAGAGAAGGTCACCGTCAACCAAGTGATCGAAGCCGTCCGCGCCGCGTCGAAGGACGCGGGATGGGAGGCCGAACACTTCAGAGCGGAGGCCGATCCGGCGTTCGAGCGCTACGTCTTCAAGGTCGAAGGTCGCGTCCCTCTGCCGGAACCACTCCGGGAGCGCTTCCTACGCGCGGTCGACGGACATCTGCGCCGTCTCAATCTCGAGTATGAAGCGAAGCGTGCGAGCGGACGCCTTTCCGGCCCCGTGCTCCACGTGATGGAGTGCGGTTGGTACGAATCCGGAAAGCGTGCGTTGGTCGCGGAAGGGCGTCGCCTTTTTCAGGCGAAGACGAACGTGCTCGCGGTATCCGACGGAGCGTCGACGGCGCCCGCCGCGACGGCCGATCTGCTCGCCGTTCAACCGTGGCCCGATGCGGCGGCCGACGAGGAGGCGCGCCATGCCCTCTGAGCCGCGCCTCGTGATGCTTCCGATGAAAGACCGCACGCACGTCGCGGTCCGCGTCCATGCGGCCGAAGGTCCGCAGGTGTTGATTCTCCACGGCATCGCGAGCCACATGGGTTGGTACGACGCGCTCGGAGCCGCTCTCGCCGCCGAGGGCGTGGGTGCGTGGATCATGGATCGACGCGGTTTCGGTCGTTCGGGAGGAACGCGCGGCCACGTCGGTTCATGGCGCGCATGGACGTCGGACGTCGCGGAGATCGCCGTCCATGTGCGCGAGACGACGGGGAAGCCCGTCCATGCGCTCGGAGTTTCGCTCGGCGGGGCGATCGCGCTCGCCACCGCCGTCGAACACCCCGGGGTCTTGGACCGCATCGTGCTTTCGGCACCCGGTCTCGGTGCGGCTTCCGCGTTGCCCACCTCGCGACGCCTGTCGATTTTCGTGCGCGCGCTGTTCGCGCCGCGACGTCTGCGTCCGATGCCCTACGGCATCGACAATCTCACCGAGAATCCGCGTTGGCTCGATGCGATGCGCAACGACCCGCTTCGCGCGAAGGAAGTGACGTCGGGACTCCTGTTCGAAGTTTGGAAGCTGCAGCGCTTCGTGAAGCGGGAAGCCCGTCGCATCGATCGCCCCGTCCTCGCGATGCTCGGCGGGTCGGACAAGGTCGTTTCGAACCGCGTGACGGTGTCCGTGCTGAAGGCGACGTCGTCTCCCCACGTCGACGTCGAAATTCTCGCGGGTGCGCCGCACGTCATCGCGGCGTCCGTTCCGCACGATCACACGTTGTCGCGCGTCGTGCCGTTTCTTCTCGGCGGTGATCCGGATGAGCCGTACGTCGAGCGCGAGACGCGCCTTCCGCATTTGCCCCCCGACGCCGCGCCGCTGCCGCCGGATCTCTGACGCTTCGCGCGGTCAGCGCGCGCGCGGGAACACGGTGCGCACGGAGCCGTCCGGCATGCCCATGATGAGGCGCTCGGCCATTCCGACGAACAACCCGTGCTCGGCGATTCCTGGGATCCCGTCGAGACGGGTCGCGAGGCGCGCCGGATCGTCGATGGGGAAAAAGTCCGCATCGACGACGATGTTGCCGTTGTCCGTGAGCACCGTCGCTCCCGCCTTCGACACGCGGACCGCACAGCGGGCACCGAGTCCCGCGAGTTCACGCAGGACCGCGGGCAAGGCGAACGGAACGACTTCGACGGGAAGTTTGAACGTGCCCAACACGGGGACGAGTTTCGAACCGTCCGCGATGACCACGAAACGCTTCGCGCATCGCGCGACGACTTTTTCCCGAAGGTGGGCGGCACCGCCGCCTTTGATCAACGCGAGATCGGGATCGGCTTCGTCCGCGCCGTCGACGGCGAGGTCGAGCGTGTCGATGTCCGCGAGACCGAGCACGGGAATTCCGAGTTCGCGCATCAGCGCGGCCGTGCTCTCCGACGTCGGGACACCGCTCACCGAAAGACCGTCCTTCATGCGCGCCGCGAGTGCGCGGACGAAGTGAGCCGCCGTCGAACCGGTGCCGACGCCGAGCCGCATCCCGGATTCGACCAAGGCGGCGGCGGCTTCGCCCGCGAGGCGCTTTTGCGTGTCGGCGTCGATCGTCATGGCGAAATCTCCTTCGGGTTTCAGCGGAGGGCGGCGAGCGCGGCGCGGAGGCGGGGAAGTGCGCCGCGGATGTCGTCTTCGCTCACCGCGCCGACGGAGCAGCGGTACCAGTTCTCCGAGGGCGACGCGAAGCAGTTGAACGGGACCAACGCGAACGCCGCGGCCTCGAGGAGGTAGCGTCGCACGTCGTCGCCGGAGGCGAGCACGCGGCCGTCGGGCGTCGTGCGCCCCTTCGCACCGATGTGGACCGTCAGATAGATCGCACCCATCGGGGCGATCGAGTCCGTCGGGAGTCCTGCGGTCTTCATCGACTGGAAGCCTTCGTGCAGGAGTTCGAGGCGTCGGCGGACGTCGCCGTGGAAAGACGTGCGGAACTCCGTCATCGCCGCGGCGTCGTCGAGGAATCCGGCGACCGCGACCTGCTCGGCGCGCGGCGCCCAGGCCCCCATGTGTCCGATGGTGTCCGACATCCGCTTGATGATGGCGGGCGGTCCGACGCCCCAACCGACGCGGAGGCCCGTCGCGGCGAAGCCCTTCGACGCGCCGTCGACGAAGATCGTCCACGGGGCCATCCGCGGATCAAGCCCCACGGGCGTGACGTGTCGCGTACCGCCGAACGTCAGCATCCAGTAGACCTGGTCGTACATGACGTAGAGCGGCGGTTCGTCCGATCCGCGGCGCGCATTCTCTTCGAGCACGAGATCGCAGATGGGCTTCAGGCCCTCGGCGTCGAAACACGTGCCGGTCGGATTCTGCGGTGAACACAGCGCGAGCATGCGTGCGTCGCGCAGGTGGGGGCGGAGCATCGCGGCGTCCGGAAGGAAGCGCGATCCCGGGCCCGTCTCGATCGGAATGCCTTTGGCGCCCGTCAGGTGAACGTAGTGGTTGTTGTTCCACGACGGCACGGGGTAGACGACGTGGTCGCCCGGATTCACCAACGCGCGGTAGGTCGCGTAGATGATGGGACGCGCACCTCCCGCGACGACGACGCCGTCGGCGGGGTAGTCGAGTCCGAGATCGCGCGCGAACAGACGCACGATGGCGTCGCGCAACGCCGGCATGCCGTTCGACGGCGGGTAATTCGTCTCGCCCTTCGCGAGGGCGTCGGCGATCCTGGATTCGAGTGCCGCGGGGATGCGGAACTGCTTCGGATCGAAATCGCCGACCGTGAGGTCGAGCACCGACGATCCGGACGCCTTCAGCGCGCGCACTTCGCCGGCGATACGGAGAATCTCGGAACCGGTCAGACCGAACGCCATCCGGCTCATGGTGCGGGGCGCGTCGCGACCCGTGTCGAAGGAAAGGGGGCTCATGGGAGGAGAAAAGATAACGCCCTTCCCGGGGCCCTTCCCGCGCCCGCGGCTACTTGTGGGTCGGTCGGCTCGCGGCCTCGCGGAGCGCTCGGCGGTGAACCTCCGCCGCGGCCTTGTCGCCGAGCATTTCGTACAGCGTGACGAGTCCGTCCCGGATCGGCATCGCGGCGGGATTGCCCTTCACGAATTGTTCGAGATAGCCCGCAGCCGCCTTCGTGTCGCCCCGGCTCATCGCGATGTCCGCGAGTTTCGTCCAAAGGGAGAGATCGCCCGAGCCCGCCGCCAACGCATCGTTGTAGGCCTTCTCGGCGGCATCGGTCTTGCCGCGCGCGGCTTCGACGTCACCGAGGCGCGCCAACACGTACGGGCCGTCTTCGCCCGCGGCGAACGCTTTCCGGAAGAGGGTCTCGGCCCCCGTGAGGTCACCACCGAGCAGGGCGAGATCCGCACGGTCGACGTCGAGTTGCGCGTCCGGCGCCCAACTCCACGCCGCCACGCGATCGAGGGTCGCACGCGCGGAGGCGAGGTCCGATTTCCATGCGGGCACGGAGTGGGCTTCGGAAGGCGCGGCCGCGACTTGGGCCTTCAGCGCGAGTCCCTCGCGGAGGTTCCACTGCAGCCAACCGGCCTGCGCGGTGAGCCCCGCCGCCGCGACCGCGATCAACGTGAAGTTGCGCCCGACGCGCGTCGGCTTCCCGTCGGATTCGGAGAGTCGCCACCCGTTCCAAGAGCCGCCCTTCCCGCGCATCACGCGCCACGCCGTCATCGCGAGCCACGCGAACGTCGTCCCGATCGCGAGAGCGAAGAGGAACGGCACCGCGTGGAACAAACCGCGGAACGACCAGAACGCCGCGAAGAACAACACCGCGAGCGCGCATTCTTCGGGCCATGTGTAGTCCCATCGGCGCTCGGGGCGGACGTGACGCAGCTCCGACGGAGAGGGGATCGGCCCCGCACCGAAGTAGAGCGCGTCTTTCGGGCACACGCTGACGCAGTCGAGGCATTTCATGCACCCCGAATCGACCACCATTTTGAAGAGTTTGACTTCTTCGTGGACGCGCACGTTCGACGTGCAAACCGCGGTGCAGTGTCCACACCCTTCGCAGGCGTCCGTCACGCGGATCCGTACGGGCGAGACCTTTTCCGCGATGCCGAAGACGGCGCCGTAGGGGCAGCCGTAGGTGCAGAATCCCTTCGCGCCGAGGAACCACACCGCGAGAGCGCCGACCCAAAGCAGCGTCAGAATCGAAACAACCGGGCCGGGGAACGTGCGCCACAGGTCGTCGGTCGTGAGGTGAAGCACCCACGTCGGCCATGGGAAATCCGCACCCGCGAGATTCATCGTGAAGCGATACACGGTCGGCCACGCGAACATGTAGAAGGCGGCGCCGATCGGAACCCACACGAGAAGGCGCGAGCGCACGGGCTTCGGTCGCAACTTCAACTTTCCGAGAATCCACGCGCACGCGTCCTGGTACGCCACCACGTGACACGCCCAGCCGCAGAAGAAGCGCCCGATCACCATCGTGAGCAGGATGGCTCCGGTGAAGAGAAGGAACCCGGCGTTCACGTAGCCGAGTTCGAGCGTCTGCATCGACTCCGACGGTTCGAGCGGCGTGAGCGTCGTGCCGTTGATCTTCCAGTGGGCGACGTGGACGAGGACCGCGAGATGCACGAGGACGAGCACGACGGCGCGTCGCTTCGACGTCTTCGACGGACGGACGGGGCCGCATCCACCCGCCTTGGTGGCCGGCTTCGTCGTTTCGAGGGTCGCCGCCATCAGACGTCTTCCGCCGGGCCGGGAGCGATTCCGACGGATCGCAGCGTATCGAACGGATAGAGGCCGACGGAGTGACCGTCGGAGAAGAGGATGCGGAAGGCGTAGGTGCCGACTTGCATCAGTCCTTTGAATTCGACGCCCTCGAAGTCCTTGCGGTCGAGCACG
Organism: Planctomycetota bacterium; assembly: GCA_017853435.1. Taxonomy (GTDB): domain Bacteria; phylum Planctomycetota; family CAIWVZ01; genus CAIWVZ01. The sequence goes on along the minus strand of JAFMJN010000091.1, from coordinate 1,448 downwards.
CGCGTGGGCGCTCCGTCATCGCCCGTGGTGCACGGAGCGCAGGGGCACTTCGCACGGAGATGGGCCGCCGGGTAATGGAACACCGCTCCGTCGGGGAAGCGAAGCTCCATCAACGTCTTGTCGAGGAATTTCGGGGTGGGGCGTGCGGCGTCCATCGTCGTCGTGCGCGTCGGCGGAGAAGTGTAACGCCGGGCGCGCGTTACCATGTCGACGCCGAGCCGCCGCCGCTCGAACCGGAGAAACCCGTGCCCCGCATCGATTCGATCAAGGTCGTCGCCGTGACCGGAAACGCCGGTCGCGACCTCCCCGTTCAGATCAAGTTCAACGGTTTCAGCCTCGATCTCGGAGGCGTCGAAGGGTCGTGCGCGCCGAAGAGCACGTTCAGCGGTATGTTCCGCGTCGGCAGCATGGGACATTCCTGCAAGCTGCTCGGACCGACGTCGGGCACGTGGGAAATCGCGTCGCTCAAGGTGACGTACGAATACGGCGTGGGACTTCCCGCCGAAACGCACGACTACGGCGCCGTCACGCTCGCCGCCGGCGCGGAGATGGACATTCTCGTCCCACCTCCGCCTCCGTCGTTCGATGTTTGACTTTCGTCTTAGTGGAAGTAGGGGTTCGCGCCCGTCGAGTGATCGGTGACGTCGACGACCGTCTTCACTTCCGGGACTTTTTCCTGAATCGACTTCGCGACGCCCTGATAGAGGGTGGCGGACGACGACGAGCAGCCGTGGCAGCCGCCGCCCATCTTCAACTTGATGGTGTCGCCGGCGACTTCGACGAGTTCGATGAATCCGCCGTGGGAGGCCACGGCCGGATTGATTTCGAAGTCGAGGATCTTCTGGACTTTCGCGCGGATCTGCTCGTCCGCGGGGATTTCGGAGACGAATCCCGCCTTGACCGCGGGCACGCCCGACCAAATCGCCTGGCGGATCGCGGCGCCGCATTCCTTCGCGAGGACCGCCCATTGCGCCGTTCCGTCCTGAGTGACGGTGACGACGGCTCCGTTGATCACCACCTGCTTCACGCCCGAAAGCGCGAACAAGGCGGCGGGGACCGAGGAACCTTCCGAACCCGCGGCGTCGTTGAAGTAGGCGGAGCCGTCCGCGAAGAGGACGCGGTCGACCTCGAACGTGCACTTGGTCGGGATGGGGGAGAGCTTGGCGGTGATGCGGACGACTTCGTTTTCAGCCATGGTGGGAGAGACCTCCGGCGGGATGCATTGCGCCCGGATCTCGTGAATGTTGTAGCAAGTGGGCCCGGAAAAGCGTGAAGCCCGGAACTCGCGTTCCGGGCTTCGGGTGCCGAACGGTGATCAGAGAGTGATCACCGACGAGCGATCACCAGCGGTCGCCGCCGCTGTCGCCGCCGTAGCTGCCGCCACCGCTGTAGCCGCCGCCACCGCCGCCGTAACCACCGCCGCCGCCGCCACCACCGTAGCCGCCGCC
>JAFMJN010000090.1 GCA_017853435.1 Planctomycetota bacterium | reverse complement strand
TGCTCGGTGCCGAAGTCCCGTCGTGGACGAACACCGTTTCGATCTACAACCCGAACACCAACAGTTTCGCCGCGGGCCCAAACATCTCCCTCGCTCGCACGGGGCACCGTGCGACGCTGATGCCGAACGGTGAAGTCTTCGTGTCGGGCGGATTCGCCCCTTCGCTGTTGTTCGGAATCCTCACGGGTGTCACCTCGACGAACAGCGCCGTCAAACTGAACGCGACGGGGACGGCCTGGTCCGCGGCGGGAACTATGGCGGCGGGCGCCCTCCTTCACGGGCAGGTCCTCCTGAAGAACGGCAAGGCCCACCTCTCCGGAGGAAGCACGGTCACCCTCGCCGGAACGACGCTCACGACCTCGTCGATCGCCAATTGCGGCACGCGTCTCGGCGCGGCGACCGCGATCACCGCGACCAACCCGCTCCCCGCCGCGCGCGGCTCGCACTTCGCCGTCCGCATGTTCGACGGTTCGGTGTTGATCGCGGGTGGATCGGATGCGACGGGGGCGGCTCTCGGAGACTGCCTCCTGTACACGCCGGCCCCCTGACCGACATCGTTCATCGCCGACGAATCCGCACGGAAAGGCGCATTTCCGTGCGGATGCCCGCGAAACGGTCGCGACTTCTTGCCTATCAAGATGATACGCTTCCCATGACTCCGATGCGCCACCTCGCTTCCCTCCTCGCTCTCTCGGCGATCCTCTCCGCGCAGGGGTTGGTCCCTCCGCCCGCGCCGATCGAGAACCCGACCACCCCCGCGAAGGTGGTGCTCGGCAAGATCCTCTTCTACGAGGAACAATTGTCGTCGGACAACTCGACCGCGTGCGCTTCGTGCCACATGCCCGAAGTCGCGGGCGGCGACCCTCGCGCCTTCACGGCGGGCAACGTGCACCCCGGTCCCGACGCGACGTTCGGAACGGTCGACGACGCTCGCGGATCCCGCGGCATCGTGTCGTGCTCCGGCAACGGGACGCTCGTCGACGACGGCGTGTTCTTCCCGAAGGAGATCGTGACGGCGCGCAAGGCTCCGGCTTTCATCGGCAACCAGTGGGATGCCCAGCAGTTTTGGGACGGTCGTGCCGACGGCAAGGTGCGCGACCCGATCACGAACGCGACCGTCATCGGAACCGGCGGATCCCTCGAAGCCCAAGCGCTGCTCCCGCCGATCGCGGGCGAAATGGGATGCTCGGGCCGCAACTGGCCGGTCATCGTCGCCAAGATCACCGGCGCGCGGCCGATGCGTCTCGCGTCGTCGTTGACTCCCGACATCGCCGCGGCCCTCGCCGCGCATCCGACCTACCCCGCCCTCTTCAACGCGGCGTTCGGTACGAGCACGATCACGCCGTCGTTGATCGCGTTCGCGATCGCCGCCTACGAGCGTTCGTTGGTTCCGAATCAAGCGCCGATCGACGCCTTCATCGCGGGCAATACCGCGGCGTTGACGCCCGCGCAGGTGAACGGCCTCGCGATCTTCTCGGCGTCGAACTGCGCGTTCTGCCACACGAGTCCGACCTTCACGAGTCCGGGGTTCTTCAACATCGGCGTCCGTCCGCCCGCGGAAGACATGGGACGCGCGGGGATCACCGGCAACTTCGCCGACCGCGGCAAGTTCAAGACGCCGTCGCTGCGCAACGCCGCGCTCCGCGGCCCCTATTTCCACAACGGAAGCGCCGCGACGTTGGCGGACGTGATCGACTTCTACGACCGCGGCGGTGATTTCGCCGACAACCGCGATTCGATCATCGTTCCGTTGAACCTGACGAACGCGCAGAAGGCGGACCTTCACGATTTCCTCGCGAACGCTTTGCTCGATCCGCGTGTTCCGGCGCGTCTTCCCCCCTTCGATCGTCCCGTCCTACGGAGTGAAGGAACCCCGGATCCCGCCCCCTTCGGCGTCGGCTCGCCCGGCTCCGGCGGATTCGTCCCCCAGATGGTGGCTCCGGCACCCGCGATGATCGGATCGGATCACTTCGGTTTCGGCGTGTTCGGCGGCATCGCGGGGATGCCCGCCTACCTCCTGCTCGCCGACGCCGCGCTCCCGCCGGGAGTGTTCGTGGGCGGCATGCCGCTTTGGGTCGACCCCAACGCCTCGCTGAACGTCCTTCCCCTCTCGGTGAACGGCGGACCGACGGGGATCCCCGGACAAGGCTTCACGTCGCTGTTCGTGTCGATTCCGGAAATGCCCGCGTTGAGCGGCGTCTCGCTCTACGCCCAATGGGTGCTCGGCGACCCGGGAGTTCCGACGGGGATGGCCGTTTCCGACGGCCTCGCGATCACGTTCTCGCGCCCTTAGGGGATCGACGCGTCGAGACGGTCGAGTGCGGCGTCGCGCGACGCACGATCGTCGCGGCGAACGGTCGCGTGGCCGAGTTTCCGTCCCGGTCGCGGCGATTTTCCGTAACGGTGCAGATGCACGTCGGGCTGCGCCAACACCGCGGCGGGATCGGGCTCGACGCCGACGATGTTGATCATGCCCGAGTAACCGCGGGGCGCGCAGGAACCGAGCGGAAGGCCCGCGACCGCGCGCACGTGGTTTTCGAACTGACTCGTCTCGGCGCCTTCGATCGTGAGATGCCCCGAGTTGTGGACGCGGGGTGCCATTTCGTTCGCGACGAGACCGGTCGCCGTCTCGAACCACTCGACGGTCAGCACACCGACGTAATTCAACGTCGACATCAGTCGACGCATCGCGTCCGCCGCGGCGTCGGCGATCCCGGCCGCATCCGTCGCGGGAGATGCCGAACGTCGAAGAATGCCGTCGCGGTGGACGTTCTCGGACAACGCCCAACATCCGAAGGTGCCGTCGATCGCGCGTACCGCGATCGAGGAAACTTCTCGTCGAAAATCCACGAAGCCTTCGAGGATGAGAGCCCCCGGCCCGAGGGCCTCCCACACCGCCGCGGGATCGTCTCCGGGGCGAATCACACGCTGTCCTTTGCCGTCGTATCCCATGCGACGGGTCTTCAACACCGCGGGCAAGCCGAGTTCCGCGATGGCGGCGACGAGGTCTTCGGGCCCGTTGACGGCGCGGAACGGCGCCGTCGGAATTCCCAAGGCGCGGAAGAACCGCTTCTCTTCGAGACGATCCTGCGAGGCTTCGAGGGCTTCCGCCGGCGGCCACACGGGCACGCGCGCGGCGAGATGTCGCGCGGCACCCACCGGGATGTTCTCGAATTCGTACGTCACCACGTCCGCCCAATCGGCGAGCGCGTCCAAGGCCGCCGCGTCGTGAAACGGGGCGCGGATCACCGAACCGACCGCGGCGGCCGGGGGATCCTCGGCCGGATCGAGGAATCGGAATTCGAGTCCGAGCGGGATACCCGCCAAGCCGATCATGCGACCGAGCTGACCGGCGCCGAGAACCCCGATCCTCTTCACGCGGGCTTCCTCGGATCGGGAGCGGCCAAAACTTCGGCCGTCTTCGCGGCTCGGAACGCACGAACCGCTTCGCGGATTTCCGGCTTCACGGTCCCGACCACGGACGCGGCGAGCAGTGCCGCGTTGACCGCGCCCGCTTTGCCGATCGCGAGAGTTCCGACGGGGATACCGCCCGGCATCTGCACGATCGACAGGAGCGAGTCCATCCCCTTCAACGCTTGGCTTTCGACCGGAACACCGAGCACGGGAAGGACCGTCTTCGACGCCACCATGCCGGGGAGATGCGCCGCGCCGCCCGCGCCTGCGATGATCGCCAGGAGCCCGCGAGACTCCGCCGTCGCCGCGTAGTCGAACATGAGATCGGGCGTTCGATGCGCCGAGACGACCCGGACTTCGAACGGGCAGCCGAGCGCCTCGAGCGTCTCGACCGCGTGTCGCATGGTCTCGTAGTCCGAACGCGATCCCATGATCACGCCCACGAGCGGCTTCGGGTCCGGCATGAAGGTTACCTCGCACCGACTTTCCCCCTTCGCGCCCCAAGGCGCAAGTCCCGCCGACCTGCGCGGCGGCGCCCGGGCGTTTTGCGGTATCGTGCCGCCATGTCGCCGCTCCGTTGGGCTGTTCTCGCGATTCTGACCGCCGTCTTCGTGACGGGTTGCGGCGGGCCGACCAAAACGCGGCTCGTCGTCGCGTCCGCCCACGGCGTGGACCTGCTCGCCGAAGCGGAACGTACCTTCGAGTCGGCACATCCCGACGTCGACGTCGTCGGCCTCTATCTCGGGTCGAATGAGATCCTCGAACGACTGCGGGCCGGGAAAGCGAATCCGTCGATCCACGTCGTCTGGGGCGCCGACGCCGTCACGCTCGACACGGCGGCCGCGGAGAACCTGCTCGCTCCCTACCGTCCGACGTGGGCGACGCCCGAGCACCCGCGCGGCCCCGGCGATCTCTGGTGGGGCGTCTACGAACTTCCCATGGTGATCGGGTTCAACCCGAAGCTCGCCACGAAGGAGGCATGCCCCAAGACGTTCGCGGAACTCGGCGACCCCAAATTCGCCGGTCGACTCGTCCTGCGCGATCCCGCCGCGTCCGGATCCATGCGGACATGGCTCGGGACCCTCGTCGCAAGTGCGCCGTCGGAAGACGACGGCTTCGCGTTGCTCCGGGCGATCGACGCGAACACACGCTCGTGGGAAGGAAGCCCGGAGATTCTCTTCGAACGCCTCGAATCCGGCCCCGCGGCCTTCACGGTGTGGAATCTCACGGATCTCGTCTTCCAAAAACGGACGAAGGGCTACACGTTCGTCGCGAGCGGGCTTTCCTGCGACGTCCCCGTCGTGCTCGACGGCGTCGCCCTCGTCGCGGGATCGGGCGAACGGAAAGACGCCGCGGCGTTCTTCGAGCACGTGACGTCGCTCGAGGCTCTCGAACAGGCGGCGCGCTCCCATGCGCGCATCCCGGTCCGTTCGGATTTCCCGAAGTCCAAGCTCGATCCCGACGTCGCGGCGGTCGCGTTCACGCGGGCTTCGGTCGGACGCGACGTGCTCGCGGGATCGATCCGCAAGTGGTTGCGCCGTTTCGAGGACGAGGTCCGAGGGCGGAGCAAAAAGTGACGCTGACGCTGCGCTCTCTCTCCGCGCTGTTTCCCGGAGGCCGTGGGATTCGCGACGTCGACGCGACGTTCGCCGCCGGTCGGTACGTCGCGCTCCTCGGAGGATCCGGGTCCGGAAAGACCACCCTCCTTCGCACGATCGCGGGCCTTCATCCCGCGACTTCCGGGACCATTCTCCTCGACGCCCGCGACGTAACCCGAGAAGCGCCTCATCTGCGTGACGCGGGTTTCGTGTTCCAAGGATTCGCTCTCTTTCCGCATCTCGACGTCGGCGGCAACGTCGCCTACGGGCTTCGCATGCGCGGGGTCCCCGAATCGGAACGTGCGGGTCGCGTGGCGGAGGCGCTCGCCGTGGCGGGACTCCCCGGCGCGGAACATCGTGCCGTCGGAGCGCTTTCCGGCGGCGAGCAGCAACGCGTCGCCATCGCCCGCGCACTGGCGCCGAAGCCGCGCCTACTGCTCCTCGACGAACCGTTGGCCAATCTCGATGCGGGACTCAAAGCCGCCACGCGCGAGGCGCTCCGCGCCCTCCACGAACGCCTCGGTCTGACGACGATCCACGTGACGCACGACCGGGAAGAAGCGATGGCCGTCGCGGACGATCTCGCCGTGCTCATCGACGGACGCCTTCGGCGCTTCGGTCCGTGTCGCGACGTTTGGGACGATCCCGGCGACGCCGACGTCGCACGTTTCCTCGGGATGACGCTGCTGCCCGTCGATGTGTCGGCCGGACGTGCGCAGGCTCCGGGATTCTCGGCCCGCATCGACGGCGAAGGCGTGCGGGGGCGCACCCTTCTCGGCTTCCGGCCGATCGACCTCCGCATCGCACCCGGAACCACCGCATCCGTCACGCGTCGTCGAGATCTCGGCGATGCGATCGACGTGACCGTCACCTGCGCCGACACGACCTACCGAATGCGCGCATTCCCCGGTTCCCCGGAAGCCGCCCTTCGTCCCGGCGATGCGATCGCGTTGACCCTCCGCGAGGGCGCCGGACGTCCGTTCGCGGATGCGGACGTCCCATGACGTCGGGCCGACTCCGCGTCGCTCTGCTTTTCATCCTCGTCGGTGCCGTCGTGCATCCGTTGCTCGCACTCGTTCGAACGGCGTTCCCCGCGGGCTCCCCCGAATCCCTCATGGACGCCGTCGGATCCCCGTCGGTGCGTGCGTGCGTTCTCCTGAGCGCGGGGATCGCCGCGGCCTCGGTACTCGGAGCCGCCGCCGTGGGTATTCCACTCGGCATCGCCGCGGCCCGCCTGCGTTCCGGCAGCATCTTCAAAACGGCCGCGCTCGCTCCGATGCTCATGCCCGCGGTCCTCGGTACGCTCGCCTTCTGGTTCGTCTTCGGCCGCGGCGGGTTGCTCCCGACCGTCGTGTCGGGCTTCGAAGGCGAATTCCGCGGGGTCGGAGCCGTGCTGCTGATTCACGCGTTGACCCTTCCGACCGCGTTCACGCTGCTCGTCGAAAGTGCGCTGCGTCGCGCCGATCCGGCCTTGTTCGACGCCGCCCGCAGTTTGGGTGCGGGACCGTTCCGAGCGTTTGTGGACGGCACACTCCCGCAGATTCTCCCGTCGATCGGCGGTGCCGCCGCCCTCGTATGGATGTCCGCGACGGCGTCGTTCACCGCTCCGTTCGTCTTCGGTACCGACCGTACGCTGACGACGGCCATCTTCGTCGAAAGGCAGGATGATCCCGCACGCGCCGCCGCGATCGCTCTTCTCCTCTTCGTCCTCGCCGCCGCGCCCTTGATCGTTCTCCGCCGATCGTCCGCCTCCGCGCGCAAAGGCGCGTACGCGGCGCCCCCGCCTTCACGCGGTTCCGCCCGCACGTGGCTCCTTGCGATCGCCGTTCCGATCGCGGCGGCGGTCGTGCTGCCTCTCGTCACGATGTTCGCGCTCTCCTTCGTCGAAGGAGGACGTCTCGTCGGCGGATTCGCCGACGCACGTTTTTCCACGAGCGCTTGGACGACCGTCATCGGCGGGAGCGCGGAGCTCCCCGCATCGATCGGACGATCGCTTCTGTTTTCGGCGATCGCCGTCGTCGTCGACATCGCGGTGGGGACGTCCCTCGTGCTCGTCGCCCGTCGTGCGTCGACGGGGTGGCGGCGCCTTCTGCTCGGACTCGCTTCGATTCCCTTCGCGGTACCGGCGACGGTTTTAGGCATCGCCATGGCGGAGGCCTACGCGACGGGAGGCTTCCTCGGACTCGGTCCCCCGCTCGTCGGCACGTGGGCGATGCTTCCCTTCGCGTACGCCGTGCGCAATCTCCCGCTCCTCGTGCAATCCATCGACGCCGGTTGCGCGATGATCCCGTCGGGCCTCGAAGACGCGTCCGCGACGCTCGGTGCGACCCCGGGGGCGACGGTTCGACATCTCCTGATTCCCCTTCTCAAGCCCGCGATCGCCGCGGGCGCGACGCTGGCGTTCGCCGCGTGCACGGGGGAATTCGTGGTGTCGATCCTGCTTTTCGATCCCGCGACGAAACCCGCGGCGGTCGCGATCCACGACCTTTTCCGCACGGGGTCGTTCGGAGTCGCGGCGGCCGCCGGGCTTTGCCTTTCCTTCGCGACCCTCGTTCCCGTCCTCGTGCTCGGGCGCTTTTCCCGCGCGGAAACGACCGCCTCCACCACCTAGTGCCGCCCCGGGAGCGCGGGGTTAGGATTCCCCTCCGATGCACTACCTCGACAACGCCGCCACGTCGTGGCCCAAGCCGGATGCGGTCTACACACGCATGGACGCGGCCTTCCGGCAACTGTTCAGCCCGAAGCGGGGCACGGCGCGTGCCGCCCGACTCGGAGCTTCGCAGCTCGACGACGTCCGTGCGCTCGTGGCGCGCATTCTCGGGGCCGACGATCCGCGACGCGTCTGCTTCATGGCCGGCGCGACCCACGCGTTGAACACGGCGATTCAGGCTTTCCCGCTCGCGGCGGGCGACGCCGTCGTCATGAGCGCCGTCGAGCACCACGCCGTCTCGCGTCCCGTCCGAAAGATCGCGCGCGAGCGCGGCATCCGCTTCCACGTCGTTCCCTACACCGACGACACGCCCTTCGATCTCGTCGCATTCGAAGCCCTCTTGCGCGACGACCCGAAAATCAAACTCGTCGCGACGACCCACGCGAGCAACGTGCTCGGGTCCATCCTTCCGGTGGCGCAGATCGGCGCGCTGTGTCGGAAGTTCGGCAAGACCTACCTGCTCGACGCCGCCCAATCGGCGGGAGTGCTTCCGATCGACGTCGAGTCGATGGGGGTCGACATGGTGGCGCTTCCCGGCCACAAGTCGCTCTACGGCCCCCCGGGCGTGGGAGTCCTCTGGATCCGCGACGGCGTCCCCCTCGCCACGTACATGGAAGGCGGCACCGGCGGAGACTCGGGGAAACACGAGTTGGCGCCCACGACACCCGACGGATTCGAGGTCGGCACCATTCCGCTTCCGCAGATCCTCGCCTTGGGCGAGGGCATCCGGTGGGTGTTCGACACCGGGCTCTCGACGATTCACCATCACGAGATCCGTCTTCTGTCGCGTCTGCTCGACGCCCTCGCGACGATGCCGGAGGTCACGATCTACGGCCATCGCGACGTGTCGCGAAAAACGCCCGTTGTTTCGTTCAACGTCGCCGGGTTCGCCCCGAAGCCTCTCGGAGAGAAACTCTTCGACGACTTCGGCATCGCGTTGCGCGCCGGATTCCATTGCGCCCCGATGGCACACGAATCGGCCGGCAGTGCCGCTTCGGGAGGCACCGTCCGCGCGAGCCTCGGGTGGTCGACGACGGATGCGGACGTCGACGCACTCGTCGCAGCGTTGAAGTCGCTCCTCGCGTCGCGCTGATCAGCGCGGCGCGCGACGGACGTCCGACCAACGCCCCACGGCGGGAGCGGGAAACGTCGTCTCGGCCCCGTCGGTCCATCGCACGTGCACCGAGTTCGGGACACGTGCGCGTGCGAACGTGAACTGAAGACGCGGGTCGCACGTCGCGAGATACGACTTGGCGGCGCGCACCTCGTTCACCGAATCACCGTCGTCGAAGCGAAGCGTCACGCGCGCGCCGAGGGCGTCGGCACCGGAGCGCTCCCGCACCCGCAACCCGACCCAAGCGGCGGCGGCGGGGAGTCGATTTCGGAACAATCGCAACGGCCCGTCGCGGTTCATCACGAGGACGTCGATCGCCCCGTCGTCGTCGATATCGCCGACGGCGAGTCCCCGTCCCGCCTCGTGCAGACGAAACTCCGCCCCCGCGTCCGCCTCTTCGAATCGCCCGTCCTCGCGTTGCCGCAACCATTGATCGGGTTCGCCGAAGACGTCGGGACCTCCGACCAGTTCGGGCACGAGAGCGACACGTCCGTTGGCGACGAGGAGATCGAGTCGGCCGTCACGGTCGACGTCGACGATCGCCGTGCCGAATCCCGTCTGAGACCGCGTCAAGACGCCGAGCCCGGTGCGCGCCGTCGCGTCGACGAAGTGGCCGTTCGCTCCGAGATAAAGCGCGTGCGTCTCCCGATGCAGATGGACTTTCCAGAGATCGAGGCGACCGTCCCCGTTCACATCTCCGCCGTCGACGCCCATTCCCGCCTGAGACTTCCCCGTCTCGTCGACGGCACATCCACGTTCGGTGGCTTCCTCGACGAACCGCCATCCTCCGAGATTGCGCCAAAGAAACGACGGCATCTGATCGTTCGAGACGTAGACGTCGATCCGACCGTCGCCGTCCGCATCGGTCAGCAACACTCCGAGAGCGGTCCCGCGTCGTGTGCCGATCCCGCACGACTCGGTGCGATCCGCGAATCGAAGGCCGCCGAGATTCTCGAAGACTCGGGTCATGCCGGGCGCACCGTAGGACTGCGGCGAGCAGTAGTCGCGCGTTCCGTCCGCGGCGCGGCACACGCGACGGGTGAACCTCGGCGTGTCCTTCCAGTCGAGGTAGTCGCCGATCACGAGATCGAAATCGCCGTCACCGTCGAGATCGCCCGCCGCTCCGCTCGTTCCCCACGGACAGGCGACGATGCCGGAGTTCGGGGTGACGTCCTCGAAGACGCCGTCGCCGCGATTGCGCCACAGCGCCGTCTTACCGACGCCGGTAACGACGAAATCGACGTCGCCGTCGAGATCGAAGTCCGCCGAAACAATCCCCATGCCGTAGG
>JAFMJN010000089.1 GCA_017853435.1 Planctomycetota bacterium | reverse complement strand
CACGACGTGGCGTCGTCGTGCGACTCGCGACGCGCGTTCTTTCCGTCGGCGAGCGCGGGATGACCGTCACCGTGACCACCGACGAAGGCACCTTCACGGCACGCCACGCCATCGTGGCCGCGGGCGCCTGGACATCGAAACTCGTTCCGGAACTCGAACGCCACCTGCGCGTCACCCGACAGGTGCAGGCGTGGGTCGCTCCCAACGCGGGGGCGCACGCCGTCTCGCTTCTCCCGTGTTGGTTGCTCGATCGCGGCCCGGACGTGCCCGCGATCTACGGGCTCGCTCCCGACCCTCTCGGAACGGGAACCGTCGCCGAGTTTCCGAAGGTCGCGTTCCACGGTTCGGACATTCTCGTCGATCCCGACGTCGGTGCGGATCCCGTAGGTGACGAAGACATCCACGCCTTGCTCGGCGTCTATCGCGCCAAGGCACCGACGCTCGCGGGCAAAGTCGTTTCCGCGTCCACGTGCCTCTACACCATGTCGCCGGACGGCAACTTCCTCGTCGGGCGCACGCCCCACCACAAGCGCATCCACGTCGCCGCGGGGCTCTCCGGACACGGGTTCAAACTCGCGCCGACGCTGGGTGACGCGCTCGCGGAATCCGCGCTCTTCGGGAAAACGGGGCATCCCGTCGACTTTTTGTCGCCCGATCGCTTCGTGGCGGTCGGCTGAACCCGCGCCAACCTTCGCGTCGAAGCGTCTTTGGGGCCGATTTCCTCCGCGGGCCGTCGCGGGATAAAATCCAACATGGGACGCGACAGGAGTTTAGACCTCGTGAAAAAGTCCGCATCGGTTTGGCTGCTCCTCGGAGCGTCGCTCGTCGCCCAGTCCACGAGCGACGCACCGCGCATCGGGCGCGTCGACCGCGACCCGGCGACCTTGACCGAAACCGAACTCGCGCGCGGCGGTGCGGGAACCTACGTCCCCGGCGAACTCGTCGTGCGCCTCGATCCGCGCCTTTCCGACGACGCCCAAGCGCGCATTATCGACGGTCTCGGAATGAAAGTCCGACTTCGCTACGACCTGTTGCGGGCATGGTGGCTCGAAACCGATCCGTCCGTCGACGTGGAAGCGTTGTGCCGCCGCCTTTCCGACGACCCGCGCGTGGAATACGCCCACGCGAACTACTACGGCAAGCGTCGCGTCGTTCCGAACGATCCGTCGTTCGCGCAGTGCTGGGGCCTGAACAACACCGGACAAACCATCGGTGCCGTCGTCGGGGCCGCCGATGCCGACATCGATGCCCCCGAAGCGTGGAACCTTCGCCACGACGCGACCAACATCCTGATCGCCACCGTGGATTCGGGAGCGCTCCGCACGCATCCCGATCTTTCGCCCAACGTCTGGGTCAATCCCGCCGACCCCGTGGACGGCATCGACAACGATGGAAACGGACTCGTCGACGACGTCAACGGTTGGGCCTACGACGTCAATTCGAACAACGTCACCGATACGGACGGCCACGGCAGCAACGTCATGGGAACCATGGCGGCGCGCGGGAACAACGGCATCGGCGGTTCCGGCGTTTGCTGGGAAGCGAAGGTCATCCTCTGCAAAGACGGCAACGCGACACCGTCCGTCGCCGCTTCGGCGGCCGGAATTCAGTACGCCGCGCAAAAGGGCGCGAAGGTGTGCAACTTCTCCACCGGGTACGGCGCCACAGCGCAAGCGTTGATGCAGACGGCCGTGAACGCGGCGCAAACCGCCGGGATGGTGATCTGCGTCGCCGCGGGCAACGGATCGAACAACATCGACGGCGGCACCCTCGACGTGCCCGCCGAGTTCACGAACTCGAACCTGCTCGTGGTCGCCGCGTCGAACAACACCGACGGACGCGCGTCGTTCACCTCGTGGGGTCCCGTCAGCGTCGACATCGCGGCGCCCGGCGACAACATCTACACGACGACGGTTGCGGGCGGATACGGACTCGCCTCCGGAACGTCGTTCGCCTCTCCGCTCGCCGCGGGTTGCGTGGCCCTCGTGCGTGCGTCCGCTCCGTCGCTGACGGCGGTGCAGGCGATCGACGTCATCAAAAACACCGCCGACGTCAAAGCGGTATGGAATGGTTTCACCACGACCGGGAAGCGCATCAATCTGTTCGCCGCGCTCACGTCGGTCGCCACGCCTCAGTTCACGTTGGCGTTTTCGGAACCCGCGCCGCAAGCCGCGCTCATCGCGGTGACCAACGCTACACCCAACACGCAGCTCTTCATTCTTATTTCCCTGACGGCGGCCGTGCCGCAGGGCTCGGGACCGATCTTCGGACTTCCGTCGGAAGTTTTCTTCCAACTGACCCAGCCGCTCGGCGCCCAGCCATTCCACGTCCTCGCGAGCGCGACGGGAACCTATTCGTTGTCCGTCCCCGGTGTGCCGATCGGTCTCTACGCCGAAGGTCGAGCGATCGCGTTCAACGGTTCGGCCGTGACCGCGTTGACGCCCATCACCAGCCTCACGTTCTGAAGCCCGCCCGCGCCCGCGCGACTCAGCCGACGTATCGGATGATGCGGAACAGGCTGTCGGCGATCGCCCAGAGGACGGGAAGTCCGACGACCGACCACGCGACGACCGTCGCGGGAGACACGCCGCTCCCCGCGGCGACGGCAACCCCTTTGACGGCGAACGGCGTCATGGTGAGCATCTCGCCGAGATGCGCCTTCGCGCCGTCGACGCGACGGATGGTCCGGTTGACCAATCCTCCGACCAATGCGATCGCCGCGAGCACGAGGAAGACGATCGACCAGGCATGAGAGGCCACGGCCGGGATCGTCGCGAGCGCGCCGGACGCGCTCACGATGAAGACCGGTCCGAAGAATCCGGCCGCCGCGCGCGCGGGCAGCACTCTTCCGTAGATGGCACCGACGCCCATGGTGCCGAAGAGATCCCGCACGTAGGCGGGCATCATCGCCGAACCTCCGCCGAAACACGCGACCGCCACCATCGACGCCACGATGAATCCCCCCGTCGATCGTTCGGCGGCCGCCCAAGGTACCGCGCAGAACGCGAGCGCCATCACGAGGAACATCAGCGAGAACGTTCGTTTGCGGCCCCGATCGTCCGATACGATCGGCCATACGACGCGTCCGAGCATGTTGGCCAAACCCAACATGGCGACGAACGCGGCCGCAGCTTCGGCGGGCGAGCGCGTCATCGCGGTGAAGATGCCCGCGGCATGACCGAGGAATCCCGCGCCTCCGATCGCGCTGCACAGAAGCACGATCACGAGTCCGCGAAACTGCGGGGTCTTCAGCGCGACATCGGGCGCGACGGGGATTTCCGTGACGACCGTCGTGCTGCGCGGCGGAACAAATCCGAATGGCGTCCATCCGCGCGGTGGAATGCGCAACAGCCACGCCCCCACGAGCATCGCGACTCCGTAGACGACGGCGAGGATCAGAAAGACGCGTTGCAATCCGTCGGGCGTGCGGCCGCAGGCATCGACGATCATCCGTGCCAACGGGGCTCCGACGAGGCCACCCGCGCCGTATCCCATGATCGAGAAGCCCGAGGCGAGTCCGGGGCGATCGGGAAACCACCGGACGAGCGTCGCCACGGGAGCGAGATAACCCATTCCGATACCGAATCCCGCGACGAGTCCGTACGCGGCGACGAACCCGATGGTGGAACCTCGCGACACGGCGATACCCGCGAGGATGAGACCCGCGCAGAACAGCCCGGCCGCGACGACGATCGCCTTCCTCGGCCCCTGCCAGTCGACCCAACTCCCGACGAGGGCGGGAGCGATCCCGAGGAAAAGGCTGGCCACCGCATAGGCCCACCCGACGGTCGCTTGCGAGACTTCGAGCCCGGTCGCGAGCGACGGCAGAAGGACGCTCAGCGCATTCAACTGCCCGACCGCCATGTGCACCAAAAAAACGGCAGGTGGCGCAAGCCAACGCGTGTACGTCGGCCCGGCCACCGTATCCGCTTTGCTCAACATGTGGGTGAGCGCTCGGCGGGGTCAGCGGGTGAAGATCTTCGGATCAGTTCGGTTCGGTGCCCGGAAGGGCGCCGCGTGAACCGCGGCCACCGGCCGACGGCGGAGGTCCGCCGGCTTGGTTCGGCATCGGAGGCGCGAGTTCGACGCGCAGCGAACGCATCGCCAAGAGACGGTCGCCCGCGAGGAACTCCACCGTGTAGGTGCCCGCTTCCTTGAGGGCGATCGGGGGCATCGGGAACGCGAGTTCGAAGATGCCGTGAGGGATGGTCGGGACTTGCCCGCCGACCCCGAGGAGCTTCGCGCCCTGCGTGTCGCGGACCACCACCTGGATGTTGGTTTCGCCCTTGAAGTCCGAGAGGCTGACGAACACGCTCAACGGCTGATGGGCCGTCGGGAACTCGCGTACCCAGACCATGGAATAGATGCCGATGATGCACCACTTGCCGGTCTGAGCCTGCTGGAAGGCCTGATCGCAGAAGAGCATCGCGTTGACGGTCGGTTCTGAGGAAGACATGCCCCAATCCTATCGACATTCCCGCTACACTCACGACATGCGCTTTCCCACGATTATTGCCGCCTTCATCGTGACCTTTTCCGTCCTTGCTCAAGGTCGGGATCACGGGCCGCCGCCTTCGGCGACCGCCGCGCGCGCGGGAACCGGAATCGGATGGATCCCCGAGGTCGCCGCGGCGGCGCCGACACAGGGACGCCGGACACGCGGCGCGGGAACGTCGGCGGACGTCGCGAAGGCTCTCGAACGCGCGAAGACGGAGAAGCGCGCGGTGCTTTGGTACGTCCCGACCCTCCCGGGGTCGCCGATGGACCGTCAACCGGAAATCGATCGCTACATGATGGCCGGACTTTGGTCGCACCCGGAGGTCGCGGCGATGGTCACGCGGCGCTTCATCCCGCTCAAGGGAAAGCCGAGCCGGGACGACGCGACGAAGTTCGGCCTCAAGACGGGCGACGTCGTCGAGCCGGCGATCGTCTTGCTCAAGCCGGATGGCACCGTCGCCTTCAAGGTCGATCGCATCACCACGCAGCAAGCGGACTGGATGATGACCCTCCTCGACCGCGAGCTCGCGAAACTCGGAGACCTCGCGCGGGCCTCGGAATCCACGGGGAAAGCGCAAGATCCGCTCGAAGCGGCGCGCGGTGCCTTCCTCGACGGCGATCGTGCACGGATGGAAGCGACCGTGGCCACGCTTCCCGACGGAGCCCCGGCGGCGCTGTTGCGGGCGGCCGTCGCCCGACGATTCGGACGACTCGACGATGCGGCGAAAGCCCTCGAATCGGCGGGCACGGGCCCGGACGCGCAACTCGAACGCGCGCGCGTGCACCTTGCGCGCGAAGCCTGGAACGACGCGACCGTCGCCGCCGAAGCGGCGCTCGCGTCGGGAGGTCCGACCGCCCAAGAAGCGGCCTTGCTGAAAGGCATGGCGCAGTTCCGCGGCGGTCACCACGACGACGCCCGCAAGACGTGGACCGCCTTGGCCGCCGCGGCACCCCAAAGCCCGTTCGCGTGGAAAGCCGCCGCGGAGGCCGAAGGCCACGGGCCGTTCGCCCGGGGCTTCGAAGAAACCGGGACGCCCCCGGAAGGCGCGCTGCTCGCCGCGCCGACCGGCACGACCGTTCCCCGCACGTTGCAGGATCTTCCTTGGCTCACCCGACGTTCGGTGACCTATCTCCTCGAAATGCAGGGCGACGATGGTGGATTCGTCGATTCTCAGTACGACTTCGGCGGGCGCGACAGCCTGCCGGACGTCTACATGGCGTGTACCGCCCTCGCGGGACTCGCGCTGCTCGAATGGCGCGACGTCGATCCCGCACGGTGCGACGCGGCCGTCGAGAAGGCATGGAGGTACCTTGCGAACGAAGCCCACTCCGCGGACGACAACACGCAGGAGCGGATGTGGAACCACTCCTACCGCATGCTCTTCCTCGCTCGGTGGCTCGAACTCGGCGCGAAGGACCCCGTGAAGGTGAAGGCGAAGTTGCAGGAAGTCGTCAAACTCGCCGAAGCGCAACAGAAGAAGGGCGGAATCTTCGCCCACGAATATCCGAATCCCTTCGTCTCCGCGACCGTCCTCCACGCCCTGAGGCAGGCGAAGAAGGCGGGTGCGAACGTGAACCCGGCCGCCCTCAAGTCGGGCGAAGAAGCGATCGCCAAGACCCGCGACGACGCGGGGCGCTTTTCCTACGGAACGGGCAAGGGCGACCGGAACGAGACCTTCGCCGCGGGCCGCATGCCCGCCTGCGAGCTCGCGCTGCTTCTCGGCGGAAAATCCAGTCAAGCGAATCTCGTGGCCGCCGTCGAAACCGCCTTCAAGCACCACGACGCCTACGAGTCCGTCCGCAAGTACGACGACCACGCGCCTCCCCACCGGATCGGCGGATTCTTCTTCTACTGGGACATGCTGACCCGTAGCCATGCGATCGCCGCGGTCGACGACGCCGCCACCCGAAAGGCGTTCATCGAGAAGCAGCTCGGTCTCATGCTCGGCCTCCCCGAGTTCGACGGCCGCTTCATCGACTCGCACGAACTGGGCAAGCCCTACGGGACGTCCATGGCGCTCGTCATCTTGAAGCTCTGCTCGGCACCCGCCCCCTGACCGCGGAACCCACCCCGAAAAGCGGGTAGGATGTCCCCCGGGTCGGCGATGCCCTTTCGGATCGCCGAGGGAGATGTCGCATGGCCTCAGGGGGTGGCGGTCGCGGATTGGACTTCGGGCTTCTCGTGCTCCGCATCGGATTCGGTGCGTACATGATCAAGCACGGCTGGGGCAAGATCGCCGCCGGGCCCGACCTTTGGCAGAACTTGGGCGGTGCCGTCGAAAGCCTCGGCGTGCCGATGCCGAAGCTCGACGTCAACGGCTACAACTTCACGAAGACGGTTCTCGGTTTCATGGCGATGCTGTCCGAAACCTTGGGCGCCGCCTTCGTCATCATCGGATGGATGTTCCGCCCCGCGGCGGTCCTCGTTTTCATCACGATGGCGGTCGCCGCAGCGAAGCACATCAATCGCGGTGAACCGTTCGAACTCCCCCTCCTCTACGCGGTCGCCTTCCTCGCGCTCGCGTTCACGGGTGCAGGCTCGCTTCAACTGACGCAGCCGAAGGCGCCGAAGGGCCGCGCGTCCGAAGACTGATTTTTTCCGGCACGTCGCGACGATACCCCTCATAATGCGGGCGATCGGAACACCGGGCATACCGCCCGGCCGCCGATCGCCGAGGAGTGAACCGCCATGTGGCGAGCCGAACTGCTCCACCGTCTCGCGGACTACGCGTCCGCGCTGAACGACGGTCTCGTGGCCTCCGATCGCGCCGCGGAGCGCGACGGGTATCTCGCGGCCCTCGCGTTCGTAGGTCGACTCCTCGCCGCCATCAACGACGACGCCTCCCTTCCCGAAATCCACGCGATGCTCGACGTCGAAGAAGGCCACCTCGTGTGGAACCTTCTCGCGTCCGAAGACGGCCGCAACGCGGACGAAGCCTGGTCCGCGCTGCGTCGCACCGTCTCCGATCTGCGCGCCGCGCCCTCGCTGCGGCGTACGTCCTGACGCCTCGTCGTCACCGCTCGAGCGTTCCGGCCTTCTCCGACGTGTAACGCCAACGGACCTGCGGTTCCTTCGGCGAAGCGATCAGCCACTCCATGCGGACGCGACCACGTCCCGGAACACCGCCGGACAGCACGATCCGCTGCGGTCGATCTTCGACCCACTCGACGCTCTCGCGATTGGGACCTCCGACCACCACGCCACCCGCGACGATCCGACCGCCGTCCACCGTGCATGCGACGACGTCGGGACGACCGATGCGCTTGTCGCGCGCACGCGCCGTGCGCGAAGGGGTCAGACGATCGTTGCGAAGTTCGACGCGCACACGCCACAATCCCTCGCCCGCGGACGTCGTCGTCACGTCGCCGAAGCGTACTTCCGGCAACGACTCCGCCTGATACAGCGTGAACGCCATGTTGCGGTGGCACAGCTCTTCCAACATGAACGGCGGCGGCACGCGATCGGTGTCCTTCTTCCAGCCTCCGACTTCGATCTTCCCCCACTTCGGATGATCGATCTCTTTCCTCGGGGCGAAGCGTGCGCCGAGCTCGAGCCGATCGTCCCATTCGAGGCGTTCTTTTTCCGACATCCGCGAACCGGGAATCCCGCGCTCGGACATCCGACCCGTGTATTGGCCCGGGTTCCACAACTCGTTCGTGAACGACACGATCCCGAGCCCCTCGTACGTCCAATTCACGAATCCGCCGTGAACCGAATAGAGATCCTTCCAAATGATCATGTACTTGTAGAAGGGCAGCATCTCCTCCCCCGCCTTGCCGAGGGCGTCGTAGACCTCGAGGTCCCGCGACGGGTAGTCACCGAAGTCCTTCGATCCCGGGCCACGAAGGATCATGCCTCCGTTGTTGTGGTAGCTCTGCACGCCGGCGATGTTCGGCCGCGCGAGGATCGCGTCGGCGATCGCGCGCGTTTCCGGGTAGGACAACGGGTAGTCGCCCGCGCCTCCCTGAATCCAGTTGGGCTGCCAATCCGACGGCCAGTTGCGATTCATGTCGTAGCCGCCCGGACCGTCCTCGTTCACTTCGCCGTCGCCGTCGTTGTCGATGCCTTCTTGACCGAGGTAGACCCACGTACCCGACTGACCGGGACGCACCGCGCGCAGAATCCGCGGGTCGTCCGGATCTTCGATGTGCGTGCCGTCCTTCGGGACGCGCTTCCACATCTGCGTGATCGACCCGTCGCCGTCCAAGTCGTCGGGGCCGTCCTCGTCGAAGCGACCGTCGCGATCTTCATCGAGCGGCTTCTTTCCGGTGCGCGAAGAGTGCGTGGTGTTCGGGCCCTTGAACCACCAGTCGCGACCGTCGGGATTCTGACTCGGCAGGATGTAGAAGACCACGCGCTTGAGCAATGCGGCGACACGCGGATTCCGCGCACGCTCTTCACACAACCACCACAGCGTGTAGAGGCACGCTTCGGTCCCTTGCACCTCGTTGCCGTGAACGTTCGCATCGATCCACATGCCCGGTCGCTCGTTGAGCGGGACGCCGTCGCGATCGGCGAGCGTCGCCAACCAAAGCGTTCGACCTTCGACGGACTCACCGATGGATTCGAGCGTCACGAGCGACGGCCACGCACCGCGGATCGCCTTCAAGGCCGACTCGGTTTCCGTCCAATCGCGGAAGCGATTCCACGGGATGTCCAACGTCGCCTTCGGTGTCACGGGAGCGCCGGACTGCGCGCCGCAGAACGCGGCGACGACGATCATCACGACGAAGAGTGGACGCGGCATCACTTCACTTCTCCCGTCAGAACGGCCTTGGTCTTCGACGAGCCCGCCTTCTCGGAAATCACGTCGATTCCGACGACGGAGTCCGCGGGAGCGCGCAACATCCAGCGCAACTCGCGTCCGGAACCCGCGCCCGAGAACGGCTCGACCAACGTGCGGGCTTCTCCGCTTTCGAACACCGTCCCGGCGGGGACGTCGAGTTCGACGCGTGTGGGCAACGGAACGCGCGTGCGCCCCGCCATGCGGGACAACGTCGGCCAACGACCTTCGTTCGCCAACGTCACGCGCAGTTCGTAGACGGATCCGCCGAGCGCGCGCACCGCCACGGATGGAACGGTGAGGCGCGGGAAGCGGGCGGCGACGTCCGCGATGAATCCCGCATGACCATCGACGAGCGCATCGATCTCCTCGGCTCCGGGCACGTTCGACATCGCGTCCACCCAGCCACCGATCTCCACCTTTCCGAGCGTCGGATGGTCGTACGCCTTCCACGGTGCGAATCCCCGGCCTTTGAGTCGCGTGTCCGAATCGTGCAGACGGCGCAGCTCGTCGGTCGTCGGATCGGCACCGTCGACCTTCGTCCCTTCGGGTGGTTTCGGCGGCGCGTACGTCGGCGACGCGAACGCGAACACCCCGCGTTGGTGGTAGACCCACGCGTGGAATCCGCCGTCGGGCGCGCCTCCCGCGCCGGGCATGTCGGGGAAACGCTTCTTGAACGACGACGACGCGTCCGCGAAGACGTCGGCATCGTCGCCGTCGGCCCCTCGGTGCGGACGTTCGTCCGTCCATTTCGGCATCCCCGCGACGAGGTTGTCGCGTGTCCCGAGAGCGAGCACCGCGACGACGGGCTTCGTATTCATGACGAACCAAGCGAGATCGCGCGCCGCGGGAGCGCTCAAGTGGAACGGCCCGGCCCCCGCATGGAACTCGTGCCAACCGTGCCGGAAGTTGCGAT
>JAFMJN010000088.1 GCA_017853435.1 Planctomycetota bacterium | reverse complement strand
CGACGATGGGCTTCCTTCGCGAAGGCACGGAAATCGTGCGTCCCGACGAGAGCCGCCGCCGCTCGTTGCATGGACGCGACGTCGAGCGCCTGCGGGAAGTGGAAGACGCGGTGGCGCTCGAGCGGATGACGCGAACGCGCGTTCAGAATGGAATACCGATAGGTCTTCGAGACGGCGGAGAAGCGCGCGTGGAACGCGTCCGGAACGACGGCGGCGGCGACGACCGCGATGTCTTCCGGAAGGACCGCGTTCAATCCGAGGCGCAACTTGCGCATCGTGATGTCCTTCGCCGAGCGGAACGAAGCCACTTGCCCCCGTGCGTGAACGCCCGCATCGGTTCGCCCGGATCCGAAGACTTCACGATGCTCGCGCGTGATTTCGAAAATCGCGCGTTCGAGCACTTCCTGAATCGCGGTGCCGTTCTTCTGCGTTTCCCAACCGCAATAGGCCCGACCGTCGTATTCGAGAGTCAGCTTGACGTTGCGTTCCGGCGCGGGCGGAAGCGGCGTCGACACGTCGGCGTCCGCGTCGGTCATTTCTTCGGCCGAGGCAGCACCGCCCCCCGCGTCGTCGATCCCTTCAAATCGGCGGCGGTCACCTGCGTCGCCGTAAAATCCGATTCCGAGAAGTCGCACTTCTCGAACCGCGTGTCTTCGACAATCGCGCCGACGAACATCGCCCGCGCGGCCTTCGCGTCCGACCACGTCGAAAGCGACAGGTCGGCGTCGGAGAAATCGGCCCCTTGGGCCTTGGTCCCCCGCAACTCGGCGCGCGTCAAAATCGCTCCGTGGAACGAGCCGCGCTCCACGTCGGACGCACGAAAGCGCGCGTCGGTGAGATCGGCGTCGGAGAAATCGGCGCCCGGGAGTTCCGCGGCGGTGAAGTCCGCGCCTTCGAGAGTCGCCCCCGAAAACGACGCCCCCGGAAGCAGCGCCCCGTGGAGCGCCGTATTTTTCAGATAGGCGTGCGCGAACGACGCCCCCGTTCCCTTCACGTCCTTCATTTCGGCGTCCTCGAGGACGCACAGTTCGAACGATGCGCCGTCCACCTTCGCGTCGGAGAGGCGGGCTCCGGTGAGATCGGCACGGGCGAAGAGCGCTTCGGAGAGATCCGCGCCGCGGAGATCGACTCCCTTGAGCGACAGGGCGCGCAGATCGCACGCACGGAGGTCCGCGCCCGCGAGCGGGGTTCCGGAAGCGAGTCGCGCTTCGACGTCGGTACGGTTGAGGGAAGTCATCGGCGTTTCGGGAGTCGGCACCACGGGTCGAGGGGGCACGACGCGCACACGTGCGCGACGCGCCGGCCCCGGCAATCCCCGTGGATGCCAAGGTGACACAGGGAGAAGTCGTAACGCAAGGGATCCGCCGCGTCGAATCTCCGCAGGGCGCGCGTGATCTCGAGCGCCATGGCCATTCCGGGAGTGCGTCGACGCGACAAACCGAGCACCCGCGCCTGGAACGCGATGTGGACGTCGAGCGGGATCACGAGCCGGGACGGCGACGGCCGACGCCACAAACCGAAGTCGATCCCGTCTTCGGGGCGCACCATCCAACGCAAAAAGAGGTTCATCCGCTTCGCCGCGCCGCCACGCTTCGGATGCGCCACGAGAAACTTCACGCCCCGACGCGCGGCGTCGCGCCCGGCTCCCGCTTCGAGACGATCGGCGAAGGCCGCGAGTCCCGGCAACGTGGTCTCGGCGTCCGGGGAATCTCCCTCCGCGAACGCCCGCTCGAGGGTCCCGAAGCGGTCGAGCAAGCCTCCGACGCTTCGCAAAAGGGCGTCGAGATCCTCTTCCCCGACCCAACGGTGGCGGAATCCCTTCAACGGTCGCCCGCGCCGGACCGCGTCCCAGTTCCGCACCGCCCGCGTCGGGGTGTCGCCGAGGCGGTCGAGGAAGGTCGCGATGGACGCACGGATGGCCTTCACGTTGCCGAACGCCAAAAGCGCCGCGAAGAACCCCACGATCTCGCGGTCTTCGGGAGCGGCCCGGTGGACGTCGTCGACCGGATCGCTCGCCCGATGGGCATCGACGGAGACGCCGCGCAGCGCTTCGAGGCGCGCGTGCAACGCGGGATCGGGGGCGAAAGGGGTCGATCGACGCATGGGGAAGAAGATATTTCGGGATTCGGCGCCGGGGACCGTTGGCGCGGACGCGTCCGGGATCGTAAGAAACACGGCATGACTCGACCGCGCCTCCTCTCCGCATGGCCGATCGCCGCCCTCCTCCTGTCGGCATTCGTCGGGGCGCAGACCCCGGCCTCCCGTCCGACGAAGGCGACCCGCACCGCCGCGAGTCGCCCCGCCGCGGCACCGCGGACGGAGTTCCCATGGACGTTGGCGGCCCCCTCCTCCCCCTGCCCCTCCCACGTCCCGCCGCCGACGACGTTGCTCCCCGAGCAACTCCACGGAGGAACGTCCCTCACCCTCGAACGCGTCGTCGACGGGGACACGGTCCGGCTCCTTCCGACGAAGGAATCCGTCCGACTCCTCGGCCTCGACACCGAGGAGTGCTTCAAAGGCAAGTCGCTCGATTCGGCCGACCGCAAGCGCATGGTGAGCGACTTCGCGGGATGGCGGAAAGATCAACTCGCGGGGACGAACCCGACGCGTCCTCCGAAATACAACACGCCGATGGGTGAAGCGGCGCACAGCGCCCTCGACCGCATCGTCGAAGGCGCGGAAGAGATCCGCGTCGTCTACGACGATCCGCGCCGCAAGGTCGACGGATTCGGACGCGTCCTCGCCCATCTTCTCGTGCGCAAAGGCCCGACGTGGATCCACGCGAACGTCGAGATGGTGCGCCAAGGACTCTCGCCGTACTTCGTCAAATACGGGCGCTGCATGGTGTGGGATGCGGCGTACGAAGCCGCCCAAGCCGAAGCCCGATCCGCGAAGCGCGGTATTTGGGACAGCCGCCCGTGGAATCCGGAAGACCCCCTCGCGCGCTACGGATCGTACGACGACTACGAGGTGCGCCTCGCTTGGTGGGCCGAGCGCGCCCGCGATCTCGCGAAGGCGGCCGAACAACGCAAGACTCGAGACGACCTTTATCTCCTCGGCGATGCGGACGAGGGTCGACGCTTGGCCGAGGCGGAAGGCAAGACCGTCACGGTCTTCGGTTCGCATTCGACGAAGAAAAACGCGTCGGGCCTCATTCTCTACGGACTCTCGCACCTGAAGGATGAAGACTTCCTCATCGTCGGAAGCGCCTCCGAAATCGCCGCGACCGGAATCGCGGCGCAAGAAGGCAATCTCGTTTGGGTGACGGGAACGATCTCGATTTATCGAGGCCGTCCGCAGTTCAAGATCGGTCCGAAGAACCCCGTCATCGTCCATCGCACGTGGCCGCCCGCGGCCGAAAGCCGTCCCGTCGGCGAGACCCGTTGAGCCGTCCGCGCACACCTTTCGAAGCTCTGATTACGCGCGTCACGCGCGATCGCGAAGAGGTCGTCTTCTTCGCGTTGTGCGCCCTCGTCGGCATCGCGGGCGCCTTCCTCGGCGAGTTGTTCAAATGGTCGGTCGACCTGCTTCGGATCCTCATCGCGCCCGGCGGCAACGTCCTCGATTCCTTCGTGGCGCTTCCCGGTTGGGCGCGGGTCGCGGTCCCCGCGGTCGGCGCGCTCTGCGCCGGATGGCTGCTCGTGCAGTTGCCCGGCGCCCGCACGGCCTCCGGCGGCGTTCCCGAGGTGATGGAAATCGTCCTTCTCGGCAAGAAGTCCCTGCAGTTCCGTCCGGTCATCAACAAGTGCGCCGCCGCACTCTGCGCCATCGGAACCGGATGCTCGCTCGGACGCGAAGGACCGATCATTCAGCTCGCGACGGCGACGGCCGCACGCTTCGGACGTCTCCTCCCACTCTCGGAAGAATCGTGGCGTCTGTTGACGGCGGGAGGCGTCGCCGCCGGCGTCGCGGCCGCCTACCGTACGCCGCTCGCGGCGACCCTCTTCGTGGTCGAAATCATCATCGGACGTCTCAACGTCCGCGTCCTCGGCGCCGCCGCGACTTCGGCGTTCGTCGCCGTCATCACGCGCGACATCGTGTTCGGGACGGACGAAGCGCTCTACGCCGTGGGCTCCCTCGAGCCTTTCCGCATTCGTAGTCTCGGCGAAATTCTCGGATGGGGCGGTCTCGGACTCGCGACGGGCGTCGTCGCCGTGCTCTTCCAACTCGCGCTGCAGGGCGGCACGTGGACCTTCTCGAAACTCAATCTGCCCGTTCCGGTGAAGACGCTCCTCGGCGGACTCGCGGTGGGGTGGATCGGTTTCCATTGGCCGGAGATCTTCGGCAACGGCTACGAAGCGTCGCGCCGCATGGCGCTCGGCGAGACGCCCCTCGGCCTCGACTTCCACGCCGGATGGTCGCTCGCGGGCACGCTCGGAGCCCTCGTCGTTCTGAAGATCATCGCCACCGCGGGATCCGTCTCGGTCGGCCTTCCGGGCGGCATCTTCACGCCGACGCTGTTCGTCGGCGCCGCGACGGGCCTCCTCGCCGGTGAAGGCTTCCGTGCCTTGGCGCCGGGCGCGACGGGACCGGCCGCCGACTGGGCGCTCTTCGGCATGGCGGGCGCACTCGCCGCCACGATGCACGCACCGCTTCTTTCGACCGTGATGCTCGTCGAACTCTGCGACGATCATCACCGCCTCCCCGCCCTCCTCGCCGTCAGCCTCGTGGCGTACGCGACGGCGCGCGCGCTCCGCAACACGTCGATCTACACGGATGAACTTCGCCGCAAGGGCGTCGCGACGGAAGGCAGCGCCGAAGCCCGGCTCCTGGGATCCATGCGCGTGGGCGACCTGATGCGTTCCGACGTTTCGACGATCGCGATGTCGATGCCGTTCGCGGAGGTCTCCGCGCGCTTCGCCGCGATCCGCAGCACGCTGCTCTACGTGACCGACGAACGGCAGCGGTTGGTCGGCGCCATCGACCTTCACGACGTGAAGAACGCCGAAGCGTCCCCGGAGAACAACCTGCTCGTCATCGCGTCCGATCTCGCGAAGCCGATTCCCGTCGCCTACCCGGACGAGAAGATCATCGACGTCAATCGTCGACTTTGGCTTCAGGATGTCGGACACATTCCCGTCGTGAAATCCGCGGACGATCCGACGTGGTGCGGGCTTCTCACGCGGCGCGATATTCTCGGCGCCGTCGACCGCGAGATCCTGCGACGCAACATCTTCATGGCGCCGGTGCAACAAGCCGGAGCCGCGCGTCCCGACTGGTTCGAACTTCCCCTCGGCGGGCGCATGGAAACGGTGAAGGTTCCCGCCGCGCTTTGGGGCAAGTCGCTCTCCGAATCCGAACTCGGACGCAAGTACAACGTCATGGTGCTCGCGATCCAGCGGACGGGACGCTACGGCGGCATCGAACGTCGCCTCGCGACGCCGGACTGGATCCTCGAAGAAGGCGATCACATCGTGATCCTCGGTCCCGAGCCCGCCGTCGCATCGCTCTTGTCCGGCCTTCTGCCCGCCGACTCCGGATCCTGACGGATGCTGCCGCTCGCGATCGCGGCTCTCGCCGTCGCCGTCGAAATCAACGACGGGTTGGGGCATCCCGCGGCGTTCGCGGCCCTGGCCGTCGCCTGCGTGGCGGCCGTGATCGCGCTCCGTCGCCCCGGTTCCGCCGTGTCGCCGCGCGGGCTCGGCATCGTCGTCGGATTGTTCGGGGCGATACCGTGGTTCAACGCCCTTCCTTCGGCGACCGCGACGTCGGCAGGAGTCGTCGCACCGACGTGGATCCTCGTCGCATGGTCGCTCGGAGCGACGGCCGTCGTCGTCGCCGCCTTCAACCGACTGTCCCCCCGAACCGCGCTCTTCGCGGCGGGCGCCGCATGCGCCTTGGTCGGGGCGTGGATCATTCGCGCGGTTCCCGTTCCCCACATCGACGTGTGGTGGTCGCAAAACGCCGGCATCGATCTCGCGCTCGCGGGCGGCAATCCCTACACGTCGAGTTTCCCCGATCTCTACGACGATCCGAACGGTTACGCGCTCGGCATCGTGCGCGACGGACGGGTGTACTTGGGGTACCCCTATCCCCCGGTTTCGCTGCTCTGCGACATGCCGTTCCGCGCCATGTTCGGCGACATCCGCTGGGGGCATCTCGTCGCGACGTTGCTCACCGGTGCAATCATCGCGGGACGACGCCCCGACACGCGCTCCGTCGTCTGCGCGGGGGCGTTTCTTCTCGTTCCGCGACAGGCTTTCATCATCGAATCGGCGTGGATGGATCCATGGGTGGCCCTCTTCGGAGTCGCGACCATGCGGCTCCTCGATCGTCCCGGAATCCTGAAGGGCCTCGTCGCGGGACTGTTCCTCGCCTCGAAGCCGTCGATGATCCCGGTGGTCGGGGCCTTTCTCCTCGCGGGCCTGCCCACGCGAGCATTCTTGGCGACGTCCGCCGTCGCCCTCCTCGCGGGCGCCGCGGTCATCCTTCCGTTCAGACTTCCCGATCCCTCCGCCTTCGATCTCTCCACGTGGTGCGTCGTGGCCGCGATGGGAACGCATCCTTTGTCGTTGAGCTTCCCGGCTCCGATCAAGGCCGCCTTCGGACTCGACGCGGGTGCCGCCGTGGGATTCGCGCTCGCACCGCTCGCAGCATGGTGGGCGGGTCGACGCGGAGCACGCGGGCCCGCCGTGGTCGCCGAGGGCTTCGCGGTGGGCCTCCTCCTCTTCTTCTCGTGGAACAAGTTCGCGTGGTGCAACTACTACGCGACCGTCATCGCGCTGCTCGCCGTCGCGTGCGCGATGTCCGAGCCGTCGCCGCCGACGGACGAACAGAAAAGAGCGACGGGCCGCCCCGCGTGATGCGGAACGGCCCGTCGGATGGGCGCTACTGGACTCGAACCAGTGACCTCGGTGGTGTGAACACCGCGCTCTAACCAGCTGAGCTAAGCGCCCGAGGATTGAGGTTTTAGCCGTGCCCTCGGTCGGCGTCAACCCGAAGGCCGAACGATGCTTCGTTCGGCCCCGGGGTCTCGCCTACCACTGGCCGGAGAACCACGCTTTGACGGCGGGGAAAGCTTGGCCCCAAATCAGAGCCGTGCCGATCGCCTTGGACTCCGTATCGGCATACGAGGACATTTTCATGGTGATCCTCGAATAGTTGCCCGGATCCTGCACATTCAGCGACGTCACCGACGTGCCGACCTGCCAGAAGCGGACCGACGTCTCGTAGTACATCTCGGCCCAGGCGAGATCGTCGGTCGAATTGAAGATCGCTGCCGAGTACGAGAACACCGCCGTCGCCCACCAGTTGAAGAGCACGGACTTCTCCATGCCGCCGGTGGTCGGGCTCCACTGGTACCACACCTTCGGGATGTCCATCGCCGACCACGGTCCCGACGGAGCGATGCAGAACGTGGTCTTCCACGCGTCGCGCATGCGCTCGAGCAGCGGGAGGAAGCGCGTCGAGTGCGACGCCATCGTGTACTTCGCCGCACCGATGAACATGGTCGCGTCCATCCACGGCTTCGCCGTGTTGCCGTCGGCGGTGTTGAGGACGTAGCCGAGGCCGCCTTGAGCGATCTCGAACGACTCGTAACGCGCGATGCCGGCCTCGGCCGCGAGCAGATACTGGGGGTTGCCGAGGAAGTTGTAGGCGGCGACGAGGTTGTCCACGCTCCAACCCGCGAGACGCGAGCCGAAGAGTCCGTCCCACGTCGAAGGCGGATTGCGGAGAACGAAGTTGACGTTTTCGATGGCCGCGTCGCGCGAGGCTTCGTCACCCGTAAGGATGTAGCCGAGCAGGAGACCTTCGAGCCAGTTGTGGGAGGTCTTCGGGAACGAGTAGTTCCCGTGCCACCAACCCTTCTCGTAGAACTGGCCACCGCGGTAAGGCTCGGCCGTGTTCGTCGAGTGCATCTGCCCGTAGTCGCGACGATACTGCTGAAGATCGCGGGCCACGTCGTAGTTGCCGTAGTCACCGCTGCGCAGCCAACCGTTCCAGGCGATGCCCGCCCAGTCGTAGTGCTGCGAGCTGTAGCCGTCGGCCCACGGAATGTCGCCGAAGTTGTCCCAACCGTAGGGATCATGCCCACCGAACGCGCCGCCGCGATTGAGGAAGCCGCGCAGGCCGATCTTGCCGTAGTTCGGAACGTCGTCGGCGGCCGTGTCGTCGCCGATCATCTTGTAGAACTGATCGAGGCGGTTCGCACCGATGTCGGTGGTCACCGTACGTTCACGGAACAACGCGCCGAGGGCGCCCGTGCGGCGGACGTACCAACCCGGAACCACCGCGGCGAGCGGCGACGCGGTGCGCTTCGCAGTGGCGGAGACGGTTCCCGTCGGGACGAAGCCGTTGTGGAACGACCACATCACGCGGTGCGTCTTCCAACGTCCACCTTCGAAGCGGTACGCGTTCAACGCATTCGGATCGACCGGGATGTTGGTCGTCGTCGGCGTCGCGTAGACACCGCGGTACTCCGGGCCGAAGCCGAAGTCCGGCCAAAGGCCCATCTCGATCGAGCCGTTCAGGATCTTCAGGCTCTTCGGATGGTTCTGCCAGAAGCGATCGACCGCGACCGTCAATCCGCCCGTGGACGTCGAGAGGTCGACGGCGCCGACGTGCTGGCGGCCCGCATTCACCGGGTTGCCCGCGAGGGTCTCGGTGAACGAGAATCCGGTCGAGACGTCCGTCGCGATCGTCGGCGTCGTGAACTGCTGACGCAGATCCCACGTCTGTCCCGGGGTCACCATCAACGCCGACGACGGCGTGGTGACGCGGAACGTGGAACCGACGACGGGCTGAACGATCGCGAGCTTGTCGATGTACTGCTGACCATCGGCGATCGTCGTCGAGAAGCAGCCGTAGGCGGCCGGATTTTCGAGGCGGAAGTCCATCTCGACGTCCGAAGATCCCGACGTGAAGTACCAACGGCAGGTGTACGCGAGCGGGCCGACCCAGCCCTTTTGAACGACCGTCGTGCGGTAGGTGTTGTAGCCCTTGTAGTCTTCGAGAACCGTCGACGTCGGGAACGCCGTCGGGGTGGAACCGTTGAGATAACGGACGTCCAAGAAGCCCGGTTGATTCACGACCGCCACGCCGTTCACCGTCGCTTCCTTGAACGGAGCGAACGTCAATCGCGGAATCTTGAAGCAGGTATTGCCGTTCGTGAACACACGAATCTCGTTCACGTCCTGCTGGGCGTAGAGCTGACCGCCGATGCTTCCGCCGTGCGAAAGGTGATAAGTCACCTCGCCGTTCGCGGGAATCGTCGCCGGGAAAGAGAACTGCACCCACTTCAGATGCTTCGTCGTATCCGCGCGATCACCGCGCCAGCGCGCGAGCACCTTCGACTGGTGCGCGACGGGCGCGTTCTCGGTGCCCTGCGTGATGCAGAGCGGCGTGACGTCGAAGATCGGAATTTCGTCCGGGAACGGGACGCTGACGCTGACGATTTCGTTGACGCGCGCGACGTCCGTGGGGTTCTTCACCTTGATGGGAAGAAGCGGAGTCCGCGACTGGGCGAAGAGGGCGCACGCAAGCAGGACGAGCGAGGCGAGCCGGCGAATGAGCATGGTGAGTGTCTCAGGTAACTACGAACACCGTGACCGTGGGCGATGCCGATCCCTCGGATCGGCGAACCGTGACGTGGAGACCCGCTTCGAGCCGGAACTCCTTCCTGAGATTCATCGGCGCGATACGCACCGTTTATTAAAAGGATGCGCACAAAAGAAAGGCGCGTCGACGCACGCGTTCACGAAGAGAACAGATCACCCTGCACGGGTTTCGGAATTTCACGCGGCGCGAGCACGTCGCGATCCATCGCGGTCCATGTCGATTCGAGTCCAAACCTTCGGCACGACGCGTGGAACAGGGAGTCGATCATGCGCGCGTGTTCGCCTTCTCCCCGATGGCGCACACCGGGACGCGTGTCGTTCAGCGCCCCTTCCCGAATCGCGCGGATCCGATGCTCGACTTTTTTCGCGCGCAACGGCCGACGGGTCTCGAGCCATTTGAGGAAAAGCGGCTCGACCGGACCGGGAAGGCGCACGATGGAAAAACCCGCTCGTGCGGCACCCGCCGCCTTCGCTGCGGCGAGAATCGCCGGAATCTCTTCATCGGTCAAACCGGGGATCACGGGACTGACGTTGACGCCGACGGGGATCCCTCGGGACGCCAACGCGGCGACGGCCTCGAGACGCTTCGCGGGAGCGCTCGCCCGCGGTTCCATCGCAAGGGCCAACTCCGGATCGAGCGTCGTGATGGAGACGGTGACGGAGACGAGGCG
>JAFMJN010000087.1 GCA_017853435.1 Planctomycetota bacterium | reverse complement strand
GTTCGTGGTTGGATCATCCGTTCGAGCCTCGGTACCGGGCGTGAACTTTCCGCTCCTCCGCGCGAGCCGAGCCCCGCGACGTCCGAATGGACGCTCCGCGCTGCGGCCTACTTCAAGGACCGCACGTTGCGGTTCATCGGGTCGCTCCTCTACTGGTTCGCCGCGATCCCCGTGTGCATGACGTGGGATCTGTGGGGCGTCGGATGGGAAGCGAATCTCGGCGCCAAGATCCCCTTCGTCAGCGATACGTTGACCATCGGGAATCTGCTCGAGGCCGTGATCACGGTGTCCTTCATGTCGATGGTGATCCGTTGGATCCGCGACGCTCTCCGCTACAAGGTGCTCCCCGCGACCGATTGGGACCCTGGACTTCGCTACACCTGTCTCACGTTGTCGACCTACGCATTGGTCGCGGGAGTGGCGATCTTCGTACTCAATCGTCAACTCCAACTCGATGCGGGAAAGATCGGATGGTTCGTCACCGCTCTCGGTCTCGGCGTCGGATTCGGATTGCAGGAGATCATCAACAACTTCGTGAGCGGTCTCATTCTGCTCGTCGAACGTCCGATCAAAGTGGGGGACATGGTCGTCGTCGACGGCGTCACCGGACGCGTCGAGGTCATCAACATGCGTTCGACCACGGTGATGACCGGAGACAACATGGGACTCATCGTCCCCAACAAGGATTTGATCGCGAGCAAGGTGACCAACTGGTCGTCGGGGACCCCGTGCGTACGCGTCGCGATCCCCGTCGGGGTCGCCTACGGAACGGATCTCGCCGCCTTCGAGAAGCGCGTCATGGACGTCGTCCACGCGAACGCGGCGGTGCTGAAAGACCCGGCTCCCGAAATCACGATGACCGCCTTCGGCGCGTCGAGTTTGGATTTCGAAGTCGGATTCTTCGTGCCGCTGACCGCGGCGCGGGGGAAGATCCGCGGCGACGTGCTGCGCACGCTCGAGCGTGAACTCGTCGCGGCGGGGATCGAAATTCCCTATCCGCGTCAGGATGTCCGCGTCGTGGGAATGCCTTCGGAAAAGCCCCGTGGTTGAGGGGGCTCGGGAGGATGACGAACGGTTCATGCGCGCGGCGCTCGTCGAGGCGCGGGCCACGTCGACGTCCGACGACGTCCCCGTCGGAGCGGTCGTCGTTCGGGACGGCCGAATCATCGGACGGGGGCGCAATCAGCGGGAGTTGCTTCAGGACCCGACCGCCCATGCCGAGATCCTCGCCATCACCGCGGCGGCGGCCGAAGTGGGGCATTGGCGGCTCGAGCGGTGCACGCTCTACGTCACGCTCGAACCGTGCGCCATGTGCGCCGGGGCGATCGTCCTCGCACGGATCCCCCGCGTGGTGTTCGGCGCGCCCGATCCGAAGGCCGGAGCCGCCGGTTCCGTGATGAATGTGGCTTCCGACCCGCGTTTGAATCACCGCGCGGTTCTCGATTCCGGATGCCTTCGGGATGAATGCGCTGAAGTTTTACGAGAATTCTTCCGACGATTACGGAGTTCGAAGGGGGACGTTGATGCCGACCGGACACAGGGTTAGGATCTGCCCCCTCTGGAGAGGTGCCGGAGTGGTCGAACGGGCCGGTTTCGAAAACCGGTGTACCCGCGAGGGTACCTAGGGTTCGAATCCCTACCTCTCCGCTGGATCGGCAACTCGGGGGCGCTTTCGGGCGCCCCCGGGTCTTGCCTTGGAGAGGTGTCAGAGTGGTCGAATGAGCACGCTTGGAAAGCGTGTATACGGGCAACCGTATCGAGGGTTCGAATCCCTCCCTCTCCGCTGAGTGCGCCCGACCCGTCGCGACGGGTCGAAGCCGCCGCCCCGGTACGCGATGCGGGGCGATGGGGACTTCCCGGTCGTGCGCCATGGAGCCGGGACCGACGAACCAGGTCAGGCCTTGACGGGAGCAGCCTTCACTCGGCTTCCGGCCTGCCGTGGTCCGTGCGACCGGGAGGTCCCCTTCGCCCCCGTATGATGATGGCCGCGTGACGTACCTCCCTTTCACCCTCAAGTATCGCCCTCAGACCTTCTCCGACGTGGTGGGGCAGGGGACCGTCGCGGTCACGTTGCGCAACGCGTTGCGCGAAGGTCGCGTCGCGAACGCGTTCCTCTTCACCGGAAGTCGCGGCACCGGCAAGACGTCGATGGCGCGCATTCTTTCGAAGGCGCTCAACTGTCCGAACGCCGTCGACGCGGAACCGTGCAACCGTTGCGAGATCTGCGCGGCCGTGTCGGCGGGAGAAGATCTCGACGTCCTCGAGATCGACGGCGCGTCGAACCGCGGTATCGACGAGATCCGTGCGATCCGCGACAACGCGGGCTACCGTCCCGCGCGATCGCGGTTCCGAATCTACGTCATCGACGAAGTGCACATGTTGACGATCCAAGCCTTCAACGCGCTGTTGAAGACGTTGGAAGAACCGCCGCCCCACGTGAAGTTCATCTTCGCGACGACGGAATTTCAGGACGTTCCGGAGACCATCGTCTCCCGTTGCCAGCGCTTCGATTTCCGTCGGATCACCGCGGACGACATCGTCGCGCGTTTGCGCCACATCTGTGAACGGGAAGGCGTGAATGCGGCTCCCGGCGTTCTCGAAGAGATCGCGAAGAAGGCGGAAGGTGGGTTGCGCGACTCGGTCGGGCTGCTCGATCAAATCGTGTCGTTCGCGGGCAACGAACTCGTTCCCGAAGACGTCGATCGCGCACTCGGCAATCTCGACGCCGATCGGATGCTCGGTCTCGTGGTCGCGATCGGCGACGGAGATCCCGCCGGGATTCTCGGCGCCCTCGACGAAGCGTTCGAGGCGGGCCGCGACGCCGAAGAGATTCTCCGGCAACTGCTCGAAACCTATCGCGAGGCGTTGTCCGCGACGGCGCGCGGGCTCGAACCGGGAACCGGCGGTCGACGTGCGCACGTGATCGACGCGGCACGGACCCGTCATCCGCTCGATCGTCTCCTTTATTGCACCCGACTTCTTCTCAACACGTGGCGCGAGGTCAAATCCCTCGGGCAAGGTCGTCTCCAACTCGAAGTCGCGTTGTTGAAGGCGGGGCGGTCGACCGATTTGGTTCCCTGGCGCGACGTGCTCGCACGGCTCGATCGCTTGGAAACGCGGAGGGCCGACGCCGCGACCGGAAGCGCCGCGACGGCGCGGCTCGCGGCGGCGGCTTCGAAGCCGTCCACGCCGCCTTCGCGACCGTCGTTCGCGGCCCCGACACCGAAGCCCGCGGTGCCTCCGCTCGGACGCGTCGTCGCTCCTTCACTCGCGAGTCCGACCTCCGATGCGCCGAAGGCGTCCCCCGCGCCCCCGAGCACCGCGACCGCCTCCGACGCCCCGCGTCCGGCCTTCGCGACGGGATCGAAGCCGCCGGGGCTCGAGATTCAGCAGAGCTTGTGGAGGGCGATGTTGACGAGTCCTCCCGAAGCGATTGTTCCCCACATGAAGTGGCTCGACGGCTCGCTTCCCGTTCGGGTCGACGGATCCACGACCGTCGTCGGGCTTCCGGGCGGTGCGACGTTGGCCATCAACATGCTCGACTCGCCGAAGGTCAAACCCGTGATCGAGTCGGCATGGGGAGGATTCGCCCCGCCCGGCATCAAACTGAGATTCGAAGCCTCCGGACCGTCCGTCAAGCCCCCTCCGTCCGGGCCGCGCAAGGACGTGTATTCCGATCCGGCGGTGCGTAAGGTGATGGACGCCGTCGACGGCGGCATCATTCACGTGGAGCAAGACCGACCATGAACCGATTCGATCCGAACGCTCTTCTCGCCCAAGCTCAAAAAATGCAGGCCGACATGCGCAAGGTGCAGGACGAACTGCGCAATCGCATGGTGGAAGGGTCGGCGGGGGGGGGATTGGTCTCCGTCGTCGTGAACGGGTTGTCCGAACCGCAGGCGGTCAAGATCAAGGGCGACGCGTGCGATCCGTCGGACACCGAGATGCTCGAAGATCTCGTTCTCGTCGCGCTCAAGGCCGCGATGGACAAGGCGAAGAAACTCAACGAAGAAGAGATGCGGAAGGTCTCGCCCATGGGCGGCGGATTGGGCGGTCTTTTCTGATCGCGTCCCTCCGGTCGATTACGATGGGACGCCGAGCGACCCCCACTCATGGCCGGATTTCCTGACCCCCTCAAACGCCTGATCGACGAGTTCGAGCGGCTGCCCGGCATCGGGTCGAAGACCGCGGAACGTTTGGCGTTCGCGGTGCTTCGGGGACGCCCCGAAGAGGCGAAGGTTTTCGCCGACGCCTTGGTCGACGCCAAGAAGAAAGTCATGTCCTGCGCGACGTGTTCGAACGTCGCCACCTCCGAACGTTGCGACGTGTGTTCGGACGCCTCCCGGGACCAGGGATTGGTTCTCGTCGTGGAGCATCCCCGCGACGTCGTGGCGTTCGAACGCACGGGTCGATGGCGCGGTACCTACCACGTCCTCCTCGGGCGCCTGTCGCCGCACGAGGGAGCCGGAGCCGAAGCGTTGTCGCTGAAGGCTTTGGAAGCCCGCGTCGCCGGGGGCAAGGTTCGAGAAATCGTCCTCGGGACGAATCCCGACACCGAGGGCGACGCGACGGCGTTGGCCATCGAACGGCGACTTTCGGGGAAGGTTCCGGTCACGCGTCTCGCTCGCGGATTGTCGTCCGGAGGCGCCATCGAGTACGCGGGTACCGAGGTGCTCGCCGAAGCACTCAGGTTGCGACGGCCCGCGATCGGCGGGGGCTGACCTTGGGCCTCGACTTCCGTCTCTCGCAGAATCTGAGTCAGAAGCAGATTCTGTCGCCGCAGATTCTGCAGTCGGTCGAACTTCTGCAGCTGTCGACGACGGAACTTTCTCAACGGATCGCCGAAGAACTCGACACGAACGAGTTCCTCGAGATGAAGGTGAAGGAGTCCGTTCCGGAATCCACAGCGCCCGCGGACGGAGCCTTCGGAGACGGAGCCGCCGCGACGGGAGACGATTCCCACGTCGACGGATGGGAGGCGTCCTACACATCCGACGATCGCGATTTCGGGACCGTGCCGACCGCGACCGGGCGCGACGCCGGGCAGGACAAGATCGAGGCGATGAACAACGCGCCCGGCGACGGGCCGACTCTCGCCGAAACGTTGCTTCGACAATTCGACGCTCTCGAAGGGGCCGCGAAACTTCGCCCTCTGGCGGAGCAGATCCTCTTCAATCTCGACGAAAAAGGGTGGTTGCGGGTTCCCCTCGAGGATGCGTGCGCGCTTCTCGCGGATCGATTCGATTCCGCCGACGCCGAACGGGCGTTGCGCATGATTCAATCGCTCGAACCCAAAGGGATCGGTGCACGGACGATGGCGGAATGCCTGATCCTCCAACTCGACCCCGCGGATTCTCGTTTCGCGACGAAGAAGAAACTCCTCTCCGAGCACTACAAAGACATGCTCGACCGAAAGGACGGGGTCATCGAACGCGCTCTCGGGATCACGTCGGACGAGCGCAAGGCGATCTACCGGGAACTCGCGCATCTGAACCTTCGACCCGGCGCGTCCGTCGATCCCGACGGAGGTCGGCGGATGTACGTGAACCCGGATCTTTCGACCGAGTGGGACGGCGAACGCTACTCCGTCACGCTGATCAACGATTGGGTGCCTCAGATCCGCATTTCACGACGCGCGATGGAAGCGTTGCAGCGCGGCGACGCGGACAAGGACTTCGAACGCTACGCGCGTTCGAAGTACGAAGCCGCGAAGGCGTTGGTCGAGGCCGTCAAGAAGCGCAAGCAGACGTTGCTTCACGTCGGTCGGATTCTCGTCGACCATCAGAAGGACTTCCTCGACTACGGACCCGCGCATTTGAAACCGCTGCGCATGCAGGAGGTCGCCGAGAAAGTCGGTGTTCACACGTCGACGGTTTCGCGCGCGGTTTCGGGCAAGTACATCCAGACGCACCGCGGCATGTTTCCGCTGAAGGACTTCTTCGCGGCCGGCACCACGAGCGTCGACGGTCGATCGGAGAGTCGCGAATCGGTGAAACTCAAGGTGAAGGACATCATCGAGCGGGAAGGAGCCGGAGTTCCTTTGTCCGACGATCACATCGTTCAACGTCTCCTCGCGCTTCACGGAATCAAGGTCGCGCGACGCACGGTCACGAAGTACCGCAAAGCACTCGGCATCGCCGCGTCGCGTCACCGTCGTTCGGACTGAGGCGTCGTCGAAAGATCCGTGAACGTCACGGCGAACGGCCGTGTCGCGGGCGGCTTGACTTGATCCACGCGCAATTCGAGGAGGCGGATGCCGTCGAGCGCGACGTCGAATCGCGGCGAACCCGCCGCGCCCCCGATCGCGGATTGCCAGATCACGCGCCCGTCGCCGACGATCGCGATCTCGGTTTCATCGAGAGAAATCGCGGGGCCGACCCTTCCGGCGAGACGCAACGGACGACCGTCGAGCGGGATCGACGCGCGCGTTCCCGTCGCCGCTCCGAGTCCCGAGGCGACCGGAACGCCGTCGAGAATCAGCGGAAGCCCGTTGTGGGATTGGTCGATGCGGAAGCCGTCGCTCCAAGGGGCGACCGTCGCTCCCGGGGCGCGTCGCAAGGATGAGGCCGCGGATTCGGCGGTCGGGGCGGGGCGGGACGTCGTTCGCGCCGTATCGAGCGGGTTTCCGATCGCGGATGACGCGCCGCCGTCGGCGGCCGCGACGAGTCGTGCCGCATAGGTGCGTCCGTCCGCCGCGAGCCATACGACGTCGTGGGTGCCGGGGCGTTCCACCACGGCGGAGATCCGCGCATCGACGATGTCGAGGTTTCGGATGAAGTCGAGGCCGCCCGCGAGGTGATCGCCGAAGGCCAACAGGTGGGCCTTTCCGTCGAGCGGGGCCGCGGTGAGAAGGCGTACGTCGTCCTGCGGGACGGAGACCGCGAGAACGGCGTCGTCGGTGGTGAAGCGGTCACCGCTCAGAAGGTCGTGGACGACGTGACGCTTCGATGAAAGTCCGAGTGCGCGAAGCGGCAACACGACCGTTTCGGCGTTCTTCGTCCCGAAGACCGCCAACGTGGTTTGGATCGTCGCGCCGCGTCCGTTGCGACGCACCAGCGCACGCGGCGGTCGTGCTTTGGGAAAGGCGTCGACCGGAACGGAGGCCACGGGAGGATCGAGGCGCATGAGCCAACCGCGTTCCGCTTCCGTCGGGTTCGACCCGGACCACGTGAATGAACGACCGGTAAGCGCGAGCGTCGCGGCGAGACGTCGTGCCGCCGACGGCGACAGCGATCCGAACGCGAACGGACCGCCGGCGGGGGGCGCCCCCGTGACCGCGCGGAACGACCCGGCGTGGACGTCGTCGGCCCACGCCGAGACCGTGGAGGCGTCGACGGCGGGGCGGTCGACGCGAACGAGCGTGGGACGGGATGCCGATGCGACATCGGAAGCCGTGCGCCCGTAGAGATGGGCCGCGAAGCCCGCGATGAACGACGCGTCCTTGCGAACGACCACGTCCTTCGCGGGGTGGTAGACCCCGTCGGTGCCGAACGGCTCGGCATCCCCGGCGACGAACCAAACCGTGTCCGCCGCCTGATCGTCGAGGCGAACCGGAACCGGGCGAGCCGGAGCGGCCAGTTTTTTCAGGCTTTCCAGCGAGAGTTCCGGGGGGGCCTGCGCCGTGCCGGAACCCGCAGCCGCGGCGAGAAGGAGGACGAGGACCGGAAGGCGAACCATGCCCTCGTTATACCCCGGGGAGGCTGTGGACCGGGGGGCCAACACGTAGGATTCCCCCCATGACGGAAGCGCGGAATCCCTCCGCCGGGGAACCCCGGTTCGAAGCGTTCACGAGCAAACTCGGAGCCGGTGCGACCCCGAAGTCCACCCCGTCCGGTGTGCGACTCGACCCGGTCTACGCGTGGCCCGGGCAAACGGACGGGCTCGGCCTGCCGGGTGAGGCTCCCTACCTGCGCGGCATCCACCCGACGATGTACCTCGGTCGGCCGTGGACGATCCGTCAGTACGCGGGGTTCTCGACGGCGAAGGCGACCAACGAACGTTTCCGTTACCTGCTCGCGAACGGACAGACGGGTTTGTCGACGGCGTTCGACTTGCCGACGCAGATGGGATTCGATCCCGACGATCCGTTGTCCGACGGAGAAGTGGGGAAAGTCGGCGTGTCGATCGCGACGCTCGACGACATGTTGGAGTTGTTCGACGGGATTCCGCTCGGGTCGGTTTCGACGTCGATGACGATCAACGCCACGGCGATCATTCTGCTCGCGCTCTACACGGCGGCGGGGCGGCG
The DNA here is from genome assembly GCA_017853435.1 of Planctomycetota bacterium. GTDB lineage: Bacteria > Planctomycetota > CAIWVZ01 > CAIWVZ01. The sequence goes on along the minus strand of JAFMJN010000087.1, from coordinate 2,033 downwards.
GCAGGGAGTGCCCGAGAAGGATCTCTCCGGAACGATCCAAAACGACATTCTGAAGGAGTACGCGGCGCGCGGCACCTACCGTTTCCCGCCCGCGCCTTCGATTCGCCTCATCACCGACATCTTCGAAGCGGCGTCGACGCGTCTGCCTCAATTCAACACGGTGTCGGTCTCCGGCTATCACATGCGCGAGGCGGGGTGCACCGCCGTCCAGGAAGTCGCCTTCACGCTCGCCAACGGATTGGCCTACGTGGCGGCGGCGGTCGACCGTGGACTGCCCGTCGATCGTTTCGCGCCGCGGATTTCGTTCTTCTTCAACGCCCACAACGATTTCTTCGAAGAGATCGCGAAGTTCCGGGCGGCGCGTCGACTTTGGTCGACGCTCATGGCGGAGCGCTTTTCGCCGAAGGACCAAAAAAGTCTCATGCTGCGTTTCCATACGCAGACCGCGGGCTCGACCCTCACGGCGGATCAGCCGGAGAACAACGCGGTGCGCGTCACCGTCCAAGCGCTCGCGGCGGTTCTCGGCGGCACCCAGAGTTTGCACACCAATTCCCGCGATGAAGCGCTTTCGCTGCCTTCCGCGGAAGCCGCGCGCCTCGCGTTGCGGACGCAGCAGATTCTGATGGACGAATCGGGAGTGACGTCGGTCGTCGATCCGCTCGGCGGATCCCCGTTCATCGAGAGCCTGACCGACGCCGTCGAGTCGGGGGCTCGGGAATTGATCCGCGAGATCGATCGGCTCGGCGGTGCCGTGCGCGCGGTCGAAGCCGGATTCCATCAACGCGAAATCCACCGTGCGGCGTACGCCGCGCAAAAGGCGGTCGAAGACGGTTCGCGCATCGTGGTCGGCGTCAATCGCTATCGCGTCGAAGAGGAGACTCCCGTCGATCTGTTCGGCGTGGACGATTCCGTGCGCGACGCGCGCATCGCGAAGATCCTCGAGGTGCGCGGCCGACGTGCGCCCGGAGCCGCGAACGACGCGTTGTCCGCGTTGCACGCGGCGGCGGTCGACGGGGGCAATCTCTTCGACCCGGTCCTTCGATGCGTCGAATCGGACGTGACGCTCGGAGAAATCTGCACCTGCCTCGAACGCGTGTTCGGGCGGTGGCGCGAACGGTCGGTTTTCTGAGGGGCTCCGCATGACCGTCAAGGGCATCGAACACGTGGCCGTCGCCGTGACCGATCTCGAAAAGGGGATCGACGCGTGGACCGCGCTCGGATTCCGTTGCACCCACGTCGAAACCGTCGTGGATCAAAAGGTGCGCGTCGCCCGGATGACGATCGGAGCGTTCTGCGTCGAACTCATGGTTCCGACGTCGCCCGAATCGCCGGTGGCCAAGTTCCTCGAGAAACGCGGACCCGGACTTCATCACGTGTGCCTCGAAACCGATTCCGTCGACACCGATCTCGCGGCGCTCGGCGCGGCCGGATTCGCGTTGATCGATTCCGAGCCGCGTCCCGGAGCGCACGACTGCCGCATCGCCTTCGTTCATCCGAAGGCCACGGGCGGCGTGCTCGTCGAACTTTCAGAACCCCCGAAACACGGCGACTGATCCGCTTCCGGATCCGTCGCACGCAGCATCCCCGAGGAGACGACATTGGCCACCGACCCCCGTGAAGAACTGAAGCGCATGCGCGAGGCCGCTCGAATGGGCGGCGGCAAGGAGCGCATCGACGCCCAGCACAAGCGCGGCAAACTGACCGCCCGCGAGCGCCTCGATCTCCTCCTCGATCCGGGATCGTTCACCGAACTCGACATGTTCGTGACCCATCGCTGCACCGACTTCGGACTCGAGAAACAGCAGATCCCGGGAGACGGCGTCGTCACGGGGTGGGGCACGATCGGCGGGCGCGACGTCTACGTGTTCTCGCAGGACTTCACCGTCTTCGGCGGTTCGCTGTCCGAGACCCACGCGGCGAAGATCTGCAAGGTGATGGACATGGCCATGAAGACCGGCCGACCGGTCATCGGTCTGAACGATTCGGGCGGAGCCCGTATCCAGGAGGGCGTAGTTTCTCTTGGCGGTTATGCC
>JAFMJN010000086.1 GCA_017853435.1 Planctomycetota bacterium | reverse complement strand
TTGGCGAACATCGCCGCCACGAGCACTTCGTGACCGTCGTCGAGGTAGGTCGACTTGCGTGTTCCCGCCCCGTCGAACAACTGCTTCCACGAGTTGATTCCGCCCGGCACCGATTTCGTGTTCCAGGCGACACCGGTCATGCCCCACATGTAGGGCACGGTATGCGTGTTCGTTCGATCGAAGTCCAATCCTTTGAAACGCGCGTCGATGTGGACGAAATTCGGAATCTTCGTGCGATCGAGGGGCTCGACGAGCGACGCCGACACGAGACTCGGAACGATCTCGTCGCTCGGAAACACGACGTCGAATCCCGAAGGCGGATGCTCGAGTTTCGCCCGCAGCATTTCGGGAGAATCAAAGTAGTCGAGCACCACCTTGCAACCGAACTCCTTTTCGAAGTTCGCGATGGTGTCCGAGGCGAAATAGTCGGGCCAGTTGAAAACATGAAGCGTCGGGACCGGATTCGAGCATCCGGCCACGACGAGACATGCGGCGAGCATCCAACGAATCATGTCCGAACCTCCTTCGGGGTTCCCGCGAGGGCGCGCGCGAGCACGATGAGCACCACCGACCCGGTCAAAATCAACGTCGCGAGGGCGTGGACCTTCGGAGAGATCCCGTGGCGCACCATGGAGAAGATCTTGACGGGCAATGTTCCGTCACCGGGCCCCGTCGTGAAATAGGTGATGACGAAGTCGTCGAACGACAACGTGAAGGCCAACAGCGCTCCGGACGCGATCGCGGGGGCTAGCGCGGGCAACGTCACCTTGAACCACGCCTGCGTCGGCGTGCATCCGAGATCCATCGCCGCGGCTTCGAGCGACGGATCGAGAGACTCCGCGCGGGCGGAGACGACGATCGCGACGTAGGCCAAGTTGAACGTCGTGTGCGCGACGAGCGCCGTCCCGAGAGAGAGCGGAATCCCCCCGGCCCGAAACAGAACGAGCAGCGAAATCGCGAGAACGATGTCCGGGATCATCACGGGAAGCGTGACCAACCCGGCGGCGACGCGTTTCCCGGCGAAGGTGCCTCGGAGCCCCATCGCGGCCATGGTTCCGAGCACCGTCGAGAGGAGCGCCGAACCACCCGCGACGACGAGCGTGTTGACGAGAATGCCCCGCAACTCGCGATCCTCGAAAAGCCTCACGTACCAATCGAGCGTGAAGGCGGTGAAGGTCGTCGCGAAGCGTGCCTCGTTGAATGAAAACGCCGCGAGAAGAACGATGGGCACCCAAAGAAGCACGAGGACGCCGATCGTCCACGTCGTCGCGACGCGGCTCATAGGAGACCCTCGGATCGATGCACCCGGCGGTATCCCCAAAGGAGAAGCAGGGTGATCGCGGTCAGGACGAGCGTCATGGCGGCACCCGCCTCGGGGTTGCGTCCGGAGAGGAACGCGAGCTGGATGCGGCTTCCGGCCATGAAGGCCTGCGCTCCACCGAGCATTTCCGGCGTGGCGAAAGCACCGAGCACGGGAATGAAGACGAGGACGCATCCCGCGACGATTCCGGGCATCGTCGCCGGAACGATGACTTTGAAGAACACCTGCGCCGGTCCGGCCCCGAGGTCCGCGGCGGCTTCCGCGAGGCGCGGCGGCAATTTCTCGATCGCGTTGTAGAGCGGCAGCACCATGAAGGGAAGCCATCCGTGCCACAAACCGAACACCGCCGCGAACCACGTATCGAGGACACTGAAGGGCCGCAGCATCGTCATCAACGCGTAGGTGCGCACGAGGAGATTGGCCCAAAAAGGAAGGACCACGAGAAACAACACCCATCGACGCCGACGCTCCGGCATTCGGGAGATGCACCATGCGACGGGATATCCGGCGACGAGACAGGCGGCCGTCGTGACCGCGGCGACGAGCGTCGATACGCCGACGAGACGCCACGTCGTGGGCGACGCGAGGGCTTCGACGCCCGCGGCGGAGAATGCCTTCGATGCCGTTACCGCGACCGGTAGGGCGAGAAACACCAAAAGCCATGCGATCGGAGGAAAAAGCCACCACCGTCGGTCGTTCACGATGGGGCCCCCTCGAGCGGCCACGCATCGGCCCAATCGACCGCGAGCGCCACGCTCCCGCCGACGACGACGTTTCGCCCCATCGAGCCGGGGATTTCGACGAGCCACGTCGCGTCTCCGACGGCGACCCGTACGAGAGAGCGAGCGCCGAAGTAGGAAACCGAATCGACGGTTCCGACGATCTCCGACGACTCCGCCAAACGCACGGCTTCCGGCCGAATCGCGACACGACGTCCGTCGCGCACGACGACGTTGACCGCTCCGACGAAACGCGCGACGAACTCGTCGGCGGGGCGACGATAGACCGCGTCGGGCGTCCCGATCTGTCGCACCTTGCCGCCGTCCATGACCGCGATGCGGTCCGACATGCTCAACGCTTCGTCCTGATCGTGGGTCACGTAGAGAAACGTCATTCCGAGCGTCTTCTGGATGCGTCGCAATTCGACCTGCAATCCCTTGCGAAGTTTCAGGTCGAGCGCGCCCAAGGGTTCGTCGAGCAACAACGCCTTCGGGCGCGTGACGATGGCGCGGGCCAAGGCGACGCGTTGTTGCTCGCCGCCGGAAAGCGTGGCGGGCTTGCGACGTTCCGCTCCCGCGAGCGACACCAAGTCCAACGCTTCCCGGACCTTCTCGGCGATCGAGGAAGAACCCGCCAACCGAAGACCGAACGCGACGTTCTCGAAGACGTCGAGGTGCGGAAAGAGCGCGTAGCTTTGAAACACCATGTTGAGATCGCGGCGATGGGTGGGGACCCGCGCGAGATCCACCCCGTCGAGTTCGAGAGTGCCCGCATCGGGTCGGTCGAACCCGGCGATGCACCGGAGCAACGTCGTCTTCCCGCATCCGGACGGTCCGAGCAGCGAGAAGAACTCCCCTTCGTGGATGTCGAGCGACACGCCGTCGAGAATGCGACGCCCTTCGATGATTCGGACGACGTCCTTGGCGACGATGGAAGGGCGACTTCGAGGGTTCATGGCGACCGCGCCGGATCCTACCCCGCCCGTCCGCCCGAGTTCGCCCAACGAAAGTCGTCGGAAAGAACGAATTTCTTTCGAAGGGACCCGGCCCGCGCCTCGATGGTTTGACGCCGTTCGGCGCGAAATGTTATTTTCCGCCCGCCGTGAGTCGTCGATTGCCCTTCCGTCTACCCGCGTTGCTCGCCGTCTTGGCGCTGGCGGGATGGCTTTGGGCCGCCACCGACGCGCTCGGCCACCGACACGATCACGACCACGATCACGGCAAGGAATGCCCGACGTGCGTGCTCGCGTCTCAATCCGTTGAAACGGTTCATGCGGTCGCCGACGTCGGCGTGGCCTCCTCCGGCACTTGGTCCGTCGGTGTCATGCGGATCGGTGCTCCCGAAGCGGCGGACGTCTCGGCGTGCGCGCGCGGTCCTCCTCCGACGTCTCCCCCGCGTTCGTAACCCGTCATCGTGATTCGGCTCACCACCCGATCCGGGGTCGAAGCCGCCTTTTTCGGAGATGTCCATGTCCGTTTCCCTCAACGACGGGAAGGGTCCGTCGGCCCTTTTCGCCGGTGCCGTTCTCGGTCTCTGCACGTCGGGGCTCGGCGCCCAAGACGTGAAATCCCTCGAAGCCCGCATGAACGAGATGCAGGCCAAGTACGAAAATCGCATCGCGGCTCTCGAAGGTGAACTGGCGCGCTTAAAGACCGCGTCGGAGGATCCGAAGGTGGTCGAACGCACGAACGCGGTCGAAGCCGCCGCCGCGACGTTCGACGCCGCAGGACTGCCTCGATCGACGCGCTTCGGTAACGCGTTCAATCCGGCGATCGGCCTCACTTCCGATCTCATCCTGACCACGTCGGGACGTGACGATTCGTTCGAGTCCGACAACCAATTCCGACTGCGTTCGGTCGAGATCGGTTTTTCGGGTCGAATCGATCCGCACGTGAAGTACAACCTCGTCCTTTCGGCCGACGAAGAGGAAATCGGCATCGAGGACGCCTACGCCGATTGGGACAAGGGGCTGCCGAGCACCTTCACGCTGCGGGCGGGACGCATGCCGATCGATTTCGGTGTCGCGTCTCCGCAGCACGACCACGAACTGCAGTTCGTGGACAAGCCCTACGCGATTCAGGAATACCTCGGTGGTCGCGCCGTCACGACCGGCGCCGCACTCCACCATTGGTTCGCCGTCGGCGACGTCCCGGTGCGTTGGAGCGTGGGCGTCGGCAACCGTCTCGACGGCGACAGCCATGCGATCCAAGGCCCCGCGGCGGGAGAGCACGCGCACGGCGACGAAGAAGAGGGGGCCGAACCGTTCGGAAAACGCGGCACCGAGAACTTCGTGTGGACCGCTCGCGTTTCGGCATCCATCGATCTCGGATCCGACGATACGCTGCGCGTCGGCGCGAGCGGAATCGGTGCACCGAGCGAACGCGCGTTCTTCTTCTCCGACCCGCCGACGAACTCCGTCGTCGATACGGCGGCGTCCGATCGATGGGTCTGGGGTGTCGACGTGTTCTGGCACCGGAAGAACCCGTCGCGCGAAGGCGGTGACTTCCTCGTCGGCGGCGAATGGATCTTGGCGCGCGAAGAGATCGTCGACGATTCTCTCGAGCCCCCGACGTTCACCGGCGTCCACGCCCGCGGCAACGGCGGCTACCTCATGGCGCAGTACGGAATCGACGCGCGTTGGAGCATCGGAGCCCGCTTCGACACCTTCAGCCACCTCGACGACGCATCCCTTTCGACGGACGCCGTATCGTTGGCGGTGACTTGGAACGTCAACGAGTTCAACCGTGTGCGTCTCGAAGGCGGCTTGATCGACGACGCACTCGCCGACGAATCGTACGGTTACTTGATGCTGCAGTGGACGCTCATTCTCGGGAGCCATGAACATGGTCTCGCCTGGTAGTCGCCTCTTCGCCGTCGCGTTTCTTTTTCTCGCCGCGCACCTCTCCGCGCAGTCGCTGACCGTCGTCGCCACCACGCACGACCTCGGCGACATCGCGCGGGAAATCGGCGGCAAGGAAATCGCCTGCGAAGTCCTGTCGTTCGGCGATCAGGATCCCCATCGGGTTTCGGCCCGACCGTCGACGCTGATCAAACTTCGCAAGGCGGACGTGCTGCTCGTCATGGGGCTCGACCTCGAACATGCGTGGCTTCCCCCGCTGCTCGAAGGGGCCCGCAACGATGCGATCCTTCCCGGTGCGGTCGGGCACGTCGACGTCTCGAGCGGTATCACGCCGCTCGAGATCCCGGCCTCGCTCGATCGTTCGAAGGGAACGGATCTCCACGCGAAGGGCAACCCCCACTTCAACGCGAGCCCGGAAGGCGGTCGGCACATCGCCCGCAAGATCGCCGAGGGCTTCATTCGACGCGCCCCCGACAAGAAGTCGGCTTTCGACGCCGGTCTCGCCACCTTCGAGAAAAAGCTCGATGCGAAGTTGGCCGAATGGAAACCGAAACTCGAGCGACTCCGCGGAGTGAAGTTCGTGTGTCGGCACGGCTTCTTCCCCTACTTCACCGCGGCGACCGGTTGCAAGATCATCGCCGACCTCGAAGCGACTCCCGGACTTGAGCCGTCACCGGCCCACGTCGCCAAAGTCGTCGGAATCATTCGGGCCGAAAAGCCCTGTGCGCTTCTCGTTCCGTCGTGGAAATCGAGCGGGCTGACCGAATCGATCGCCGCGTCGACGGGAATCCGCGTGATCGCTCTTCCGATGGGATCCACGGGACGCGCCCCCGATACGAGTTGGTTGTCGTGGATGGAACACCTCGTCACGACGTTGTCGGAGGCGGCACCGTCTCCGAAGGCGCTCTGACCATGTCGCGACTCTCGGCGGCGGAACTGATCGTCGTCCCTTCGCCGGGAGTCCGTATCGGCCCCGTGTCGTTCACCCTCGGACCGGGCGACTTGCTCGTTCTCCGCGGACCGAACGGGTGCGGAAAAACCACCCTGCTTCGCACGTTGGCCGGACTCCATCCGATCGAGTCCGGGCAGCTCGCCGTTCCTTCCACGGTCGCCTACGTCGCTCAGGGTCCGGAAGACGAAGAGCAAGTACCGCTCGGCGTCGACGAAGTCCTCACTCTCGTCCAAGCGAACGACGGTTCGGCACGGTCCCGAGCGGACGCGCGACACGCCGCACTTTCGGATGTCGGACTCGAGGGTCGCGGAGCCCGTCGCATGTCGACGCTGTCGGGTGGTGAACGGCAGCGCGCGCGATTCGCCGCGGCTCTCCTTTCGCCCGCGCCCGTCCTGCTGTTCGACGAAGCGACGTCCGCGGTCGACGACGAAGGCGAGAAGAAACTGGCCGATCTGCTCCGAAGCCGTCTGTCGACGACCGGGCGCATCGCCGTCGTCGTCACCCACCGTCCCGATGTGTGGACGCAGCCCGAGTCGACGACCCTCGTCCTTCCCGCTCCGTCTCGGAGGCCCCGGTGATTCCGAACGTCGGGACCTTCTTCGATCACCTCATCGAGGCGCACGCCGTCCTTTGGAACGAGTTTCTGCCTGCGTGGGTGGCGGTCTTCCTCGCGGCGACGGTATTGCCGCCTCTCGGACTCCACGCGTCGTTCCGTCGACAGACACTGACGACGATCGCCCTTCCCCAGTGGGCCTTCGCGGGCATGGCGATCGCGCTCGCCCTCCCGATCGCCGACGCACGCGGCGAGCCGCACCCGACGGCACTTCTGATCGGGGTCCTCGTCGGAACCGCCGCGGGCCTTCTCGTCACCTCCCGGTTCCGACGAGAGTCGGCGACGCTCGGCGTCGCCGCGTGTTTCATCGCGTCGCTCGCCGTCACGGAGGTCGCCCGCGCACTCTCTCCGTTCGGCGAAACCCGCCTCGAACCCCTTCTCCACGGCGAAGTGCTCGGGCTTACCTCGGCGAAACTTCCACTGCTCGCTTTCTTGGTCGTTCCGGTACTCGTGACGTTCGCCGAGCGCCGAACGTGGCTTTTCACCGCCGCTTATCCCGATTCGGCGCGAGCGGCGGGCGTGTCGATCGAACGGGCCGCGCTCGGCTTCGCGGGGGCGCTCGGGTTTGCGGTGATGTTCGCGACGCAGGCGCTCGGCCCCCTCATCACCTCGGGGCTCCTGCTGCTTCCGGCCGCATTCGCACGGCATCGCGGCAACGTCTCCGGTTCGGCGGAAACCGAAGCCCGCGTTTCGGGATGGCTCGCCGCTTGGTGGGGTCCCGTGGCCGCGGTCATGCTGGACATTCCCGTAGGGCCGGGCGTCGTCGCGGCCTCGGTCGTCGTCGGTGCCGTGATCCGCACCGTCCGGGTACGAAACGTCCGCTGATTTCGACGTGTGGTACTTTCACGCCATGCGGGTGTGGTTCCTCCTTTTCCTCCTCGTCGCGGGTAGCGCTTCCCACGGACAGGATTCCCGTCCGTCATCCCGCCCCCGTCGTGGTTCGGGGTTCGACACCGTCGCGAAAACTCTGAAGGGACGTGTGACTCGGACAACGGTGCCTTCGAAACTGATGCCGAAGGAAGTCGGTGTCGTGACGTACATGCCCGAAGGCTACGACGCCAAAGATCGTGCCGAGGTTCGCTACCCGGTGGTGTACTTCCTTCACGGCCTGTTCGAAAACGCCGATCGTTGGGTGCAACGTGGCGGAGCCTCGATGCTCGAGGCGGCGATCACCGCCGGTGAGTTGCCGCCCGTGATCGTCGTCGCCCCCGATGCCGGGATGTCGTTTTATTGCGACACGATCGACGGCAAACGCCCTTACGCCCGCTTCTTCATCGACGAATGCGTTCCGTGGGCGGATGCGACCTTCCGCACCACGCGCACGCGCAGCGCGCGCGCGATCGTCGGATCCTCCATGGGAGGATTCGGGGCCCTGCATTTCGCCTTCATGCGTCCCGACCTGTTCGCCGCGGTCGCCGTGCATTCGGCGGCGATCCTTCCCGACGACACGGCGGCCTGGTCGAGTCGCGCTCAACGCGCGATGGGATTCCTCGCCGCCGAAGTCGCGGACGTTTTCGGCGATCCGATCGACGCCGCGCGATGGAAGTCGGTCAATCCCTTGCATCTCGCTCGGAAACTGGATCCGGAAACGGCTCCGGCCATCTATCTCGACTGCGGATCGGAAGACCGATATGCGTTCGACGACGGGTGCCGACATCTCGGCGAGGTGCTCACCGAGAGGAAGATCCCTCGAATCTGCGAGATTCGACCGGGAAACCATGGTTGGGATTATCTGAAGGACGCCCACCCCCACGCCCTCCGCTTTCTCGGAGAGACCCTGAAGAAAGCCGCCACAAGTCGTGCGGCCCCCGGAAGCCGATAAGATACGCAGCCGGAGACCCCTTTTGACCCCCTCACCCGACTCCACCGACGGACGCCAAACCCACAAGGACGTGAAGTCCTATGCGCTCATCGACCCCGCGGTCAAGGCACCGTATCTCGAGTTCTACAAGGTCACCTATTCCGAGCGCGACGCGGCGCTCGACCGCAAGACCAAGGAACTGATCGCGATCGCGGCCAGTCTCGCCTTCAATTGCCAAAACTGCATGGACGGCCACATCAAGAAGGCCATTCGCGACGGGGCGACCCGTGAAGAAATCAGCGAGACGATCGCGGTCACGCTCGGCGTTGCGGCCGCGGCGGTCGTCGATCGTTCGGATCTCGCGGGCGCCCGCCTCGGAATGGCATTCGAAGACATCCCGTCGAAGAAGGACAAGCCCGCGTCCTGAAGACGCCCGAACTGTGGACATGAAACGACCCTCGTCCGGCGAAGGCCCGACGAGGGTCGTCCTCTTTCGGCGGATGCCTACTTCAGAATCTGCGCGAGCGCGTCCTCGACGTTCGCGTAATTGAACGCGAACCCCGCTCGAAGTGCCTTGCGCGGAATCACCCGCTGTCCCGTCGTGAGAAGGACCGCGGCATCGCCGAGCGCCAACTTGAGGGCGAAAGGCGGGACCGGGAAGACCGCGGGCCGACCGAGGGTTTTGGAGAGGGCGCGCGTGAACGTGCCGTTCGTCACGGGGCTCGGCGCGGTTCCGTTGACGGGGCCGGTCAACGTCGGCGTGTCCACGGCGAAGACGATGAGTCGGGCGAGATCGTCCTTGTGGATCCAACTCATCCAGTGAGCACCGTTGCCGATCGGGCCGCCGAGGCCGAGTCGGAACGGAGGCAGCATCTTCTCGAGCGCACCGCCGTTCTTACCCAACACGATGCCGATACGGATCATCACGACGCGCACGCCGAGAGATTCGGCTTCGCGCGCCGCCGCTTCCCAATCGCGGCACATGTCTTCGAGGAAGCCGTGGCCGGCGGCGGATTCTTCGGTCAACTCTTCGTCGCCGCAGGGGCCGTACCAGCCGACGGCGGAGGCGGAAACGAGCACCTTGGGCCGCTCGCCTTCGGGAAGGCCGCGCATCGCTTGGACCAAAGCGCGCGTCGCATCCACACGGCTGCGCCGAAGTTCGGCGCGCTGCGCGTCGGTCCATCGCTTGCCGACGATCGGTTCGCCCATGAGGTTGACGACCGCGTCGACACCACCGAGACACTTCGCCGGCGGATCCTTCAGGGATACAACGTCGAGTTCAGGGCCGAGTTCCGCCGTTGCCTTGACCATATCGCGGGTCACGATGCGGACGGCGTCCTTGCGGGCGCGGAACTTACTTACAACCGCCGGGCCGACGAAGCCCGTCGCTCCAGTCACGAGTACACGCATGAGTACCTCCCTCGATGAGGGCGCTGGGAGCATGCTAGCGTACCCCTGCGTCCTACACACCCGGCGCGACGAGGAAACTGATATGCCCTACGACGAAATGATGGTCGCCCCGATGCGCGGGGAATTGACTTCGATCGGTGTCAAGGAACTTCGCAACGCCGCCGAGGTCGACGCGGTTCTCAAGAATTCCGACGGAACCGTGCTGGTTTTCGTCAATTCCGTGTGCGGATGCGCCGCAGGCGGCGCGCGCCCGGGACTTAAACTGGCCCTGACGCACGGGACGCTCCCGGATGCGGTGACGACGGTCTTCGCCGGTCAGGATGTGGAGGCGACGAAACAGGCCCGCGCCTACTTCGACGGTGCGCCGCCCTCGTCCCCCGCGATCGCCCTGTTCAAGGGCGGACGGATCGTCGCCCTGATGCAGCGTTGGAACATCGAGGGACGCATGCCGCAGGAAATCGCGGGCGACCTCAAGAAGATGTTCGACGCTCACTGCGCGAAGTAACGAAGACCGAACGCAATCGCGGCTCCCAGCCTGCGCCGGGCGATCCGGCCGCCCGTGAAGACGGCGGCGGTCGGGTCGTCGGCGGAGAGTTTCATCCATGCGCGCGAGGGCGACAATCCGCACGCGC
>JAFMJN010000085.1 GCA_017853435.1 Planctomycetota bacterium | reverse complement strand
GCAGCACGTTGACGGAAGACGTCGTGGCCGAGGCTTCCGCCCGCGGCCGCAAGGTTTTGCCCGACGCGAACCCCGAGACGGGCATGTTCTACCGATCCGACCACTTCAACTTCGCGCGGATCGGCGTGCCCTCGATCTATCCGGGGAGCGGTTCGGACTTCCTCGAAGACGGCGAGACGCGTCGCTCCGTCCAACGGTCGTACACGGCGCTTCACTACCACCAGCCGTCGGATGAGATCGATGCGCGTTGGCGACTGGACGGCGCGGTGGATGATTTGCGGCTTTGGCTAGCCGTCCTTTGTCGGGTGACCGACGCCGATCGTCGCCCCGCGTGGACGAAAGGGGACGAGTTCGAGAAGGAGCGCTGACGTCGCTAATGGCACGGAGGCAAAGACTTGTCTCCGAACCCCCGCGCGCGTCGGAGAAATCGGTTCGATCCGGAGTCGACGGTTTTGACCGCAGGCTTCGAAAAACTTATCCTTTATGTGTGAACGGACGTCGACGCGGCGGAAAAACTCCACCGCGCGTCCACCCGGAGATCCACGTGAAGTCATTGAAGTTCCTTCTCGGCGTCGCGACCTTGTGTGCGGTGTCGGGCGCGCAAGTCGTCATCAACGAAATTCAGTACGACGACGCGGGTACCGACGACCGCGAGTTCGTCGAGCTCTACAACGCGGGTACGACCGCCGTCGACATCAGCGGTTGGATCCTGCGCTCGTGGGATCTCACGCCCGGCACCGACAACAACCCCGACTACACGATTCCGGGTGCCGTCGGCAGCGCGACGACCGTGATCGCTCCGGGCGGCTACTACGTGATGGGCTCGCCCCTCATGCCGAACGTGAATCAGGTGCTCGTCAACGGCACGGCGTCGACCAATCTCTTCGAGAACGACATCGAAACGACCGCGCTCGTCGACGGAACCAATTCCATCGTGGATTCGGTCACGTACGAAGGCAGCAAGGCTCCGACCACGCCGGCGTTCCCGATCGGACTCATCGAAGGGGCGGCGATTTGGGGCAATCTCACCGCGAACGACGTCGCCGTCCAATCATGGTCGCGCTGGTTCGACGGTTACGACACGAACAACAACAGCCACGATTTCGGTTTGCTCCCGGCGTCCCCGGGTGTGACCAACAATCTTCCGAATCTCCTGCCCTACGCGGATGCGTTCGACAGCGTGGTGCCGGAATCCGTCGTGGCGAATTTCGGTTGGTCGTTCCGTGCGCCGCGCGTGATCGATCCGATCACGTCCGGCATTCCGGCCGCGAATCCCGCGAACTCCAACCCCAACGCGATTCCCACGTCCCCGCAGGGCGGCTACGCCATGATTCACTGGGATCCGGCGGGCGGTGGCAACACCGCGATGTGGAATTCGATGCCCAAGTCGGACATCACCTTCGACTGCTGGGTGTACATTCGCACCGTGGCTCTCGTCGGCGCCGACACCGAGCAGTGGTCGATGGGCGTGCGCGGCACGACCGAAACGTTCAACAACTACACGATTCCGGGGTTGACGGGATTGAACAATGCGGCGGGTATGACCGGTGTCAACTGGACCTACTACGCCACCTCGACCGGCGGAACGCTGAGCCTTCTCGATGAGGGCAACGGCGGCGACACGGAAATCGTCCTCGCCTCGATCCCGATCGTGCCCGGCGTCAACGACGGTTGGCAACGCCTCCGCCTGCAGACGTCCGGCAATCGCATCGACGCCTACTTCGGCGGCACGGTGGGCTCCGTCCTCGACGGCACCCGCTACCAGTTCACGTCCGCGACGCCGACCATCGGCACCTTCTACATGGGCTACCGCGAATTCATCGTCGCGAACGCGAACTGCCGTCCGCTCACGATCGACGACTTCCGTCTCTATGAGTCGCCGCTCAACACCGGTGGCGTCGATACGATCTCCGCCGCGGTCGGCGCGAATTTGAACCTCAACATGGTCGGCGGTCCGACCAACATCGGCGCTCCGTACATCATGTTGGTGTCCGGTACCGGTGGTTCGCCGGGGCTCGTGCTCGATCCGTCGCAGAACAACGCGGTGATTCCGGTCTACATCGACTCGATCACGTTCCTCGGATTGCAGGATGCGAACATCAGCCCGTTGTTCCAGAACTTCATCGGCATCCTCGATGCGCAGGGACTCGGTACCGCGGTCTCGTCGATCCCCGCACTGCCGCCGTCGCTCGTCGGTCTGAACCTTTGGTTCGGCTACGTGACGTTCGGCGCCGGGTCGACGCTCAGCGGGTATTCGTCGAACGCGGTGCAGGTGACGATCGTCCCCTGACCTCGAACGCATCGCTACGCGACATGGACGGGCTTCCCGGTTGATCCGGGAGGCCCGTCAGTCTTTCTTGGTCTCCCACGAAGGATCGAGGGCGAGTTCCGCGGTATCGACGACGTGCGTCAGATCGTTTCCGTCGATGTCTTGACGCAGGATGAGCCACGACGACGTGCAGGCTGCGAACGCCCATGAAATCAACGCGCCGTGCACGATGCAGGTGATGACCCACCAAAGGGCGCTCCACACGAAGGCGATCGCGGTGGCCACCGGACCGTCGACCGCGGTGTTGCCGCGGACGATGTCGCGGAACGAGGCTTGGTCGATGAAATTGAAGAGGCCGAGAAGGTTCGCCGTCCGCTCGCGGAGATCGCCCAACACCCATGCGTCGAGCACCCAGAACCACGCGGCGACGAGCACGAGGTGCGTCAGCGCGGAGAACGGACGTGCGAGGAGGTAGTTGAACGTCTTACCGAGCCCGTCGTAGGTCCGTTTGCCTTCGATGGCGACCGCGGCGGGGAAATAGAGGAACGACACGACTCCGGCCGCGACGAGTGCGCCGAACATCGCCGTGCAAAGAACGGCGACGGGGAGGAGCAGAGCTCCGATGATCCAGCCCGGAGCCCAAAGTTGTGCGATCGCACCGATGAGGGCGACGACTCCGGCGCAGAACCCGGCGGGAAGTGCGATCGCCGGTACGTGCAACAGCGTCGTGTTGAAGTGGACGCGTGAAAAGCCGACGGCCTCGGCCAACGTGATGTAGTGGTCCTTCGCGACCCGGACGGCCGTGATGCGAGCGATGGCGGGCGCGAGGCGTGCCCACAGCACGTAGGCGACGATCAGCTGCCCGATGAAGACCCAGCCGCCGTCTCCGGGCCAACGCCCCCGGAGGAGTTCCGTCATGCCGACGAGAAATCCCTCGACGCGGTAGGTCGCACCGGAGGGGTTGCCCGAGAGAGATGCGAGGACCCACGAGGCGCCGTGAAACGCCATCACGCCCAACGTCCCGAGCACCGCCGCGTTCACCGATACGGGGAACCACAGCGAGCGGGCGTTCTTGAAGAGCGCGGAGGCGTCGTGAGTCACGGAGGGGGGATCTCGGCCGGAAAAATCCCGGCGACTTTCGTCGAGGGATCGTAAGGTGGCGTCCCACAGGGGGCAAGGAACGGATCGACATCCGACCCGGCCCTCCCGACACCTTCTCATCGGATGAATGCCCCCCGCGACCCGAAGGCCGCACGTTACGCGCGGCAGGTGACCTTCAAGAAAATCGGTCTTGAGGGGCAGGAAAAGTTGTTGGACGCGCGTGTCGCGCTGATCGGCGCGGGCGCGCTCGGCGCATCGGTGGCCGAGCAACTCGTCCGCAGCGGCGTCGGTCACGTCGTCATCGTCGATCGCGACGTGGTCGAGGAATCGAATCTCGGGCGTCAGTCCCTCTACGTCGAAGCCGACGCCGCGGCACGTCTGCCGAAGGCGGTCGCCCTTCGTCAACATCTGCTCGCGTTCAACCCGACGGTCGACGTCGTCGCCCGCGTCGCGGACGTGCGGTCCGACACCATCGACGATCTGTTGGAAGAACCCGACCTCGTCATCGACGGCACGGACAACTTCGCCACGCGTTATCTCCTGAACGATTGGTGCGTGCGTGAAGACGTACCGTGGATCTACGGAGGTTGCGTCGGTGCGCGAGGACTCTCGGCGGTCATCATCCCCGGAGAGACTCCGTGCCTACGTTGCCTCTTTCGTGATCCACCCCCGCCGGGCAGCGTCGAAACCTGCGAAACGACGGGGATCATCGCGCCGGCGGCGACGATGATCGCCGCGCTCGAGGTGGCCGAAGCGCTGAAGCTCCTCGTGGGTGATGCGCGTTCGGTGCGGCGCGGCTACATCTCCGTCGATCTTTGGCCGTTCCGCGTCGCCTCCGTCGGCGCCGAATCGAAGCCCGACGCGGATTGCCCTACCTGCGGTCGTCGACAGTTCGTGTTTCTCGAGGGCGGTGCGCGCGATCGCGTCGTGACCTATTGCGGACGTGACGCGGTGCAGGTGATTCCCTCCGGCCGTCGCACGGTGAATCTCGCGTCCCTCTGCGAGCGCTTGGCCGATGTCGGCGACGTGTCGACCAACGGATTCGCCTTGACGCTGCGCGTCCCGCAACACGAGATCACCGTGTTCGACGACGGGCGCGCGTTGATTCGCGGCACGCGCGATCCCGCGCACGCCCGCGTGCTCTACGACCGCTACGTCGGCTCCTGAAACGACCGCGGGGGCCCCGAAAGGCCCCCGCGTCGTGCATCAGCGTCGAGTCCGCCTCAGGGGCAGGTCGGCGCGATGTTGTAGTTGATCGTGATGTCCTGGACCGACGGCAGCGTGGCGCTGGCCGGGGTCGCCGGCGGAGCCGGATAGGTGATCGTGATCTTGAAGCGGATGAAGCGGTAGCCGTCGAGCGCATCGAGGGTGGCAGCCGTGATCGGCTGACCACCTTGAGTCGACTTGACCAACGTCACGTCGGGAGTTCCCGGCGTCGCGGTCGATTCAGGCGCACCTTCGTACGCGATGAGGAGCGTCGCACCCGCGGCGTTGCCCTGAGTCTTCGATTCGGCGACCGACGTGAAGTCCGGAGCGCCGTAGGTCGTGTCGAAGAAGGTCGACGTGACCGTGCCCGTGACACCCGCCGAGAACGGGAATGGAGCCGTCGTGAACACCGCACCCGGCGAGCGGGTGAAGGTGGTGCTCGGCGTACCGACGCCCGCCTCGAACTGGATCAGACCTTCGCCGCCGTCGCCGGCCGCACCGGCCGCGCAACCCGTCGTCGAAAGACGGAGCGGGCCGTCGACGCTGATCGTCGACGCGGAGCTGACGGTGATCGACGAGAACGCTTGGACCCACACCTGACCGCCGGAGCCGGAGCCGCCGGAGCCCGCGTTCGTCGAGCCCGCGCCGCCGACCGCGCCGTTCGCGGTGATGATGCCCGCGCCCGACGCACCCTGTGCGTAGTTGCCGACGCACGAGATGCGGAGACTGCCGCCGCCGCCGCCACCACCGCCGCCTTGGTCGTCGGCCTGCGGTGCGGTGAGCGCGTTGTCCAAGTGGTCGCCGCCACCGGCGCCGCCCGAACCCGCGCTTTGTTCGCTGATGGGCGAGACGAAGACGGGCGGGATGCCGGTCGCTTGCGCGATCGCCTGAATACCGGTCGTGTTGACCGTGCAGTTCGGGTACGCGGGCGTCGTGTTGCGCGGCGAACCCGCCGTGCCCGTCGTTCCCGCGGAACCGCCCGCGCCACCGAGCCCACCGAACTCACCGGCCGCGCCGGGGAAGAATCCGGCGTCGCCGCCGGCTCCACCGCCGTAGAAGGCGTTCGAACCCGCGGGGCCGGGATTGGCCGTGCCCGACACGCGCGCGCCGAAGCCGGCCTCGCCGATTTCCGTGCGGATTGCGCCGGACTGCGAGCCGCGACCACCGTCGCCGCCGCCCGCGTTGCCGCGTCCGCCGCGCACGATGTTCGGCGACGTGGTGCCGCCGTTGTTGAACTGACCCGCCGCCGCGCCTTGTTCGGCGGTGCCGACCGCCGCGGTCGCGGGGTTGGTTCCGGCCGAGAGGTTCACGGTGCCGTTGATGGTGACGTCGCCGAGGACGCGCCAGTGGCACAGGTAGTCGCCCGTCACGCGCACGGTGACGCCCGCGTTGATGAGCACCGACGTGTAATTGAAGATGCCCTGCGTCGCGTTGGTGTCGAGCGTGTTCGTTCCGGCGGCCGGCGTGAACGCGCCGTTGCTGCCGTTGCCGACGTACTCGAGCGGGTAGGTCGCGACGACCGAGCCCGTCGACGACCAGCTGATCGCACCCGTCGATGCGCCGAGATTCACCGGCGAGTTGAAGGACTCGGTAATCGGCGTTCCCGGAACGAAGCTGACCGGATTCGTCTGGAATCGCAGACGTTGCGTCGGATTCGTCGCGTTCGTGACGATCGGGTTGTTGCCGAAGTCGCGGATGTTGTTCGTGAACGTGATCTCGTAGATCGTCGAACCGAGGAGCGGAGCCGACGCGGTGTACGTGATGCGCGAACGCGTCGCCGGCACGCCGCCCGACCCGCCCTGCGTGAACGACACCGTGCCGGGGACCTGAAGGCCCGAGAGGGTGTTGATCAACTTGACGTTCTGCGCGTTGATGTTCGCCGGAGAGATCGGTTCGCTGACCGTGATGACGACCTGATTGCCCGGGAGGGCGCACGGGTCGACCGAGCCCGTCGGAACGTCCGCCGTGGCGGGGGTTGTCGCGATGACGGACGGCGGACCGACCGCGATGTCCGTCGACACCGCCGTGCATTCCGTCGCCGGAACCGGCTGCGGGCACGGGCACGTCTTGAAGCAAGTCACGGCTTCCGTCGACAGCGGTTGGTTGTCGACGACGATGATTTGCGTCGAATTGCCGGCCTTCGGGACGAAGATCGAGAACGTCGCGCCCCCGGCGACCACGGGCGTGCCGACGCCCGCCGTGTAGCCGGATTCGCACGGATTCGTCGCCGAGGAAGGCAGCGTGGGCGTGAAGATCACGCGACGGTTGTTGCCCGCCGGAAGCGTCGGATCGTCCACCACCGTGAACGACCCCTGCGCGATCGACGTCGTGCCGTTGTTCGTGGTGCTGATGTTCACCGAGCCCTGCGCGAGACCGCCGAGAGGCGGAAGCGAGGCTTGGCTGACGGCGCCGTTGAAGGTGAAGGTGATCGAGGCGTTGAGGAACACGCCGGTCGGGCAAACGGGCGGCGACGTGGGCGTGCCGGAAACGTTTTGCCAAAGCGGGGTCGTGACGCCCTGCACGCGGATTTCCGTGAGCGAATTCGGGACGGTCGTCGTTCCGGAGGAACCACCACCGCCGCCGCAACCCGTCAGTCCAACGGCGAGTACGACCCCAAACACGGCCGTGAGGGCCGAGATGCTGCGAAGCCTCGTCATGTTCACATCACTCCAAGTTCCTGGCCGAGATCAATCCCGGCCCATCGGGGGGGTGAGGCCCCCTCTTCCCACGGACGTCAAGCAACCACGATGCCGCGGCGTCGCAGTCTCCGTCCGTGCTGATCCCTATCCCGCCGGAGTCCGGAGACTCCGACGCGGGGGCGGATGATAAGCCCCGGGGTGCGGGGGGTCAACGCAGGCGGCCCCGTCGGATTGGAAGTCGGAGGGCCGGGAGGCTAAGGTGGGGGGCCATGGCACCGATGGACCCCAACGCGCCGGAATCCGGCGACTGCCCCCGCGCCGATACCCTTCTCGTGGCGATCACGCTGCCGAAGGCCGAACTCGCGGAAACCCTCGGTAAGTGCGCGGTCGTCGCCGGGTGCCGAGCCTATCGTTCCACCGATATATCGGTGAATCGTTGGGTGCTCGAGGGGGTCGGCGAGGCCCTCGGTCAGTTGCGCAACCTCCTCCTGCCGATCCAGGGTCTCCAACTGGTGCGGGAGGAGATCGAAGCCGCGCTCGGTGGCGCCGCCGCCCCGCAAGGGCTCCCTCAGCTGCATCAGGCGCTCTACAAGAAGACCACGGTCGCCGAGGAGATGCCGGTCGAGCCGGGGACCCACCTCCTCGTCTCGAAGGACTTCACGTTCGATTCCGCACACAACTTGCCCCGTTACCACGGCAAGTGCGAGCACCTGCACGGCCACACGTTCAAACTGCGGGTCACGGTGAAAGCCCCCCTCGACACCTGGTCGGGGATGGCGTTCGACTTCATGTCGCTCAAGAAGGTCGTCGCCGAACGCGTCGTGAACGTGCTCGACCACACCTACCTGAACGAAATCATCCCGAATCCGAGCGCCGAGTTCATCGCGATCTGGATCTGGCGCAAGTTGTCGGACCTGCCTCTTCACGAGATCAAGGTGTGGGAGACGCCGACGTCGTTCGTGACCTACCAGGGCCCGCCGAAGGGGTGACATGAGCGGCACCCGGTCCGGGAAGGAGGAGCCCCGCCACCTCCTCGAGAAGGTCGGCGACGCGGCGGTCGTGCAATGCCGTTGCGATTCCTTCGGCGCGCTTCCGGTGAAGGCGCGCGTCCTCGCATGGCATCTGACGCAGGCGGCGATCGCGGGACGGCCCATCTACTTCGATCAAAAAACCCGGGGCGGCACCGAACTCCTCGCGTTGCTCGAAGAGGTGTACCTGAAGCGCTCCGCGTTTTCGGACGCCACCGCCCGCGCCGTCGAAACCTACGTCAAGCGTTTCTGGATCAACAACGGCCCCTACCATGCCGTCACGTCGAAGAAGGAAACGCTGCCTCTCGACCGCGCGACGTGGACGGACGCCGTGAACCTCGCCGTCTCGCTCGGAGCGCGACTCCCGTTGCGATCGGGCGAATCCGTCGACGCTCTGCTCCGTCGCCACGACGCGACGTTGTTCGATCCGACGTATCGGCCGATGCTGACCGCGAAAAGCCCCGAACCGGGCGTCGACGTCTTGGAAGCGTCGGCGTGCACGTTCTACGGCGACGGAGTGACGACCCGTACTTTGGTCGACTTCGACGAGAAGTATGCCCTGAACTCCGACGTCGAAATGGGACCCGACGGCCGTCCGATCGAGATTCCGTGGCGCGCGGGCGACGCGGCGCGGGGTATTCCGCCCGGCCGTTACGCGGAGCCGCTTTCGAAGGTGATCGACCATCTCGAGGCGGCGTTGCCGTGGGCCGAGCCTCCGACGCGTCGGGCGCTCGAAGCGCTGATTCGGTTCCACAAATCCGGCGAGGAAGCCGATCGCATCGCGTACGACGTGGCGTGGGTGGAAGACGCGACTCCTCTGGTGGACACGGTGAACGGGTTCATCGAGGTCTACGTCGACCCTCGCGGACGCAAGGGATCGTGGGAAGGCATCGTCTCGGTGGAAGATCCGGTGAAAGCCGGTCGTCTCAAAGCGATCGCCGAATCGGCGCGATGGTTCGAAGAGCGCATGCCGTTCGATCCGGCGTACCGAAAACCCGAAGTGACCGGAGTCTCCGCCCGGTCCATCGACGTCCTGATCGAAACGGGTGATTCGGGTCCCGTCACGCCGATCGGTATCAACCTTCCGAACGATCAAGCCGTCCGTGAAATCCACGGATCGAAGTCCGTCAGCCTCGCGAACATCTGCGAAGCGTACGAGCGAAGCGCGGTCGCCTCGGCGCGCCGCGAGTGGTGCTTCGACGACGCCGAATATGCGCGTGCGGAGGCGTACGGACGCCTCGCCAACGAATTGCACACGGACCTCCACGAAATCATCGGCCACGGGTCGGGACGTCAAGCTCCGGACCGCGCGGGGGATCCGGCGAAGTGGTTGCGCGAATACGCCTCCACCATCGAAGAAGCGCGCGCGGATTTGGTGGCGCTGTGGTTTCTCGCGGACCCGCGGATGAAGGAACTCGGCCTCGTCGACGACGTCGACGCGGTGGCTCGCGCGGGCTACGAGTCGTACGCGCGCAACGGAGCGATCACGCAGTTGCGCCGCGTGAAGTCGGGCGACCGATTGGAAGAGGACCACATGCGCAATCGACAGATGATCGTGCGTTGGATCCTCGCCGAATCGTCGGCGCTCGCGGAAGTGGAGCGCGACGGCAAGCGCTTCGTCGTGCTGTCGGACCCGGCGGCGTTCCGCGAAGCCGTCGGACGCCTCTTGCGCGACGTGCAGCGTGTGAAATCCGAAGGCGACTTCGAAGGCGCGAAGCACTTGGTGGAGACGTGGGGCGTCCGTTTCGATCCTGCGTTGCGCGACGAGGTCGTCGCGCGGTGGGAGAAGCACGACTCCACGACGTACACCGGATTCGTCTTCCCGAGACTCGTTCCGATTCGCGACGCGTCGGGCGCCGTCGTCGACGCGTCGATCACGTACCCGATATCTCTCGAAGATCAGATGCTCGAATGGTCGGGACGGCGTCTTTACGGAGCGACTCCGTGACGACCCCGATGATGCAGCAGTATCTCGGCGTAAAGTCGAAGCATCCCGACGGGTTGCTCTTCTTCCGCATGGGCGACTTCTTCGAACTGTTCTTCGACGACGCGGAGAAGGCGGCCCGCCTCTTGGGACTGACGTTGACGGCGCG
>JAFMJN010000084.1 GCA_017853435.1 Planctomycetota bacterium | reverse complement strand
GACGTTCGTCAACGGCATCCGCGACAAGTACCAAGCGGAATTCGAACGCCGTTACCGCGAGGATATCCGCGGCGCCCACGACACCGTGAAGGCGATCTACAACGGTGCCGTGACGAATCACCGCAGCGCCATGCGGTCCTTCGAAGAGTTCCAAAACCGCGAGGGCGCGGAGTACGGGACACCCGACGACGCTTACGCGCGATTCCGGGATCGTCTCGGCAAACTCGAACAAGAGCGGGACGCGACGGACGCCGACTTCAAGACGAAGAAACAGGCGTTGGCCGACGTGGAAGCTCAACTGACCGCCGTGCCGTCGGTCGTCGAAGCGGGATCGACCCGCTCGCTGAGCGACGCGTGGAAACTGCAGAAGGCCAAGGTCGACCAGCTCGAAGAGACCCTCGCGGGCCTTTCGAAGCGCGTCACGCCGGCTCACCGCGACTACATCCGCACGAAGGCCGCGCTCGATTCCGAAACCGCGCGGCTCGCTCGCGTGCCGCAATGGGACGAAACCTCGCGCAGCACGTCTCAAAATCAAACGTGGCTCGACCTCGACGGGCGCCGCCGCACGTTGCAGGTGGATGTCGAAGGTCTCAAGTCGCGGCTCGGACGGCTCGACGAGACGTTGAAGGCCCTCAATCTCGAACTCAAGGCGGTACCCGACAAGGTTCGGCGCGCCGGTGAATTGAAGGCGACCGTCGATCGGGCCGTCGCGGAACTCGCGAGCGCGTCCGCCGCCTACGGTGCGGCGCGGACCACGAAGGAACGATTCGTCGACAAGACGCGCTCGTTGTTCGTCCCGCTCAGCGTTCCGACGCCTTCCGAAGTCGCCGACGACGACCCCGTTTTCCCGAATACCGCCTTGTTCATCGGATTGGCGGCCGTCGTGGGCCTTCTCATGGGACTCGGCGTCGCGTTCCTCCGCGAATTCGCATCTCCGTCCTTCACGACGTCCGCCCAAGTCGCGACCGCGCTGCCCGTACCGATGCTCGGTTCGGTCGGCGATCTTTCGACCCACGCCGAGGTCACCGCCGCCGCGGGGCGTCGTCGAGTCGGTCTCATCATCGCGGGGATCCTCGTGGCCATCCTCGCGTACCTCCACATCGCCTACTTCACCCGCAGCATGAACGGGTCGATGCCCCGCTGGGCCTTCGACGCGATGCGCCGGGTTTACGGAAAGAACTGACATGTACGAAGCTTTTCACGGATTCGAGCGCGCGCCGTTCGCGAACGTTCCCGATACGAGCTTCTTTTTCCCGAGCGGCCATCACACCGAGGCGCTCGCCCAACTCGTGCATACGGTCGAGGCCCGTCGCGGCTTCGCCGTGTTGACCGGGGAAGTCGGCGCGGGAAAGACGACCATCACGCGTGCGCTCTTCCGCAAGTTGGCGCCGTCGACGGTGACGGCCGTCATCACGAACAGCCGCCTCACGGGAGTCCAACTCTTGTGTGCGGTGGCCCGCGAATTCGGAATCGAAGACGTCGCGCCGAATCGCGTGGACCTCCTCGATCGGATCAATCGATTCCTCGTCGACTGCTTGGCGAAGGATCGCAACGTCGTCCTGCTCGTCGACGAAGCGCAGGATCTGCCGCTGTCGACTCTCGAGGAAATCCGACTCGTGTCGAACCTCGAAACCGAGACCGAAAAGTTGATCCAGATTCTGCTCGTCGGTCAACCGGAGTTGCGCGCGAGCATCGATCACCCGTCTCTGCGACAATTGCGCCAGCGCATCAGCTTCCGCTATCACTTGGGGCCGCTCACCGAGACGCAGGTCGGCGATTACATCCGCCATCGTCTCCGGATCGCGGGACCGCTCGGAAAGGCCGTCTTCACCGACCGGGCCGTCGAGATCATCCATCGCTACTCCGGCGGCATCCCCCGTGTGGTCAATTTGGCCTGCGACAAGGCGTTGCTCGTCGCGTTCACCGAGGACACGCACCGCGTCGACCACAAGGTGGTCATGTCGGGCCTGCGAGAAATCGAAGGACCTCAATACGTGCTGCCTTCGAAGGCCGAATCCGCGTCGGCGGCGTCCGGAACTCCGCGTCGAACCTTCCTGCGCCTGCCGTTCTTCGGCGGCAGGACGCACTGAGAACACGCCCATGGGACGGATGGAAGACGCACTGAAGAAGGCCGCGGAAGACCGCGAACGCGCGCGTGCCGAGTCCGGCGCCGCACCGGCGTCGCCCGCTCCCGCGACACCCGTCACGGCGGGCGATCGCGTCGCCGCCCCTGCGACCGCTTCGCGCGCCAGCGAGACTCTCGACGAGCGGCTCGTCGTTGCTGCGGCTCCGACCTCGCCTCGAGCGGAGGAATTCCGGAGAATGCGCGCGAATCTGGCTTCGCTTTCGCCGGCTCCGCGCGTGATCGCCGTCGCGGCACCGAGCGAGGGGCAGGGTGCCGACGTCATCGCGGGTAATTTGGCGTTGGCGTTGGCGGAACCGCGCTCCGGCAAGATTCTTTTGATCGACGCGGACCTGCGTCGGGGGAGTCTCGCTTCCATGTTCGCGGTGCGGCCTTCACCCGGCCTCGCCGAAATCATCCTCGAACGCATCGAACCGTCGCCCGCATTGCTGATGCCGTCTCCGGTACCGGGGCTCGACGTGTTGCCGGCCGGGGCGGAAGGTGTCGACGCGGCGCGTATGTTGCGTCCCGGGTCCTTCCGTTCCGCGGTCTCCTCCTTGGCGACCGCGTACTCGACGATCATCGTGGTGCTTCCCGCGGTCGACAGTTGGGCGGACGGTCGCGTGATCGCCGCGGATACGGACGGCGTCGTCCTCGTTTCGCGCATCGGCGGCAGCGACCGCGCGTCGCTCAAACGCGCCTACGATGCGTTGGTCGCCGCTCGTGCGCGCGTCCTCGGCACCGTGGCATTCGGCGGCTGAGGGCGCCTCCTTGCGGGTCCTGCTCCTCGTCCACCGCTTTCCCTATCCTCCCGACAAGGGAGACAAGATCCGTGCTTGGCACGTCTTGGAGGCGTTGGCGCGCGATCACGACGTGGAACTGGTGACGCATATCGACGATCCCGCCGATCTCGATCACGTCGAAGCGATTCGGGCCCGCGTCCGTCGGCTCCACGCGCCGTTTCTCGCACCTTTCGCGCGACGTGTGCGGGCCATCGTCCGTTTTCTCGCGGGCGACGCCCTGAGTTTCGCGTGGTTCGAACATCCTTCCGCGCGACGTGCCGTGGCCGACGCGCTGAAGCATCGACGTCCCGACGTGATCGTCTCGGTGTCGGCACAACCTCTCGGATACGTCTTCGGGATTCCGGAGGCGGAGGGCATTCCGATCGTCGCCGATCTCGTCGACGTGGATTCCGAGAAGTGGGCGGATTACTCGCGTTCGACGGCATGGGGCGGAGCGGGCGCCTTCCGGCGTCGGTTCATGGATCTCGAATCACGACGCGTGCGAGCGATGGAGCGAAGGATCGCGGAAACGGCCGCACGGGTCATCGTGACCACGCATCGCGAGGCTTCGCTTTTCCGGACGAAGGTCGCCTCGGTGCCCGTCGCGGCCATCCCGAACGGGGTCGTCATTCCCGACCGTCCGCGGTCGGCTCCGGAAGGCCACGTCATGGTGTTCGTCGGCACGATGGACTACACCGCGAACGAGGACGCCGCCTGTTGGGCCGCGGAAGACATCTTGCCGCGCGTTCGCCGTTCGGTGCCCGACGCCGAATTTCACGTCGTCGGGCGAAACCCGACCGCCCGTGTCCGAAATCTCGCCGAACTTCCCGGCGTCGTCGTCGCGGGGGCGGTTCCCTCCATCGAACCTCATCTCGGTCGCGCTTCCGTCGCGCTGCTTCCTCTGCGCGTCGCACGCGGCGTGCAGAACAAGGTGCTCGAAGCGATGGCTTCGGGCGTCGCCGTCGTGACGACCACCGAGGTCGGCGAGTCGCTCGGGGCCGTGAACGGTCGTGATCTCGTCGTCGGAGACACGGCGGCCGAACTCGCGACCGCCGCCGAACGACTTTTGCTCGATCCCGCCGAAGCGACCGAACTCGGACGAAGGGGACGGGCGTTCGTCTCCGAGCACTTCCGTTGGGATTCCTTCGATTCCGCCTTGCTCGACTGCGTGAAGGGAGCGGGTTGACATGTCGCTCCGCTTCGTCGTCATGCTTCTCTACGTGCTCGGCGCCTCGGGCACGGCGTTGTTCCGGCCGTTTTGGGGACTCATCGGCCTCGTGGCGATGTACTACTTCCGGCCCGACGTTTGGAACCAGCCGGACTGGTTTCGTCCGCAACTTTGGTTGACCGCGGCCATCGGACTCGGATGGGTGTTGCAGGCGAAGAAGATCCGACTGACGCCGACGATGCTCGTCGCCTTTCTCGCATCGGGCACGCTCTTCATCGGGTCTTTCACCGCGGCCGAAGATACGGCGACCGCGTACGAAGGCGCCGTCACCGTCTTCAAACTCGTTCTCGTGATGTTCCTCACGTTGAACCTCGTCGACACGGCCGACCGAATCAACACGTTCCTCTGGGCCAACGTCGCCGGGATGTTGTGGAACCTCAAGTCGATCATCGTCACGGGTCTCCGCGGGGGCGAAGTGACGGAGCAGCGCGTGGACTTGGGCGTCGGCCAAGGCGGTGGTTCCAACTACATCGCGATGGTGCTCGTCGCCGCGATCGCATTTCTTTGGGTCCGCGCGCAGGAAGGCACCGCGCGCGAGCGATCCGCCGCCAAGTTTCTCATCCCGCTCCACGTGCTCGCACTGATCACCACCGGCTCCCGCGCGGGCTTCCTCGCGTTCGGCGCCGTGCTTTTGTGGATGACCGCACGTTCGCGAAAGAAATTCGGTGCCGTGATCATGGCGGGGCTCCTCGGGATCCTGTTCATCGTCGCGGTTCCGGATTCGTTCGTCGATCGATTCCGATCGGGCGTCGGCGGCGAAGGGAACCGAGACGGGTCGGCCCAAAGCCGCATCCTTTTGTGGAAGGGCGCGGTCACGATGTTCCTCGAACGCCCGATTACGGGCGTCGGCATGGACAACTACGCGCTGATGTCTCCGCGCTACGTGGGGTTCTACGCCAGTCGGTCCTACACCCCTTACGAACCCGGCGTCAAAGGCCCCGGCTTCGTAACGCACTCGACGTGGTTCCAAACGCTCGCCGAAGGCGGCATCCTGACGGCGGTTCCCTATTTTCTGATGTTCGCGATGGCGTGGTTCGCGACGGTACGCATCAAGGCTTCCAAGGTGATCGGGCCCGCCGCCGATTCTCTCCGGGCGAATGCGACCGCGATGCAGGGGATTCTTATCGCCATCGTGCTCACGTCGTCCTTCGGAAGCCACATGAAGATCGACTTTCTGTGGTGGTACGTCGGTCTGATCAGCGCCATGTCGCTCGCGATCGACAAGGAGCGTCTCGCCGAACGTGAGCGCGTACGTCGGATCGCCGCCGCTCGACCCGAGCCGCTCGCTCCGGTGACCGCAGGGGTCGGTTCCGCGTGACCGGGTCACGTCCGCTTCTGATCGTCCTCGTCGCGACCGCGGTCCTCCTCGGTTTCGCGGTGGTGGGGGAGGGGTACCCGCAGTCCTTCTATCCCGACGAGCGCGTGAACATTCAGCGCGCGCTCTACTTCGGCGCCGTCGGTTCCGCGAATCCCGGCTACTTCAACAAGCCCGCCCTGACCTATTACGTCAACTTCGCCGCCTACGGGGCCGTCTACGTCGCCGGACGTGCGACCGGGAAATTCACCGGGCCGGAGTCCTTCGGCGCGTGGACCGTCGACAACGAGGGGACCTTGCTTCTCGTCGGTCGGATCATGACGGCGTTGTCGGGGCTTCTTCTCGTCGGAGCCACGTGGAGTCTCGCCCGCCGATTCGCCGGGACGACGACGGCCGTCGCGGCGGCGTTGTTCGTGGCCACCGCTCCCGCATTTCTCGCATCCTCGAGCGTCATCAAGGAAGACACGCTCAGTGCGGCGTTCGCCACACTGAGTCTCGTGTTCATGGTCGACGGCGCGCGATCCCGAAGACTCCGCGACGCCGCGGCGGCCGGACTCGCCGCGGGTCTGTCGATGGCCTGCAAGTACTACGCGGTGGCCCTGGTCGTTCCCGCCGTCGTCTTGTACGCACGCATCAAGCGTGAACCCGGGGCGGACGTCGCTTCGCGACCGCGCGCGGCCGGCGTTTTGTTCGGCGCGGGATCCTTCGCGTTTCTCTCGGGTTTCTTCATCGGAAGTCCCTACAACTTTCTGGATCCGTCGTTCGCGCGCGACCACGTACTGCCCGCGCTTCGCACCGTGTCGAAACTGGTCGGGCTCGATGGTTGGCTCGGCATGAAGTCGATGCTTCTGCAGCAAGACCCGACCCTGTTCGTCGACCCCGAGAAGGAGACGATCTTCGACCTGATCGGACATGCGGTCGGGGTGTTCGCTTCCGCGGACTGCCTCGGACTCGGGGTCGGACTCGCGGCTTTCGTCGGTCTGCTCTTCGCGCTGAAACGCCGCGACCACGCGGTCGCAGGACTCGGCATCGCGATGCTCGGAATGCTCGTCGTTCTGACCGCGGCCAATCGTCAGCACGCGTCACCCCGCCATTTGCTGGTGCTCGTTCCATGCGCGGCGGTGCTCGCCGGGCGCCTCGTCGAAGCGATCGGGGGGGCCTTGGGCGGAGACCACCGCATCGGCAGGCGACGCGCGGCGACGGCTTCGGCGTTGGCGGTATGCCTCTGCCTCCCGTCGCCCGCCGGGATCCCCGCGATCGCGTCGATGCGCATCGTCGGCGACGGAGTTTCGCCCGACCCGCGTCTCGCGGCCCTTCGTTGGCTCGAGCGTGAGGTCGAGAGAGGCGCGACGGTGATCAACTACAACGAAGGGATCCCTCTCCCGTTTTCGGCGGAGCGGTGCGAGTGGGCTCTCGCGTCGATTCCGCGCCTCGAACGATTGAATCCGACCACGCACCAACGCGGTTACGCCCGCCTTTGGAACATCCGGTTGAGCGCGGCGCGGACGAGAACCACCACCGATTTCGACGTCGTCCTGTTCGAAGCGCCGTGGCAAGGAGTCGACGAAAGTCAAATCGAGCAAAGTCGGTCGGGCTACAATCCGCTTTGGATGGAACGATTTCCTCTGCTTCCCGCCGAGCTCGCGCCCGTCCGTCGCCTCACGGATGCTCCCGCCGCCGAGGCGGAGGTTTCTCGGGTCGAGTCGGAGTCTCGTTGGCCGGCGGCGCGCTGGATCGGACGCGGTGGTCCCCCCGAGTACTTCGTCGCTCTCGAAGTCGGATTCCGAAATTTCGACCAAATCGCGCGTCGAACCGCCTACCCGACGTTCGCCGCGTTTTTCGACGATCTCCATGCCCATTACGACGCGTACGAATGGCGCGACCCTTCGAACCGTAAAGAACGCACCACAAGGGTTTACGATCTTCGCAAGAGGGTGGAGGGACGGGCTCCCGTCGTACGCGAAATGCCTCTCGACGGGTGACCCGAGCGTGTCCGCGAGCGCGTGAATTTCATACACGTCGCGTTGCAGTCGCGGTGCGTGAATGGCCGATCAAACAAGCGTGAAGTTGTGTCTATTCATTGCGCTCGACATCGGCGAAGTCCTTTTGACTCGCATGGCCTCGACCGTATACTCTGTCGTGGTTCTCACGCCGCGCCTACGGCGAAACGGGAGCCGCGTTTGAGTCCACCTCGAACCCACCAAAAGACTTCAGGAGCACCCCGCAGCCGGTCCCGGTGACGACCCCCGTCCCGGTTGCGACGAACCCGTCATGACGTTGGCCTCGCTGATCCTCCGGAAGCCTTTCGGTCTCGTGAAAGAGATCGTGGATCGGCTTTTGGCGATTTGCGGGCTCCTCGTCCTCCTCCCGGTCTTCGCGGTCGTCGCGATCGCCGTCAAGTGCTCAAGTCGCGGGCCGGTCTTCTTCAGGCAGGCCCGGGTCGGTAAGAACGGGGTCGTCTTCGAGATCATCAAGTTCCGAACGATGGTCGACGACGCCGAATCGGCAACCGGTCCGATCTGGGCGCGCGCGAACGACCCGCGGATCACTTCCGTGGGTCGTTTTCTGCGTCGGTCGCATTTCGACGAAGTGCCGCAACTTCTCAACGTGATCCGCGGTGAGATGAGCTTGGTGGGGCCGCGCCCCGAACGACCGATGTTCGTCGAGCGCTTCCGCAAGGAGATCCCGAACTACGAGGAGCGTCTCCGCGTGAAGCCCGGCATCACGGGGTTGGCCCAGGTGTGCCACAAGTACGACGAGACCGTCAAAGACGTCCGTCGCAAGCTCGCCTACGACCTTCTCTACATCCAAAAGATGTGCCTCATGGTCGATATGGCGATCGTATTCCTCACGTTCCGGTGTTTGACCGGACGCGGCGCGCGCTGAAACGCTCCGGCGCCCCGACTCTCGTCGGGCGGGGGTGCGCTACAATCGTTTCGTGACTTCGGCGACCGCAAGCCCTCCGCTCAACGCGTTTTCCGTCGACGTGGAGGAATACTTCCAAGTCTCGGTGTTCGACGGACGTTTGCCGTCCGTTCAGCGCGAGGCTCTTCCGTCTCGCGTCGAGGACTCCGTTCGAAAAATCGCCGACCTCTTGGAATCGGCGGGGGCCCGCGCGACGTGGTTCTGCTTGGGCGACGTCGCGGCGAAGCATCCGACGTTGATTCGCGAAATCGCGGCGCGCGGACATGAGATCGCGAGCCACGGCATGTCCCACGGAAAGCTCGATCGGCTCGGCGAGGCGAAGGCGCGTCGCGAACTGGTCGATAGTCGGTTGCTCCTCGAGGATGTGTCGGGTACCTCGGTACGCGGGTTCCGCGCCCCTTCGTTCTCGATCACGCGGCGCAACCTTTGGGCGCTCGATGCCGTTCTCGACGCCGGGTACGCCTACGATTCGAGCATTTTCCCCATCGGGCGACCCGACTACGGCATATCCGGGTTTCCCTTGGCGCCCCACCGAATGACCGCGCCTTCGGGACGTTCGTTGATCGAGTTCCCGATGACGGTCGCCACATGCTTCGGAGCCCGGATGCCCGTCTCCGGCGGCGGTTATTTCCGCCTTCTCCCGTACGCGGTCACGCGATGGGGCTTCTCTCGGGTGAATGCGGCGGGGCGAAGCGGAATGTTCTACATGCATCCGTGGGAGATCGACGCCGAGCAACCGGACCTCCGTCGCGAAGCCGGTGCCGTCGGTGCCTTTCGACACTACACGGGCCTCGCGGCGACCGAGGGACGCCTCCGGCGACTCGTCGGCGACTTCGCGTTCGCCCGGGTCGATGCGGTGCTCGCCGCAGCCGGACTTCTCTAGCGACGGTCGTCGGTCGCGTTCGCGGAATCGGGCGCGATACGACGCAACATCGCATCGAGGTTTTCCGCCTCGACGCTCGTCGAATAGATCCGCACCCACGCATCGCGGAGCGCGCGCGCGGCGACGGGATCGGTACGCCGCGATTTCATGCACTTCGCCGTCAAAGAGGACGCCTGGTCGCGAAGTCCGACTTTGAGCGCCGTTTCCACGAGCAAGGGGGCAAGGACTTCGTCCTGAACGGCCTTCGCGTCGAGGAGCGCGGGAAGTTCTTTGCGAAGGCCGTCGCGCGCGGCCGTGACGTGCGACTGCAGCCAACGCAGGGCGATCTTCGCACCGAGCGTCGTCGGTTCGAACGTACCGGCGTCGGCGAGAAGCGCCGCACCGAACTTCACGTCACGCAACCGGCCCGCCACGATGAGCGCCTGTTCGAGATCCCAACCCCGAAGCGCTTTGCCGCGCATGAGGATCGACCGCGCGAGTTCCAATTCGCCGTTCCTCGCCGCGTAGAGCGCGGCGTCGACCAACACACGATCGGATGGGGGGGACGGGAGCGTTTCGAGGAATTTGCGGACGTTGGCCCCGGATCGCGTCGCCAATGCCGCGCAAGCCCCCGCGAATTGAACGATGGGTACACCGTTCGACGCCTCGAGGAGGGGAAGAATGAGGGGTGGCACCTTCGCGAGTTCGTTGCTGCGCAACGCGGCGATCACGCGGAAGGCGTCGAGAGTGGGGACAGCTTGCGGAAGCAGAGCCCCGAGGGACTTCGCCGCGATATCGATGCCCGCGCCGGGGACGTCGAGACGCCACTCGAGATGGAGTTTTACGAATGCGGTCGCCGTGTCGCGGGAGCCGTCCGCGACGACGCGTCGTGCGAGATCGATCCAAGCCGACCGCATCGTGGCCGATTCGGCTCCGAGGCGATTCGCGACGGCGTTGACGGCGGATTCGTCGCGGGCTTTGATCGCCGCGAGCAACGGTGCCGCTCCATAGGCCACGTCGTTCTTGCCTCCGAGAAACTCCAAGTCGGCGATGACGTCGCGGGCATCCGCCGCGGACCCGGAGCGTTGCTGCATGACGGCGAGAGCACCGGCCGGGTCGGCGATGCGAATCTTGGCTCCCGCAAGCAGACACGCCGCCCGGAAAGTCCACGGAGCTCCTTGAGGATGTGCGGAAAG
>JAFMJN010000083.1 GCA_017853435.1 Planctomycetota bacterium | reverse complement strand
TCGCCGGACACGGGCGACGGTCCGCTGCTGATCTCGAACGTGCGCGACCCGATCTTCGACGGTGGGCCGCGAACCGTCGGATCATTCCGCGAGTTCGTTCTGCGGACCGCCGGGGTCGGCTGATTCCGGCACGTCGGCTTCGTCGCCGATGAAAAGGTCGCTCCGAACGCGTCCGTCGCGGGTGGGATGCAGGCGGCACCACGGTCGCCCCTTCCACCATGCGAACGCGTTGGATTCGGGCTCGACCGTCCCGTCGACGGGCAGGCCGTTCCGCAGACGGTGGGCTTCCCTCCGATCGACGTCGCGTCGCGTGAAAGCGCCGAGCGCCTCGGAAAGCGGGATGAAATCGTCCCCGACCGCTTCCGCGGGCGCGACCGCCCGATCGACATGGAACGTCGACGCTTCGGTCCGGCGTAGCGCGAAGAGTCGCGCTCCGCATCCGAGAGCCTCCCCGAGATCGCGCGCCAACGAGCGGATGTAGGTGCCCGCACCGCAGACGACGTCGAGGGTCCAGTCGGGGCCGTCGACGGCGACGACCTCGATCCCGAAGATGGTGACGGGTCTCGGGGCAGGCGGACGGTCCTGACCCGCGCGGGCACGCTGCCAGCTGCGTTTGCCGTCGACCTTCACGGCCGAATGCGCCGGAGGAGCCTGAAGGATTTCGCCCTTGAATCGCGCAAGAAGCGCCGCGCGTTCGACGATGTTCAAGTCGGGAACCGGAACACCCGTGGGGACGCACGGGGCTTCGCCGTCGAGGGTCGGCGACGTCTCTCCGAAGCGTACGACCGCCGTGTAACGCTTGCGGGCGTCCATGAACGCGGATTGAAGACGCGTCGCTTTTCCGACGAGGGCAACGAGCAATCCGGACGCCAGAGGATCGAGGGTCCCGGCGTGACCGAGCGAGCCCGTCCGAAGTTTGCGTTGCACCACGTCGAGGGCTTCGCGACTCGTCGGACCGACGGGCTTGTCGAGAAGGTAGATGCCGGGAGCGCATTCCATGCGATGCGGAGTTTCCGAAGCGTCCGCGGGCTTCGCAAGGGATTCAATGGAAGTCGCGGGAAGCATGCGGGACGTCGCCGAGCAGGTCCGAAAGGTCGAACACGCACGACGCCAAAAGGTGGGTCACGCCGTGGGCACGTTCGATGCGTCCCTGCACGAGCACCAACCGACCGCCAAGAACCGCGGACCGGAATCGCTCCTGCTCGCGGACGCGCACGATGATGTTGGCGTGTCCCGTCTCGTCCTCGAGGGTCATGAAGAGGATGCCCGACGCGGTCGCCGGACGTTGGCGATTGAGAACGAGACCGGCGACCGCCACATGGGATCGATCCGGACGTCGCGAAAGCGAGGCCGTCGGCACCGCTCCTCGCTCGGCGAGCGTTTCACGAAGGAAGACGAGGAGATGCGCATCGAGGGAAAAACCTATCGAAAGGTGATCTTCGACGACGGTCTCCACCCGATCCGGGGCACACACGGTTTCGGGCAGTGGATCCTTCATCAGACCGGCTCCCCCTCCCGACCGCCACAATTCCGCTTCGTCCCGCGGCGTCGTCGCTTCCCAAAGGGCGGCGCGACGATGTTCGGACAATCCGCGAAACGCTCCCGCTCGTGCGAGAAGGGCCGCTTCCGACGGATTCAAATCCGCGCGACGACGACAATCGTCGACACCGAGAAATGGACGCTCCGCGCGGGCGGCGAGGATGCGCTCGATCGCGGCGGACGGCAATCCGGCCACCATCGAAAGGCCAAGTCGTACCGCGGGACCTCCGCGACCGAAGTCTCTTCTCCCGGTCCGACTTCCGTCCGCGATCGGTTCCTCTTCGAGCGTCGATTCGGAGTCGCTTTTTCGAACGTCGACGGGCTTCACCGTCACTCCGTGACGTCGGGCGTCGGCGACGAGTTGCGCCGGAGCGTAGAAACCCATCGGCTGACTGTTGAGCAGCGCGACCAAAAACGCGGCGGGCTCGCGACGCTTGAGCCAAAGCGACACCCAGGTGAGCAAAGCGAAGGAAGCGGCATGACTTTCGGGGAATCCGTATTCGCCGAATCCCGTGATCTGACGAAAAAGCGCGTCCGCGAATTCGCGGTCGTACCCGCGCGCGAGCATGCCCTCGACGAGTTTGTCGCCGAATGCGCGCAGAAGCCCCTGACGTCGCCACGCTCCCATCGCCCGACGCAGTCGATCCGCCTCGCCGGGCGTAAACCCCGCGGCGACCACCGCGAGACGCATCGCCTGCTCTTGAAAGATGGGAACACCGAGGGTCTTCCCGAGAACCTCCTTCACGGCCTCGGAAGGGAACGCCACGGGTTCTTCTCCGGCACGACGACGCAGATAGGGGTGCACCATGCCACCTTGAATCGGTCCCGGCCGCACGATCGCCACTTCGATCACGAGGTCGTAGAAACAACGCGGTTTGAGTCGCGGCAACATGGACATCTGCGCGCGACTTTCGATTTGGAAGACGCCGATGGTGTCCCCTTCGCACGCCATGTCCCAAACGGCGGGATCGTCGGCAGGGACATCCGCCAAACCCATCGGTCGCCCTCTCCGCTTCGAGACCGCTTCGAGGGCTTTACGGATGGCGCTCAGCATGCCGAGGGCGAGACAATCGATCTTGAGAATGCCGAGGGCGTCGAGATCGTCCTTGTCCCATTCGACGACCGTCCGCCCGTCCATCGACGCGTTTTCGACGGGCACCAGTTCGTCGAGACGCCCCGCCGTGATGATCATCCCCCCGACGTGCTGGGATCGATGCCGTGGGAACCCGTGAAGTTCCTTCGCGAGTCCCACCACCTTCACGAGCCGGGCGTCGTCGGGGTCGAACCCCGCTTCGATCAGGCGTTCCCGCGGCCAGTCGACGGGATCCCACCACCTCAGGGTTTCCGCGAGTCTCGCGACGTCGTCGTCCGGCAATCCGAGCGCCTTTCCGACGTCTCTGACCGCGCTGCGTCCGCGGTAGGTGATGACCGTCGCCGTAAGCGCGGCGCGCTCACGTCCGTACTTCTCGTAGACGTGCTGCAGGACCTCCTCCCGTCGGTCATGTTCGAAATCGACGTCGATGTCGGGAGGTTCGTGACGGTCCTTTGAAATGAAACGTTCGAAGAGAACGTCGAAACGGTCGGGATCGACCGACGTGATCCCGAGACAAAAACACACCGCCGAATTGGCCGCGCTTCCTCGGCCTTGGCAAAGAATCCCTCGGGAGCGCGCGAACGCCACGATTTCGTGGACGGTCAGAAAATAGTCCTGGTAACCCAGTTCGTCGATCAACGCGTATTCGTGATCGAGGAGGCGACGCACTTTCGCGGGGATGCCGTCCGGCCAACGTTCGCGCGCCCCCGCTTCCGCGAGACTCCTGAGCGTATCCATGCGCCCTTCGACCGGATACTCGTAGCGTAATTCGGAAAGGGAGAACGTGCATCGCTCCGCGACGGCACGCGCATGTTCGAGAAGATGTTCCCTTCCGGCGTAGACACGACGGAGTTCTTCCGAAGAGCGCAGCACGGCCAAACGCCTCGGAAGTTCGTAGCCCAAGTCTTCGACGCGGACGCCCTTCCCGACGGCATGCAACACGTCGCGCAACGCCCGTCGCGACGCGTCGTGGGCTTCGATTCCTCCGCACGCGACGGCGCGCATACCGAAAGCCGTCGCTACCCGTTCGAGTCGTTCCGCCCGAAGAACGTCGTTCGGACCTTCGTTCATCGAAATACCGAGGTACGCCGAATCTCCGTAGGTTTCCGCGATCCAACGCGCGCGCTCTTCGAGAGTGCGGAGAGCCTCCGTGTCGGGAATTCCTTCGTCCGGGACGAGGATCGCGATCAGGCCGTCGGCGTGAGCGACGAGATCCGCGCGCGTCAATCGACAGCGACCTTTCTCCGCCCGACGTCGCCCGACGGTCAGAAGACGCGTCAGTCGACCGTAGGCGGCGCGATCCGTCGCGAGGAGCACGCAACGCAGGCCGTCCTCCGTCGTGATTTCGCTGCCGATCACGAGCCGGATCGGCAGTTCCTTCGCGGCCACGTGGGCCCGAACGACTCCGGCCACCGACGCCGCGTCGGTCAAGGCGAGGGCTTCATACCCCAGTCGATGCGCCGCGGCGACGAGTTCGTCGGGATGCGAGGCTCCCCTCAGGAACGAAAAGCAGGAGATGCAATGCAGTTCGACGACGGGTGCCGCCGTGTGCCGTTCGGAGGTCGAAACGGGAACCGCCCCGTGCAACGGATGCGGATGTCCCTTGTCGAGGGGAAGTTCGGGCATGGAAGAACGACGACGATCAGCTGAAAGCCCCGTGTCGGTGCCAGTGGCCCGTTCCGAGATCCTTGTAGATCCAAAGTCGCACGCCCGCCGCCGTCTCGATTTCGAAATAGCGACGACGCACATCGGCACCGTCCCACCAACCCGTTTCGATGGTCTCGGGGCCTCGCGAGAAACGGACGGGACCGCGATCCGGGCCGCGCGTCACGCGCACGGGACGTCCGGATGCGTCTTCCTCCACGGCCAATGGAACGGGCGGTTCTTCGAGCAGGAGAGGTCGCGGGCCTTCCGGAAGCCTACGAGTGGCTCCCCGCGTTTCCTGCGTCTTCGACGACCAACGGAAAGCCTTCTCCGGTCGGTGATCTTCTTCGAGGGCGGCGCCGAGGATGCTGTGCCCGCCCATGCGCGACGCCAAACGCTCTTCGAGACGAGCGACGTCGTCCCGGTGCTCCCGCGCGGAAGGATCTTCGAACAGCGTCGTCGCGTCCATACGAATCGGAACGGTCCGTTCGAAGGTCGCCGCGACGGCGTCGATCGGAACGTCGAGCCGTAGGGTTTCGAGACGATGCTGAAGCAACGCGGAGAAGCGTCGCGACGTGTACGAGGGGGCGGACGGTCGGAGCACGAGTCGGATCGGAGGTCCTTTGGACGCGGTTTCGAGGAGGACCGTGACGGATTCGACGGCCGCCATCCGCGCGACGAGTTCCGCCTCGGCGAGGTCGAACAGACGTTTTCCGGCGAACAGGAGCGGCGTCGTTTCCTCGACCGGCGAAGAGAACTCGACGCGCTCACGGAACGCCGCCTCGGGAACGAATCGACGGAGAGGCTCTTCGACGTCTCCGACCAAACGTTCGAGAAGACGTCCGAGATCCGCTCCGAAACGCGCCGTCCACGCCGATCGCGGTACGTCGAGCAGAGCACCGATACGGGAGATACCGAGCGACGCACAAAGACGCCGCATCGACGAAGGAAGCGCGAGCGCGGCGAGGGGGAGCGCGGCGAGGGTCGGGATCGTCGTGGTCGCCTCCGCCCGCAGATGCGTGTCGCCCGCCGCTCGCGCGAGGGTTCGTGCGGCTTCGGGATGGCAGGCGGCACCGGTCTTCACCCGGTGACCGAGACGGAGGAAGCCCCGCGTCAAACGGTCGACCAACGCGTCTTCGCCTCCGAATCGTTCCGCCGTTCTCGAACATTCGAGCAGAATCACGTCGGGTGCTTCGAGAACGACGTCCGGCGTCACGCGTTGACAGAAATTCGCGAATCTCGCGATCAATCGGGCATCCGCTTCCGGATCGTGTTTCGACACGACGAGTCCGGCGCAGACGGAGCGTGCGGCCGCGACGCCCGCTCCGGGACGCACGCCCGCGATCCATGCCGGACGAGAGACCGCGACCACGGTTTCCCGGGCGCCGTCACGCGTGCAGAGTGCGAACGGAAGATTCGCGAGCGTCGGCGTCTCCGCCGAGACCCGTTCGATCGGCAGCCAAGGAAAACGCATCGCGATCCAACGTTTCACGATTCCACTCCAAAACGAGTTGCGGTGTATGGGGAGTTCCCCGACATTTGAGAACGGTGACGCGCATGCGACGCCGCTCGGGGACGAAAGAAGGAACGGGCTCGGCGAGCAGGCGGACCGCCGCCGGCGACGGCCGCGGCATGAGGGCGGCGGGACGAACGAGAAACCCCGTCGACCCCCCTTCCTCGGCGGCGAGAGCGAGCCGACGCATCACGGAGTCCGGGAGATCTCCCGCATGCGACACGACGGCACCGCAGCCCGGAGAACGCAGACATTGTTCGAGGGCCCAAAGGTGGTCGTCGTCCGTTTCCGGACGAACGAGCATCCAACGGGACAGATCGAAGCCGGCGCGTGCCAAGGCGGGCGGATACGGAAAGGACGACGGATGCACCCAGGCGACCGACTTCCCCGATTCGGGAATCAAGCACGGAAGAAGCGCCTCGAGGGCTCCGGCACCGGGAGCGGCCATGTAGACTTCCGTCAATGCTCCGACGGGCAGCCCGCCGAGCAACGCCGCGTCGAGCGCCGTGAATCCGGTCGGACGCCGGCGTTCCACGGACTCCGAAGATCGGGAAAGAGCACCGCGCAAGCGGGCGATGACCCCGGGATCGACCGATGGGGTCATGACGTCGCGACGGGAATTCCGCAGCGCAACACGCCGACGACCGTTCCTTCCACCGTGACCTCCGTCGACGCGGGGTCGACCACGATGGGTGCCATGGCGGCGTTGCGGGGTTCGAGCGCGATGCGGCCGTCGGCACGTGGGCGCCAATGCTTCACCGTGACTTCGTCGTCGAGGCGAACGACGGCCATCGTTCCGGGTTCGACGGTACGCGTGCGGTGCACCGCGACGAGGTCTCCCGAAAGGATGCCCGCCTCGATCATCGAGTCGCCGCGGACCCGCAGGAGATAGTCGGCGCGCGGACGAAAGAGCGAAGGGTCGATTTCGAAGCGCGCCTCCACGTGGGGTTCGGCCAGGATGGGAGCCCCCGCGGCGACCCGCCCCACGACGGGCAAGCCGGATTCTTCCTCGGGAGCCGCCCCTGCGAGACGCATCCCGCGGGAGACGCCTTCGGCGACTTCGAGAAGCCCCTTCTTGGCGAGAAGACGCACATGGGAGGCCGCCGCGTTCGGCGAGCGGAACCCCAAGCCGGCGGCGATTTCCGCGTGGGTGGGCGGAAACCCCTTACGACGCAGGAAGTTGCGGATGAACTCGAGGACTTCGGACTGGCGCGGGGTAGGAACGGCCATACGACCTCCATGGGCGGATACCCATACTGGTTGGATAGCCATCATAAGGAGCGCCGAACGGCGACGCAAGACACCGAGAGATTGGGGGATGCCGCAGGCCTCCCCCCTATCGGCTGCGCTCAGAGTGCCGGGCAGGCTCGGTCGAAGGCGGCGCCGAAAGCCGCGGAAAGTTCACGGGTCACGGGTCCCGGGGTACCGTCGCCGATCTCGGCGCCGTCGACCTTCACCACGGCGGTCACTTCGCGGGTCGTTCCCGTCACGAAGGCTTCGTCGGCGGACAAAAAACGCGCGAGAGGAACCGATTCCTCGACGATCTCGCGTCCGAGAAATCGAGGCAGCCCCAGTCGGGTCACGCCGGGAAGGATGTTGGCTTTCGTCGACGCCGTGACGAGACGACCGTTTTCCACGATGAAGACGTTGGTCGATCCGCCTTCGAGAACACATCCGTCCGCGTCGAGAAAAAGCACTTCGTCGGCGCCGACGTCGCGGGCGTGTTTCTTCCCGAGAACGTTGCCCAAAAGTTGCGTGGTCTTCCACGTCGCCTTCGGCCAACGGATGTCGGGGAACGTCGCCGCCGAGATTCCGCGCGCCTGGTCCGCGAACAGGACGGAGCGGTCCCACGGCCGGATCGTCGCGTAGACCGCGGGACGCGGATCCTCTTTCAGAACGTGGTTGCGCGGAGCGACTCCGCCGGTCACCTGCACGTAGAGAAGAAAGGCGCCGCCGCCGAAATCTTCGACCAATGCCCGACAGGCCCGCTCGACGTCGGCCATCGTTGCGTCGACCATCGGCAACCGGATACCGCCGAGCGTGCGCCGGAGACGCTCCTGATGCTCGTCCCACGCGAAGACGCGCCCGCCTCGTCCGACGTACGCTTCATAGGCGGCTTCCGCGAAGAAGAAACCTCTGTCGCACAGAGGGATACGCGCCTCGGAGGAGGGAACCACACGGCCTTCCACCCACGCCTTTTCGCTGCTTCCGTTCGTCATAGCTGAAAATCTTAGCCGAACACGGGAATCCGGCCCGAAATCGGGAAATATCGGGCCTGACCGACGTTTGAACGGTTTAGAATGAGGACGGTGCCCCATTCCGTTTTTCCGGAGATCCCGATGTCGCGATTCCTCGCTCCTCTCGCCTTGGCCGCCTCGTTGTTCGCCCAAGGCACTCCTCAGATTCCGACGGTCGTCTCGATGAACGATTCGACGACTTCGGTCGTTTCGTACCTCGGAGCCGAGACCGTGTGTCGCTTCGACGGTGAAGCGGGGCTCCCGGTGCTGTGGTACTTCGCGCTCGACGCGGGGCCGACGACCATCGGCACCGTGACCTTCCCCATCGGCATCACGGGCATCGTCGAGATCGCCAACTACGCTCCGATGCTTCCGGAAGGCTTCCGTCTCCCGGTTCTCATGCCGCAGAACCCGAGCTTCGTGGGCCTGACGGTTCACTCCCTCGGACTTCTCATCGACCCCGCGCATCCGACCGGAGCGCGCGTTTCGAATCCGGTGTCGGTGATGTTCGACAGCTTCGCGACCGATGCCGGCCCCGACGCCGCCAGCGTCATCGGCAAGGCGGTCACCCTCGACGGTTCGAACAATCGTGACGCCAACGGCAACGTGCCTGCGGGCATCACGTACGCATGGAGCCTTCTCTCCGCGCCGACGGGATCCACCGCCACCCTCGCATTCGCGAATACGGCGTTCCCGGTCATCACGCCCGACGTGGCGGGTGCCTACGTCATCGGACTCGTCACCGGCGGATCCGCTCCGGGTACCGATTCGATGACCCTCGACGCCTACAACCTGTCCTACACGACGCCGGTCAACGGGTCGTTCGGTTCGGGTTCGTTCACGCCCACGGGATCCGTCGTCGGCCCCGCGGGAGCCACCTACCGCGTCGGCACGTCCAACGTCACTCCGTCGGGCACCGGCTCGTTCACGGCCCCCGCCGTGTCGACGCCCACCGGCGTCCTCGCCGCGCCCGTTTCGGTCGCGATCACCGGTCCCTCGGGCCAGAAACTCGCCGCGACATCCACCCGCCTCGTCGGAGCCGGTCAGCCCATCGCGAATCCCGCGTTGCCCGCAGCCGGCGTCCGCGCGAACGGGGTCTCGCTCGATCCGCTCGAACCGCTGGTCGAACAGGCCCTCGGTTCCGTCAACTTCTCGTCGATCATCGGCCTCCTTCCGAACATTCCGATCCTCACGATCCCGGGAATCTTCGGAACGACGTTCCTCTCGGTGAATGCCGATCCACAGACGTTCACCTACGACCCGACGGTCGATCTCGACTTCTACCCGGGTGCCAACGGCGCGATCGGAATTTCGCTCACGTTCACCAACGTGGTGATCACGACGAACCTCTCGGGGCTCCTCTTCAACGCTCCCTACAACGAAGTCGCGACGATCAACGCCACTTCGGCGGTGGTCTCCGGAAACATGGTGCTCGTGCCGTCGGCGACGGGCGCCCAACTTCAGGTGCAGGGCGCCACCTGCGTGTTGAACGGATTCACGTTCTCGGTGACGGGTGCCCTCGGCAACCTCACGCAGATCGCGACCATCCAGAACACGCTGAGAACGGCGATTCAGGCCGCATTGGCGACGTCCCTGCAACTTCTGCCGCCGCTCATCAATCCGCTGCTCAATCAGTTCAACTCCTTCACCTTCGACCTCGCGGCGGCGGGCGTGCCCCTCACCCTCGGCTTCCCGCTCTACTCGCTCTACTACGACGCCCTCGGTTTGACCGTCGGTCTCGGACTCAACTTCCAACCCGCCGCGGGAGCGGTCGTCACCAATACGGTGACGCAATTCCGCACGACTCCGGGTACGGTTCCGGTCTTCGGAGCGACGACCCCGGTTCTCGGAAACACCTACACGGGCGGACTCGCGTTGAACGACGACACGCTGAACGCGATCTTCGCGACGTTCACGAACCTCGGTGTGTTGGACATCAACCTGTCCGGCACCCTCGGCACGGGAACGACCGCGGTCGCCCTGAACGCGGGGGCCCTCGACGCGGCCTTCCCGACGTCGGGATTCGAAGCGTTCGACCCGACGACGCCGGTGTCGGTGCGCTTCCGTCAAACCACCGCGCCGTCCTTCGCGCTCGCCGCGGGCAACCCGGCGACGGGAACGTTCGTGCTCGGCAATGCGATCGTCACGTTCTCGGCCGTCGTCGACGGCGACGAACGCCCGATCCTCACGTCGGCGCTGACGGCGAACGTCGGCATCCAGTTCGCCGTCGACCCCGTGACCGGCACCTTGGCGGTCACACCGGGCACGGTGAACTCGGTTTTGTCCGTGGAAACGAACTTCCCGGGTCGTGATGCGAGCCCGTACGCCGGAGCCTTGGCGTCGGCGTTGTCGGTCGGGGTCACGCAAATCCTCAATACCATCGGTACTATCCCGCTCGCGGGCATCGGCGGCACGACGGGCGAGATTTCCGTCATCGGCGACAACCTCACGATCTTCTTCTGATCCGTCCCGGATCCGCGTCGGGTTAGGATGGAAGCGGCGCTTCCACCTAACCCGATTGCATGTCCACACCCCCCGAAACGGGTAGCAAGCCGACGAGCCTCCTGACCTCCGCTTCGCGGCGTTGGCTCGCTGCGTGTGCCGTCGCATGCGCGTTCCT
>JAFMJN010000082.1 GCA_017853435.1 Planctomycetota bacterium | reverse complement strand
CTGCAGCCGCTTTGCGGGCGGGCGTGGCGTACCTCCCCGAGGATCGCCGACGCGATGGTCTCTGCATCGGACTCGGTGTCCGCGACAACCTTCTTCTCGCGGTTCGATCGGCGGAGGGATGGTGGCGTGGGCGACTCGCCGCGGAGGAGACCCTCGAAGCCCTCGTGCGACGGGCGGCGCTTCCCGATGGTTGCCTCGATCGTCCGGTCGAGACGCTCTCGGGAGGGAACCAGCAGAAGGTGCTTCTGCTGAGGCTGCTTCTCGCGAATCCGAAGCTGCTTTTGTTGGACGAACCGCACCGAGGTGTCGATGTCGGCGCCGCGGCCGCCATCGATGCGTTGATCGACGCGCGCCGAGAGACCGGTTTGTCGGTGATTCGGGTCGATCCCGATCTCGAGGCCCTCTGCCGCGCGTGCGATCGCATCGCGGTGATGGTGGAGGGGGTCTTCGTCGACCCTTCGGTCCCCGCGGAGGCGGAGGCCGTCCGACGCCGATTGAGTGGGGAGGTCGAATGACGCCGGCACGTCGTGCGTGGGTTGCGGTCGCGCTCCTCGTCGTGCTCGATCTCTTTA
Organism: Planctomycetota bacterium; assembly: GCA_017853435.1. Taxonomy (GTDB): domain Bacteria; phylum Planctomycetota; family CAIWVZ01; genus CAIWVZ01. Next base: position 10,105 of record JAFMJN010000082.1, on the reverse strand, counting down.
TGATCCCGGACTTCCACGGGGTCGCGTGGGTGGACGGCGCATGGCGCGGACTGCCGATCGACATCATGGAACACGGTGCGCGGCTGTGCCTCGTCGCGATCGGTGCGGCGCTGGTGGTCGCGACGGGTGGGGTCGATTTGGGAATCGGGACGGTGATGGCGCTGTCCGGCGCTCTCGCCGCGCGCCTTTCCGCCGAGGGCTACGGTTTCCCCGCGGTCGTCTCGGCCGCGATCGGCGTCGGCATCGCCGTCGGACTCATGAACGCCGCGATGGTGGTGCTCGGGCGTATGCCGCCGATCGTGGCCACTTTGGTTCCGATGGTCGCCGGTCGAGGTGTCGCTCATCTCCTCGCGGGGGGTGCGATCCTCGCCGTCGACGCACCGTGGGCGGTGCACCTCGGGTCGGGCACGTGGCTCGGGATGCCGCTCGCCGTTTGGGTGGCGACCGGGGTGATTGCTGTCACCGCCCTGCTGCTCCGAAGGACGGCCGTGGGAACGGGACTCGCCGCCGTCGGAAGCAATCTCGCCGCCTGCCGAATCGCCGGGGTACCGACGGGGCGGTTGATCACCGTCGCCTATGCGACGAGCGGCGCGTTCGCCGCGATCGCGGGCCTCTTGGCCGCCGCGGACGTGCGATCGGCGGACGCCCACAGTCTCGGGCAATTCATGGAACTCGATGCGGTCGTCGCCGTCGTCATCGGCGGTACCGCCATCACGGGGGGAGTGTTCAGTCTCGGCGGCGCTCTCGCGGGGGCGCTCTTCTTGCAGACGCTGACCGTCACCCTCCATGCGGCGGGTATCCGATCGGACGTCGCTCCGTTGCCGAAGGCGTTGCTCGTGCTGGTCGCCGCGATCGTCGCCCACCCGAAGTTCCGACTTCGCCGCATTCGGAGCACGTCGTGACCGGGTCGCGCGCACCTTGGGTCCTCCTGGTCGCTCTCTTCGCGACGGGTTTTGGTCTCCATGACGGATTCCTCGGACCTCGCGCGGTGTCCGTGCTTCTCGAAGATGCCGCGATTCTCTTGACGGCGAGCCTCGGCGCCGGGATCGTCGTCGCGGCCGGATCGATCGATCTGTCCATCGGATCGGTCGCGGCGCTCGGGTCGCTCGTCGCCGCGCGCCTTTCGCAGAGCGGCGTTCCCCTCCCGCTCGCCGCGGCGTGCGCCGTCGCGGTCGGTGCCCTGTTCGGCGCGGGGCAGGGGTGGTGGATCGCCCGTTGCGGATTGCCGGCCTTCCTCGTCACCGTCGCCGGCCTGTTCGCGGCGCGCGGCGCGGCGTGGTCCATCACGACCGGATCGATTCCATGCGGGCCGGAAGCGAGCGCCTGGTTCGATGACGCCACGTACCTACTACCTATGGGGTATCGCCTCACGCCGACCGCCCTCGTCGCGCTGACCGCGACCGCGGTCGTGGCTCTGTGGATCACGTGCCGTCCCGCGGGTCGTGCTCTCTTGGCGACGGGCGGCGACGCGGAGGCCGCGCGGCTTCAGGGTGTCGATACGTCGTTCGTCGTCGTCGGTGCCCACGCGGCCTCGGGAGGATTGGCGGCTCTTTCGGGCGTCATGTTCCTCGGCGTCGCATTCGCGGGCGATGCGGCTTTGGGTTCGGGGCTCGAACTCGACGCCCTCGCCGCGGCCGTGGTCGGAGGAATCGCGCTCTCCGGCGGCGTCCACCCGCCGCTCGCCGCTTGGGTCGGCGCGATGATCCTCACCTTGATCAAGGTGCTCATCGTGCGGGACGGGTCGTTGGATGCGTCTTGGGCGCGGATCGTCGGGGGCATCCTGCTCCTCCTTGCGGCCGTCGCCTCGCGTCGCCCCGCCGCGTCTTCGAAATCCTGACCGTCGTCACCAACGGGATTTCGCACCCGCTCGTACAGGAAAACCCGGTACCGCGTCGCGGTCGTTCGAACGGTCGCGGGCTCGGGGTCCGTCCCCCCTCGCCGCGATCATGGGGATCTCCCCGGAGCGGTCGTCAGGAAACGGACGCCTCGTCGGTTTCATCGTCGGAGACATCACCCATGTACATCGAATATGCCCCTTCGATCTCGCAGCTGAACGTGTCGCGTCTTCGCAAGTGCTTGCGTCGCCGCTCTCTTCGAGAACCCCTGTCCCGTCATGCAAATGCGCGCTGCATTCAGCGCGGTATCCCGAGAGATGCGATCGATATCGCCCGGCGCTTCGGAAACGTGCGCACGAAGCGGCACGCCACGATTTGGACCGTCGGCTGGCGCGAGATCGAAAAAGCCGCCGACGAAGGGCTCGACATTTCGCGCTTCAACGGCATCCAAGTCGTCGAAGGATTCGACGGAAAAGTCATCACCGCCTATCGCGCCAAGTAGGTCGTTCGTACAGCGTTCTCCGAGGGGAGTCGAACATGAAGAAGAAAACATCCATCGTCGTCGCCGATCCGAAACCCGTCATCGACCGTCTGTGCAATCCGGACGGGATCGCCTTCTTGCGGGACCGTTTTTCGCAGCCCGTCATCGATGCCTTGGGCCGCACTCTCATGGCACCCGTGTATTGCGAAGACAATTACTTCGCCGTCATCGCGAACCGCCTGAGCTTTCTCGACTTGATGCTGTCCGATTTCGCAAGGCGTTTCGTCGTTGAACCACAGCCCCGCCGCAGCGCCGCTCAGGCCCTCGTCGGCGCCGGCATGCTCATTGGCGAGCTTTTCCGTCCGTCGTACGTGTCCCAAGACCCCTATCCCGTCGACGAAGTCGTGACGGACCTCTTCGGGAAACTCGAAGATCTCGAGCCCGAAGACATCGTGGTGATTTCCGGGCACCTCGAACGGTGGCATCAGGAATCGCTTCGCATCACCGAAGGCGTGTTCACCGACATCACGTTGCGGGCGTTGATGCGGCGTACGAAGGAAAAGTCGATGGTTCGGTTCGTCGTGGACGCACCTGTGCAGGCTTTGGCCGTCGAAGAACGTCTTACGTGCTTCTTCGCGGGCCTCGCGATTTCCGGCTGGATCTTTCCGCCTCCGGCGGACAACGATGCGCTCGCGGACTTTCTTTCGCCGAAGTTGGGCGAGACCAAGCAGGACTCCGTCGACGTGAAGCCTCCGGAAGGGAAATGAAGGGGGCAGTTTCGGGTTTCGCTTGGTCGGAACCCGGCGAGCCCTCGATCGTCCAACAGTCGACATCGAGATCCGTAATACTCGTTGTCGACGTCTCCGAGGCGTCGACATCCACACATGTCACACATCACCGCAAACGACTACTCTGAATCAGGTTTCTTCGGCTTCATTAAGAAGTGGGGCCGCAAGGCGGGTCGCGAGATCCTGAAGAACGCCTTCATCCTCCACGAGATGCTGAGGGACCCCGACGTTCCGCGATCGTCCAAGCTCATCATCATGGGGGCCTTGGCGTACTTGGTGCTGCCGATCGATGCGATCCCGGACTTCCTTCCGGTCGTCGGACTGACCGACGACGCGCTGGCCCTCGTGACCGCGCTCGCCAAGGTGGCTTCCAACTGTACGGAAGCCCACAAGGCGCGGGCCGAAGCCAGGGTTCGGGCGATTTTCGGCGACTGAACTTCCAACGCATCGTGGCGCCACCCGTACCGGGTAGTGCGCCACGGCGCATCAAGGACCTATGAACATGATCAATGTTGACCGCCCTCTCATCATCGGAAATGCCGACCACGCGTGGAGCGTCTTCAAGGCCGGAGCCTTCACGGCAGTGCTCGTGATCGGCCTCGGTGCTCTCCTCATCGGTGCCGCCTGCAGCGACTCCGCGAAGAAGGACTCGGAGGCGTAGGTCTCTTCAAGCCTCCGACCTCCCCGGGACGCGCGCAGTGCTTTACACTGCGTGCTCCATGGTCGGCGGCGTGCTCCGTACCTTCTCCGCGAGCGTTCTTTGCAGCGTCTTCATCGTCGCGCAAGTACGCGACGTGCCCGGTGCGGATCGCGCCATCGATGCGGGTATCGCCAGCCTACTGAAACATCAGGCGGCGGACGGAACCTGGAAGGGGCCCGACGCGGGTGTCTACCGGTCGATGACCGGACTCGCGCTCTACACGCTGATCAAATGCGGGTTCTCGACGGACCATCCGTCGGTGGCGACCGCGGCGGCTTGGTTGCGTACTCAAGATTTCAGCCGCACCTACGACCTCGGCGTGGCCCTGCAAGCGTATTCGGCGTTGAAGGACCCCAAAGACCTTCCGAAGATCAAAGCGCTCTCGCAGAAGTTGGTCCGCACGATCCAGAACGGCGCTCCGCGCACCAATATGGCGTGGGGCTATCCTTTCGATCACGGCGGCGAAGATGTGATTTGGACGGACTTGTCCAACACTCAGTACGCCATCCTCGGACTGCGCGCGGCCCGACTCGCGGGCGCATCGGCGGGATCGGTCGACTTCTGGAAGTCGATCGCCAACGATCTCATCGATGTTCAGGAGGCTTACGGCGGATTCGGTTACCGAAAAGGCGAGAAGCCTTCCGCGAGTATGACCGTCGCCGGACTCACGTGCCTCGCCGTCTGCAACGAAATGCTCGGTGAGAAGTTCGACGCGAACTTCCGAAGGCGGATCGAAGGGCGCATCGACCTCGGGATGAAGTGGCTCGACGAGCATTGGTCGGTCGAGCACAACCTCGACTACCGCTTCGAATCGACGCACAACGACCGCTGGCGCTGGTACTACCTCTACGGTCTCGAGCGGGTCGGCGCATTCACCGGAAAGGACTTCTTCGGGAAGCGCGACTGGTACGGCGACGGGGGAAACAACCTCGTCAAAACCCAAGGATCGGGCGGGAACTGGGGCTACGGCGTTGAAGATACGTGTTTTTCCCTGTTGTTCCTGCGTCGCGGAAGCCGAACGACGGCGCCGCCGCCCCGTCCGAAGGTTCAAGTCGATGCCGCCGCGGGTGGGCTCCAGATTGCGACGGGCTCGGATGCGCCGATGACGGCGTGGGTGCGCGGGCTCGACAAGGCGCTCGTCGAGCAGATGGCCGCCGGCGCCGAACCCAAGTCGCTGACGTGGTACGTCGACGGCATGATCGTGAAGTCGATCGACCTTCCGAAGGGGAGTCGCATCGACGCGAATGAAACGACGTTGCGTCACGACACGCGCCGCAACGGGACGTTCAAGGTACGCGCGGAACTTCGCTACGGAGCTCCCGATGGAACCGATCGCATCGCCGCGTCTCCGGACGTGGCATGCACGCTCGACGACGTTCGCGAGAAGTGGAGCCGCGAGGCCGTGTTCGATATGGGTCGCAACTTGGTGACGACCGTGGGGGCGACGGTGACCGCATCGTCGTCACATCCCGACCATCCCACCGCGTGGATCGCGGACGGTCGTTGGTCGACGCATTGGCTGTGCGCGAACAACCAACAAAAAGACGCATGGGTGCAGATCGACTTGAAGCGCCCGACGCAAGCGGCGTGCATCAAGATCGGCGCCGCGATCAGTTCGGGGAGCGATCAGATCGACTGGGAAACCCCGCGTGACGTCGAAGTCCGTTTGGGAAGCGACGTCAAGTTCACCGTGCGCCTCGACGAGTCCCGTCGTGGGAAGCAGCGGATCGTGTTTCCTCCCCGCTCGGTCAAGACCGTGCGCCTCAAAGTGCTCTCGCGCAACGATCAATGCGTGTACCCGGTGCTCGGATTCAACGAGATCGAAGTCTTGCCGACGGTCACCGACGACCCGGAGACGACGGACCTGATGTCGCCGGGGGCCGTCTTGGTGAAGCGCGCGGCCGAAGGTGGGGAGTCGTGGTCCTACCTCGAATCCGAACCGCAGGTGGGATGGGAGAAGCCCGGATTCGATCGGACGGGATGGAAGGAGGGCGAGGCGGCTTTCACCTCAAATTGTCAGGCGCCCTACGCGAACGTGCCCCAGAAGACGACGTGGATCGGGAACAGCCTTTACCTCGTGAAGGAAATCAACGTGCCGAAGGGAGTCGACAGCTTGTCGTTCGACATCCTCCACGACGATTTCGTCGACGTGTGGTTGAACGGCGTCGAGGCGGCGTCGGGAGACTGGTACACGAAGTCCCACTACCGCGTGGTCAATCTCTCGCGTGCGGCGCAGGCGACGCTCAAGCCCGGTAAGAACCTGTTGGCCGTTCGTGTACGCAACAATCCGGGCGGACTCGGCTACTTCGATATGGGCGTGACGGCTCTTCAGAAGATCGACGTCAAGTAGCCGAGTGACCGCTCAGTTCAGTTGGACGATCGCCGCGTTCAGGGCGGTCGCGAACGATACCCACGCGAAGTAGGGGATGAAGAGGCCGGCGGCGAATCGATCGATCCGCCAGAGAACGGGGATCATGCGGCGCAGCGTGAGCCACAAGAGCGCGATATCGACGAGGCCGAGCATCGGCGATTTCATCCCGAAGAACAACGGGCTCCAAAGAGCGTTGAAGACCCACTGGATGCCGAACATCACGAGGGCGTGCGACACGTGCACGGAGGCTTGCGTCATCGCAAGGCCCCGGACGCGGGCGCCCATCGCGGGGGACATGACCATCCATGCCTTCGAATGCGGATCCGCCAAGGCCGAACGCATCAGCAGCAAACGTGTGAGGACGATCCCCATGAACACGTAGAGCGTCGTCCACACCGGGCCGAAGATCCACGCGGGAGGGTTCCACGACGGCCGACGCAGTTCTTCGAAGTACCACGCTTCCGGTCGGAACCAGTACCCTGTGAAACCAGGGGCCATTCCGACGAGAAGTCCGAGGGCATACCAAGCGACGCGGGTCATGACGCGAGTCTAGCAACCGGGGCGGTCCGACGACCGTCCGACTCCGGGAGTCCGATGCCGATCCTTCTTGTGTGGTCAGCGCTTTTGCTGGTTCCTTGGGTGTGGGCGGCGCTCCATGTCGCCCTACCGCTCGAGGCCTCCATGTGGCGTCGTCGTCTCGCCGCCTCGGGGATGCTCACGATCGCGATCGTGCCCGCGGTCGTTCTCCAGTCGATCGGTCTCGCTCTCGGCATGTATCGCGTCACATTTTCCTTCTCGGATTGGTGCTCGGGGCTCGGCATCCAAATGTGGGCCCTCGCCGGTGGTGCCGTCGTCCAGTGGCCTTTCGATCGCTGGGTGAAGGATCTCACCGGGCATCGTCAGGCGACCATGCTCGACAATTGGTGGGTCTACGCCCTCGCGACGATGGTTTGGTTGATCCCTTGGGTGGTTTGGGTCGCTCGCGGCTTCGACGACGGAAGTTCGCCGTGGCGCTCGCGGCGCGCGCGCATCGCCGTGGGCGTCGTCGCCGTGAACGCCCTACTCGGAACAGGCTTCCCTTGGTGGGGAAGTTGATCGCGTCCTAGGATGACGGCCCGCGGAGATCCCGATGTCGCAAAAGTTGCCCGACGCCCTGAAGGCGGACCTACCCCAAAACACCTGGGGTAAGACCCTCGCCGCGACGCCCGTCGTCATGACCGTCATCGCGACGCTCCTCGCGGGGCTGGCCTCGAGCGAGATGACCCGCGCTCAATACGACCGCGCGATGGCCGCCCAGCTTCAGTCGAAAGCCGGCGACCAATGGAACTACTTCCAAGCGAAGAAGCTCCGAGCCGCCATGCAGCGTTCGACGCTCGACCTTCTGACCGCGACCGAATCGGTGCGTCGGATCCCCGCGGTGGTTTCGACGCTCGCCGCCGACGACCCGGCGCGTAGCGCCCTCGAGCAAGGATCCGTGCCGTCCCTCCCGCCGATGGCCGACCATCCGGCGCCGATCAAGGCGGCCCTCGAAGCGCTCGAGAAGCAGTTGCCCGAATCCGACGTCTTGGTTCACGTCATGAAAGTGGATGACGCGGTGCTCGAGGCGACCCTCGTCGCGGCCCGCGCCCGCGTGACCGAGTTCGACGCGTTGATCCGCCCGATCACCACGGCGGTCGACAAGATCGAAGCGACGACCGCGTTCGCCGCCGCCAACGACGCCGAGGCGAAGGGTGCCGCCCGCGACGTGATGGCCGCACGGCTGCGTTATGCCTCCGCGCGCTACGAAGCGGAAGCGAAGCTGAACCAAGCCGTCGGCGGGCTGCTCGAAATCGCCGTGCGTCGGGCGAATCTCTCGGGGGAACGCCACCACGTGAGGAGCCAACGGTTCTTCTACGGGATGCTCGGTGCCCAAGTTGCGGTCATCGTCGCCACGCTCGCGGTGGCTGCGCGACAACGCAATTTCCTTTGGATCATCGCGGCGATCGCGGGTGTCGCCGCGACCGCCTTCGCCGCCTACGTCTACGTCACGCTTTGAGTCCGGATCCATCCATGAGCGACTTTCCTCAGCCGATTCCCGGAGCCCGCGCCCTTTGGGGGTTGGATCCGTCGGTATGTTTCTTGAACCACGGATCGTTCGGTGCGACGCCGAAGTCGGTGCTCGCCGTTCAGTCCGAATGGCGCGCGCGCATGGAGCGCGAACCCGTGCTCTTCCTGCATCGGGAGATCGAAGGGTTTCTCGACTCCGCGCGAGAATCCGTCGCGAGGTTCGTCGGAGCCGACGTCGAAGGTTTTTCCTTCGTCCCCAACGCGACGGTCGGCGTCAACACCGTGCTGCGTTCGCTGCGGCTTGCTCCGGGCGACGAGATCCTCGTCACGGATCAGGGATACAACGCCTGTACCAACGCGGCCTACGAAGCGGCGGAGCGAGCGGGAGCTCGCGTCGTCGTCGCGTCGATTCCATGGCCGTGTTCGGATCCGGATGAAGTCACCGCCTGCATCTTGGACGCGGTGACCCATCGAACGCGCGTCTTGATCGCGGACCACGTCACTTCGCCGACGGGCGTGATTTGGCCGATCGACCGCATCGTTCGGGCCGCGAAGACGCGCAACGTCCCCGTGCTCGTGGACGGAGCGCATGCACCGGGGATGCTGCCCCTCGACCTCTTGGAGCTCGACGCGGCGTGGTACACGGGCAACCTGCACAAGTGGTGCTGCGCGCCGAAGGGAGCGGCCTTCCTCTGGGTGCATCCATCGCAGCGTGAGACGACCGTGCCGCTCGCGGTCAGTCATGGACGCAACAGCGCCCGTACGGATCGTTCGAAGCACCGTCTGTTGTTCGATTGGACGGGGACGTTCGACCCCACCGCGTGGCTCTCCGCTCCGGCCGCCATCGAATGCGTCGGAGGACTCTTGCCCGGCGGATGGCCCGCGCTCCGGGATCTGTTGCGGCGCACGGCGCTCACCGCTCGCGTCGCGGTGGCGAAGCGCTTCGGAACCGCACCGACGTGTCCCGATTCGATGATCGGTTTCATGGCGGCCGTCGAGATTTCCGAACCCGCTCCCGATTCGCCGGTCCGCGACGTACGACCGGACGCGCCGTTGTTTCTCCACCCGCTGCAGACCGTCCTTTGGCGGGACTATCGAATCGAAATCCCCGTGACGCCGTTTCCCGACGGTCGTCGGTGGAACCTGCGGCTGTCGGCCGCGCCGCACAACATCCCGGACGATTACGCCCGGCTCGTCGCGGCGCTCGGCGCGCTTGGGTATGGTGGCCGCTGATGGCTTCCCGAAAGAAAGTGCCGCCCGCGGATCTCGTCGTCACCGTCCGGAAAGGTCTTCCGTCCGACGCGCCCCTCATCGCCGCGTTCAATCAGCGCTTGGCGGAGGAGTCCGAGGGACGGCGGCTTGACCCCGACATCATCGGACCCGGAGTGGATGCGGTCCTCGCCGATCCGAACAAGGGCGTGTACTGGTTGGCGGAAGTCGACGGCGCGGTGGCGGGACAACTCATGATCACCACCGAGTGGTCCGACTGGCGCAACGGCTGGTTTTGGTGGATTCAGTCGGTGTTCGTCGCTCCCGCGTTCCGCAATCGCGGCGTCTACCGCTCGTTGCACACGCACGTCGCTCGGGTCGCCCAAGCCGCCGGCGATGTCCGTGGTCTGCGCCTCTACGTCGAACACCACAACGAAAAGGCGCGCGCCACCTACGAACGCCTCGGCATGACGGTGACCCACTACCACCTCATGGAAACCGACTGGTCCGGGGCCGTCGCGGACGCCTGATTCACTCCACCGAACGGAAGTCCCCCAGTGGCAGGATGAAACGACGTGTCCCGCGAACGGTGAATCTCCCGGCGGCGACCTCGGGGCGTGGGCGGGACGCGCGCTAGAATCGGAACCTCCCGCGGCCGGGGCGCCGTGACCCGGG
>JAFMJN010000081.1 GCA_017853435.1 Planctomycetota bacterium | reverse complement strand
CGTTCCCTTCGCGGGCCGCGCGCGACGCACGCATCGCGTAGAGCGTCGCCAGCGTCAGCACTACGGCGTTGACGACGGGAATGAGTAGCCCGACTTTCTTGGGGAGCACCTGCACGCCGCCGTCCATGTAGGGCGCGGGCCACATCGGCGCACTGAAGCGGGCGAGGATGAAGGTGCCCACAAGCCCGGCGAAGACCATGGTCTCGCACGCGATCCAAAGAAGCGCACCGAGGCGTCCGCGGGAGACCGGCGGGCCGGACTCGGGGTCGCGGGCGAACGGAATCGAGGAATCTGTCATGGGTGGCGACGCGGCGAGCGCGATGCCGCGTCGGGGAAACGGTAGCACCCGCCGCGCGCTCCGCGCATCCCCCGCCCCGGGCCCGAAACGCCCGTCAGCAACCCGAAATCCCGCCGCGGGTCGCGATCAGGCGCGCGGAATCCGGTCGATCACGAGAAATGCCCAAACGACGGGCAGATAGACGAGCGACGCCCAAAAGAGGCGCTTCGCCGTCGCGACATCCCGCACCCATGCAAAGCGCATCGCGAAGGCGAGAAAGACCGCCCCGGACGCAAGGGCGACGACGAGGAATCGCGAGCCGCACAGCCCGACGGCGGGCGCGACGACGGCCATCGACACGAGAATCAGAGCGACGGTGTTGAGAACGACTTGCCGCGCACAAAGCCCGAGCGTCGGATCGACCGCCGGAAGCATTCGAAATCCCCCGCGCTCGTAATCGTCGCGATAGACGGTGGCGATCGCGAGAAAGTGCGGGATCTGCCAAAAGAAGATGATCCCGAACATGACCCACGGAGCGGGAGCCGTCAGCGAACCACCCGCGGCCGCCCAACCGAGCACCGGCGGAAGCGCCCCGGGAACCGCGCCGACGAGAGTGTTCAGCGTCGTCACCCGCTTCAACGGCGTGTAGAGACCGAGATAGATCAACGCCACCGCGGCGGAAACGGCGGCCGCGGTCCACGTGGTCTTCGCCGCGAGGATCCCGAGCCCCGCGAGCAACAACGACACACCGAAGACGACGGCGGCACGCGGACTGACTTCACCGCTCGCGACCGGACGATCGCGCGTGCGATCCATGCGGGCGTCGAAATCGCGTTCCATCACCATGTTCAACGCGCTGGCGCCGAACGCCGACAAGGCCGCACCGAGCGCGGCGAACGCCGCGCCGACCGCATCCACCTCGCGACCGCTCGCGGTGACGTATCCGCCCCCGACGGCGAAGAGCACGAGCAGATTCAGGCGGTATTTGGTGAGACCGATCCAACGACGCATGGGCGCACGATACGTGATCCCGACGAGGATCGCACCGACGACGTCACGAACCCGGAGTGCCCCGATCACGCGCACCTTCGCCGAGCGCCCATACGAATAAGAGCGTCAGAAGGCCGCTGCCCAAGACCACATGCGCGATCTGTGTCCAAACGGGAACGAGATGCAGAATGTGGATCGCACCGAGGCCGATCTGGAGAAGGGCCACCACGGCGACGGCGACCCACGGGCGCGACGGCGAAAGTCCGCAGCTCCGCGATCGCCACCAGGCGATTCCGGCCGCCGCGCAGATGAGTGCGGGCAGCCAACGGTGCAACAAGAAAGGAACGCCGAGGGCTCCCACGTCGAGCGGCGGACCCGACAACCGACCTTCGAAGCGCAAATGTTCGATCGATTCGCGAGCCCACGTTCCGAGTGTCACGACGACCCACGTCACGCCGAAAAGCACCCACACCCGCGTGGGGGTCGGTCGGGCCGGATCGCACCAAGCGAAGGGTCGCTCCGCGTGCAACGCCTTCAAGTAGCCGAACAAGCAAAGGAACGCGAGAAGGAAGTGCAGGCTGACGATTCCGGGGATGAGGTTGGTCGCGACGACGACGCTGCCGAGCCAACCGTTGAGCAGCAGAAACGCGAATCCGACCAATCCCCACGGAAGATGCCGACGCAGATCCGCGTGGCGCAACGTGACGCCGAGAAAGAGCAGCGCGAAGATCCCCGCGAGAACGCCGAACAGGCGATTCACGTATTCGATCCACGCCTTCACCGCGTCGAAATGCTCGGGCATGTCGATCATCGGATGTTCGCGGAGGTAACGCGCCTTCTCGGAGAATCCGAAGCGCTCGAGCGTGACCGCAAACTTCTCCACTTTGAGAAGTCGTTTCGCGACGAACACCTCGCGGTAGTCGGAAGGCAGCGCGGATTCCGACAACGGCGGCGCGAGGCCGCCGTAGCACTTCGGCCAATCGGGGCAGCCCATGCCGCTTCCGGTTGCGCGCACGAGGCCGCCGAACAGGAAGAGGAGGAACACGGACCAACACGTCCATCTCCCCCACCTTCGGTAGGCGCGGCTCGCGGCGGTCGGTGCGGACGTGGTCATCGCTTCAACTCCGGAATGAAAACGCCCCCGCGGAAAGCGGGGGCGTTCGCGTCAGCATCCGCGTCGGACGCGGAAGGACGACTTCAGGCGGAATCCCCCGGCAACTTGGTCGTTTGCGGGAGGTAGTCCTCCGCAACCTGCGGCGACGAGTACTCGTAGGGTCCGCGATAGACGGTGGGAACCGGACCGGGGAAGTTGCCGTGCGGCGGAGGCGTCGGCGTCTGCCACTCGAGCGAGTTCGACTTCCACGGGTTGTCCGACTCGACCTTACGGCCCTTCTTCATCGACCACAGCATGTTGAAGACGAAGATGATCTGAGCCGCACCGAGCACGAAAGCCGAAATCGACATGAAGCGATTCAGGCCGAGCATCGGCTTCAGGTACTCGTAGTTGTAGGGGTCGGCGACGCGGCGCATCATGCCCTGCGACCCGAGGATGTGCATCGGGAAGAAGACGCAATTGAACGCCACGAACGTGATGAACCAGTGGAGCTTGCCGAGCCCCTCGTTCATGTAGCGACCGAACATCTTGGGGAACCAGTAGGTGATGCCCGCGAAGATGCCGAAGGTGGTGCCGCCGAAGAGCACGTAGTGGATGTGTCCCACGATGAAGTACGTGTCGTGGATGTGCATGTCGACGGAGGTCGCCGCGCAGAAGATGCCGGAGAGACCGCCGATCACGAACATCGTCACGAAGGACAAGGCGTTGAGCATCGCCGACGAGAAGGTGATCTGACCTCCCCACAGCGTGCCGAGCCAGTTGAACGTCTTCACGGCGGAAGGAAGGGCGATGAACATCGTCGAGACCATGAAGGTCATGCCGAGGAACGGGTTCATGCCCGACGAGAACATGTGGTGGCCCCACACGACGAAGCCGAGACCGGCGATACCGCCGATCGAGTACACCATCGGCTTGTAGCCGAAGATCGGCTTACGTGCGAAGCACGCCATGACGTCCGACACGATGCCCATGGCGGGCAGGATCATGATGTACACGGCCGGGTGCGAGTAGAACCAGAAGATGTGCTGCCACATCAACACCTGGCCGCCGCCCGCGATGCCCGTCACCGGGTTGCCCGACACGGCGAGTCCGTCCGGGATGAAGAAGCTGGATCCGAAGACGCGGTCCGTCGTCTGCATGAGCAACGCCGAACCGAGGACCGGCGTCGAGAACAACTGAAGGATCGCGGTGATGAAGATGGCCCACGTCGTCATCGGCATCCGGAAGAACGACATGCCGGGAGCGCGCATCTTCACGATCGTGGTGATGTAGTTCACCGCGCCCATGATCGACGAAGCACCCGCCGTGAAGGCGCCGATCAACCACAGCGTCTGTCCGGTACCGGGCGTCCACTGCTTTTCGGCGAGCGGCGGGTACGACGTCCAACCACCCTGCCCCGAACCGCCTTCGACGAAGAAGGACGACGCGAGGATGAGGATCGCCGGGACGTACGTCCAGTACGAGAGCGCGTTGAGGAACGGGAACGCCATGTCGCGTGCGCCGATTTGAAGCGGCACGACGTAGTTGGCGAACGCACCGTTCAGCATCGGGATGATGACGAGGAAGATCATCACCGAAGCGTGCATGGTGAAGAGCATGTTGTAGCCCTCACCCGGCACCTTGTCGCCCGACCATCCGAAGATCGGATTGATGAACTTGCCCGCCGTTTCCGGCCAACCGAGTTGACCGCGCACACCGAGGGCGAGAAGCCCGCCGACGGCGTACATGAGGAGAGCGGTGAACATGAACTGCTTCCCGATCATCTTGTGGTCTTCGGACCACACGTACGTCGAGAAGAAGCTCTGCTTGTGATGGGTGTCGTGGCCTGATTGGAGCAGCATGGTTGTGCCTCAGCTCACTCGCCGGGGTATTTCGGAACCGGCGGGAGCATCCTCTCCCACGGGCGGACCTTGTCCTGATTGTTCCAGAGACGCCACACGTTCTGATCGTTCTTGCGGTCGTTTTCGCCCGCGGCCTTCGCCGACATCGCCTGGTTCCACTTGTCCCAGTCCGACTCGGAAAGCACGAAGAGCTTCGCGCCCATCTTCGTGTGATTACCGCCGCAGAGTTCCGCGCACGCGATTTCGAGAACGAAGTCGCGACGCTGACCCTCTTGCTTCACACCGTCGACCCACACGTCGTCGTAGTAGAGGGCGACGAGTTTGGTCGGATCCTTCTCGTCGAGCTTGTGCGTGACGCGGCTCATCGTGAAGTGGATGTCCATCGGCTTACCCGGGACGGCGTCCTGCTTGAAGCGCGCCGAAGGGATGTAGAAAGCGTGGATGACGTCCACCGAGCGCATGTCCGCACGCACGACGCGATTGGCCGGAACCACGAGAGAGCCCGCGCTCAGGATGTCGTCGTCGTCGGCGTTGTCCCAATACTTGCCGGAGTCGCGCAGCTTGGGCATCGTCGGGATCGCGTCTTCGAAGATGCGCCCCGGAGCCGACGGATCGGAGGGATCGTCGATCCCGCCTTCCGTGTTCTCCTTGAGCCACTTCTTGGCGTCGGCGCGAGCCTTGTCCGAAAGGAAGGATTCAAACTTGCCGTCGTTGCCGGGCAAGCGGAAGTTCCACGCGAATTGCTGCGCGAAGATCTCGAGTCGCAGTTGATTCTTGTCGGTGGGGAAATCCTGCGGCACCTTCATCTGACGCCAGGCGGGCATCTGCGCGAACGCGAGCCACACGAGAATGCCGGCGGGGACGATGGTCCACACGATTTCCAGCGTGTGGTTGCCGTGGGTGAAGAGGGCCTTCTGCCCTTCCTTCTTCCTGTAGGCGACCATGCACCAGAGGAAGATGCCGTACACCACGATGGACGTGATCGTCACGACCACCATGATGTTGTTCCACAGCCCGTCGATTTCGAGCGGCACGTACGCTTCGGAGAAGCGCGGCGGCAGCCAATACGAGGAGCCGTCCTTCGGGGCGGGCAGCCGGGGATCCTGAGCCACTACGCCCGCGGCCGCGAGGAACCACGCGGCGAGAACGCCAACCTTCGGGAATCTCGACATCACTTGTCTTCCGGTTTCGGGGAACTTCGAAGTCGGACGCGCGTCGGCCGCGCCTACGCGCGGCCGACCGCCGGAAACATCACTCGTCGGAGAATTCGACGGAGGCGGTGGCCGCGCCCTTGGCGTCGACCTTCACCTTCATTTCCTTCTTGCCGAAACGCTCGTGCGAAGCGACGACGGTCCATTCGCCGGGCGGCACGGACTTGAGCGTCGCCGCGCCGTTCGTGCCCGACACCGTGTGGTAGTCGTGCTTGAACGTGCCGGCCACGGCCTTCATCCACGGGTGGACGTCGCAGCGGAACTCGAACTGCGATTCCGGGTTCGAGAGCTGCTTGTCGGTCAACTCGCCGACGCCGTTCATCGTCTGGTTCCACGTGCCGTTGGCCTTGGAGAAGAGGTGAACGTTGTGCGACGTCGCATCCGAATTCTTGATCACGAACTTTTGGCCCGCGCGCATCGTGATGACGTGCGGAACGTAGACGCAACCCTTTTGGTCGAGCACGACGGGCTCGGCCGGGACCGGCGTCTTGATGTTGATGTCCTTGATGTAGACGATGACGTTCGCGAGCGAGCCGCCCTCGCCGACCACGACCGAGTCCTCGAGGACCGGGGCCGTGTGGAGGCCGACGCACACGCCGTCCTTCGACATGTCGATGGTCTTCATCTTCGGCGGAGTGCCCTTGACCTTGCAGGTCACCGTGATGGTGCCGGCGGTGGCGGGGTCGAGGGTGACTTCGGCCGACGACGCGGACGGAGCCGCTTCGGCGGCGGCCGACGTGTTGGAAGCGCCGGAGCGAGCCGGCGGCTTGCGGGTTTCGGTCTTGCCGCCGTCGCCACAGCCGACGACGACGGAGAGAAGGGCCACGAGAGCGACGCAGACGATCTTCTTCACGGGTTTCATCCTCAGGAGCGCGAGTCGACGCCCGGTGCGCCCGGGGGCTCGCGGAATCCTCGTCACGATGCCAACCCGTCTCGCGGACTTCAACACCTCGCGGTCCCCAACTTCGCGCGTTTTTTGTGCGTCGACGCGAGCGAGTTGCGCGGAATGACCGACTCGTCGCATCGTTCGCGGATGAGCGTTTTTTTACGGGTGCGGAAGCACGAAAAGCGTCGAGAGAGATTCCGTCTCGAAGGCTTGATGCGCGTGCCGTTCCTCTTAGCATTCACGACGCGTCGAAGAGGGCCGCGCGCGCTCTCTCGCGAGTTCGGCGACGCATGCGAGGCGTGAACTTTCCGCGACGGGACACCGTCGCGTGCGACTTGACCGCACGCATGCACGAAGGACTCGACGCATTTCACCGCAGGATCGCAGCACGATCCACCTCGAAGGAACTGCAGACCTTCGAAGCCCGGAGTTGACGATGGCTGACGAGAAGAATCCGGATCCGAATCGGCCGGCGATGCCCAAGCCGCCGATGCCCGCAATGCCGACGCCGCCCGCGGCGGCCGGCATGCCGAAACCCCCGACGCCCGCGGCACCCGGAATGCCGCCGCCCCCGCCCGCCCCGGCGATGCCCGCGGCACCGGCCGGTGGCATGCCGAAGCCTCCTGCGGCACCCGCCGCTCCGGCGGCTCCCGCGGCGGCGACTCCGGCTCCGGCGGCCCCCAAGCCGGCTCCGGCCGCTCCCGCAGCACCCGCAAATCCCGTAAATCCCGCAGCCCTCAAACCTCAGCCGCCCAAGTCGGGCGTCTCGGCGGAGCCCGTGAAGGTCGAGGACCCGGCCGTCCTATCGCGCCGACGCGACTTCGTGTGGCACGGCGTGGCGGGCATGCTGACGCTCGGAGCGGTCGCCTTCGGTCGCTTCTTCTTCCCGCGCTCCCTCTTCGAGCCGCGGACGTCCTTCACCATCGGCTACCCGAGCGACTACGGCTTCGGCGTCGACACGAAGTTCCAGTCCACGCAGCGCATCTGGGTGTGCCGCAACTCGCAGGGTCTCTTCGTGATCCTCGCGGTGTGCACCCACCTCGGCTGCACGCCCGACTGGCTCTCCACGGAAGGCCTCTTCAAGTGCCCGTGTCACGGGTCGGTGTACGACAGCGAAGGTAAGAACTTCGCGGGTCCCGCCCCGATGCCGATGCGCCGCTGCGACGTCCGCCTCGACGCCTCCGGCCGCATCGTCGTCGACACGCTCAAGCTCTACGAGGTCGGCAAGTTCAACGACGGCGGCCCCGCGGGCGGCGCCTATCTCGCGGTCTGATCCGCGGGCAACCGAGACAACCCATGGCTGAAACACCCACCAAGCCGAAGTTCAAGCTGCCTTCGGTCGCGGAGCTCAAGGAAGGGCAAATCTGGAAGTCCATCTTCCGGCACAAGCTCGACGAGACGCCCCGCAACCGTTCGCTGGCCGTTCTTTCGAACGTCTTCCTCCACCTTCACCCGGCGAAGATCAACCGCGACGCCGTCCGCTACAACTACACGTGGGGCATGGGAGGCATCACCTTCTACCTGTTCCTCGTGTTGACGATCACGGGCGTCCTGTTGATGTTCTACTACCACCCGAGCAAGGGGCAGGCGTACCGGGACATCATGTACATCATGCACGACGTGCCGTTCGGGAACTTCACCCGCAACATGCACCGTTGGGCGGCCCACTCGATGATCATCACGACGTGGCTGCACATGTTCCGCGTGTTCCTCACGGGCAGCTACAAGCCGCCGCGCGAGTTCAACTGGAACATCGGCGTGCTGCTTCTCCTCTTCACCATGCTCCTGTCGTTCACCGGCTACCTCCTGCCGGACGACCAGCTCGGCTTCTGGGCCGTCACGGTCGGAACGAACATGGCGCGCGCGACGCCGGTCCTCGGCAGCGAAGGTCCGTTCGGTCCGCAGATGGGCATCACGGCGTTCAACGACGTGCGCTTCGCCCTTCTCGGCGGATCGATCGTCGACGCCAACGCGCTCCTGCGCGCGTACATCTGGCACTGCGTCGCCATCCCGATCATCGCCTCGGTGCTGATGATCGTCCACTTCTGGCGCATCCGTAAGGACGGCGCGATCTCGGGCCCCGCGCCCGTCATGATCGAGCAGGACCTCAGCGGACCCGTGGCGAAGAAGGCCTGAGAGGAGCACAGACACCATGGACTGGCATCAACTCATGACCATCACGACGGCACCGGACAACGTGCCGATCGTGATCATGCTCTTCCTCATGCCCTTCTACACGTGGTACGGCTTGAAGCAGTCGTTCGCGAACGACCGCCTCATCGAGAAGCTCGAAGCCGACCCCGAACTTGCGAAGACCCACCACCGCAAGACCCAACCGTGGGTCAAGGGCTGGGACTCGACGGTTCACGTGTGGCCCTACCTCCTCAAGATCGAATTCCTCGCCGCGATCATCGTCACGTTGATCCTGGTCGTGTGGTCGATCTTCCTCGACGCACCGCTCGAAGAGCCGGCGAATCCCAACCTCACGATGAATCCGTCGAAGGCCCCGTGGTACTTCCTCGGGTTGCAGGAAATGCTCGTGTACTTCGACCCGTGGATCGCGGGCGTCGTGCTGCCGGGCATCATCCTCGGCGGCCTCATGGCCATCCCCTACATCGACGTGAATCCGCGCGGCAACGGGTACTACACCTACAAGCAGCGCAAGTTCTCGATCTGGATGTTCTTCATCGGCTTCCTCGTCCTGTGGCTCGTGCTGATCGTCGTCGGCACGTTCATCCGCGGACCGGGCTGGATGTGGTTCTGGCCGGGCGAAACGTGGGACCACCACCGCATCGTCCACGAGCTCAACCGCAACCTTCACGAGTTCTTCGGCATCAAGGACTCGGAAGTTATGAAGGCCGCCGGCTTCGGCGCCACCGTCATCGGCGCCTACTTCGCCGTGGGCGGATTCGCCTGCGATCGCCTTTTCCGCAAGTTCGCTCCGGAAATGGTGAAGAAACAAAACGTCGCCCAGTACGCCACCACCATCGCGCTCACCGTGATGATGTTTGGTCTCCCCATCAAGATGCTGCTCCGTCTCGGTTTCACCGTGAAGTACGTCATGGTGACGCCGTGGTTCAACATCTGAGCGCAACGAAGAAGGCCCCACAGGAGTCGATGAATCATGGCTGAGAATCAGCCCCTCCCACCCGACCCGATCCGCACGAAGTCGCTTTCGCGACCCATCTTCGTGGCGACCGCTCTCCTCATGCTCGCGACGTTCGGCGCCTTGTACGACGAATTCGTCCACAAGCGTCCGTACGAAGCGATGCAACGCGAGTGGATCGAGAAGTTCTCCGCGCACCTCGACAAGGTGACTCCGGTCGCCGAAGAGAAGGAAGCGCTCATCCGCGGCTCGGACGCCTACAAGGCGCTCGACAAGGCCGTGGTCGACGCCGAAGCCGCGGCCGCGGCGCGGCTCGGGGAACTCGACAAGCGTTCGGCGGACATCGTCGCGATGCTCGCCTCGATGGACTTCGGCTTCCGCGACCGCAAGGGCCGGATCGACGAGTTCGTCAACAAGATCGAGAACGCCCACGACGAGGACGACAAGAACAAGCTTCGTGCCCAACTCGCGGCCTTCCGCGAAAAGCCGATCACCGTGAAGCTCGAGCTTCCGGGCGGCGTCGAAACGAAGGACTACACGACCACGACATTGATCGATACCTACCTCGGCTTGAAGGCCGAGCAGGGTCGCATCTCGGGCGAGAAGGGCACGCTGCTCGGCCCGGTGTCGGCCACCCGTCGCACCCGCGACGCCTACTTCGAGAAGAACATGGGCTCGACGCTTTCGGCGGCGAAGCTCGACGGTCTCCGCAACGAGATCGCCACCTTCACGACCGGCGTCAAGCAGATCTTCGTCAAGGAGATGGGTGAACTCGTCGACCGCTGCGAGTCCTGCCACTTGGGCATCCGCAAGCCGCTCGAAATCAAGGCGGACGACATCGGCAACCCCGCGTTCACGAGCCACCCGCGTCCAGAACTCCTCCAAGTCCACGACCCGGAGAAGTTCGGCTGCTCGCCGTGCCACAACGGCAACGGCATCGCGCTCGTGTCGACGGACAAGGCCCACGGCCGCTACAAGCACTGGCTCTGGCCGCTCTACCACCGCGAAAACATGGAAGCGGGCTGCGTGCAGTGCCACACGAAGGACATCACCCTTCACGGCGCCGACACCTTCAACAAGGGCCGCGAACTCTACAACTGGCGCGGCTGCTGGGGCTGCCACCGCTACGAGGGCTACGACGCCGAGTCGGAAGAATTCGCCCTCGTGCGCAAGGACCTCATGGACATCCGCGTGAAGAAGGAGAAGGTCGACGAGAAGTTGAACCTCCTCCCGACGCGCCGCGCCGCCCTCGCCGACATGGACGAGGACAAGGCGTCGGCCGAAGGCACGCGCATTAATCAGGAAGAGAAGGACCTCACGCAACAGATGTCGGGTCTCGAAACCGCGCGCATCGTTCGGGAGC
>JAFMJN010000080.1 GCA_017853435.1 Planctomycetota bacterium | reverse complement strand
TCGCCGCGCGCCTTCTGACGGAGACCCCCGTCGGCGGCACGGTGCCGCCGTCGTCGTTGCGACTCGCGACGACCCGCGGGACGAACGCATTGCTCGAGCGCGGCGGAGCCCCGACCGTTTGGTGCGTGACCGAAGGCTTCGCCGATCTCCTTTCGATCGGCGACCAATCGCGTCCCGACCTTTTCGCGCGCGTCGTGCGCAAGCCCGCGCCGCTCGCGGATCGGGTATTGGAAATCCCCGGACGTCTCGCCGCCGACGGGACGGAGATCGTTCCCTTCGACGCGGACGTCTTCGAAACACGCGCCCGCACAGCGGTCGCGGAAGGATTCCGTCACGCGGCGGTCACGCTGCTTCACGGTTGGAAACGTCCGGATCTCGAAGCGCGCGTGGCGGACGTTCTGCGCGGCGTCGGCATCGCGTCCGTCGTGACGGGCTCCGCCGCCGCTCCGCATCCGGGGTTGCTCGCGCGGGCGGAGACGACGGTGCTCGACGCGCGTCTCGGTCCCGCGTTGACGGACTATTGTCGACAAGTCGCGCGGAGTCTTCCGAGAACCGACATTCTCTACATGACGTCGTCGGGGATGCTCGTTCCGCTCGAGGCGTTTCCTCCGAGCGCGGCGCTCCTTTCGGGACCTGCGGGTGGAGCGGCGGGAGCGGCGCGTGCCGCCGCGCGTGCGCGTTGCGGTCGCGTTCTCGCGTTCGACATGGGAGGGACGTCGACGGACGTCGCCCGTATCGACGGGGCCGTCGACGTGGATCCCGTACATACCGTCGGCGGGGTGCGGATCGCGGCGCCCGCCGTGGCGGTCGTAAGCGTCGCCGCCGGCGGCGGGTCGATCTGCGACGTGGAACGCGGCATCCCGCGTGTCGGGCCGCGAAGCGCCGGCGCGCATCCCGGACCCGCCTGCTACGGCGCGGGTGGGCCGCTCACCATCACCGACTGCAACCTTCTTCTCGGTCGTATTCCGGAGTCCCGATTCGGGATCGCGGTCGATGCACGTCCCGCCGAGGAGCGCCTCGGCGAGCTTCTGCCGAAGGTCGCGGGCGGACTCGACGCCCACGAACTATTGGAAGGCTTTCTCGCGATCGCCGACGAACGCATGGCGGAAGCCGTTCGCGAAGTCAGCGTCCGTCGCGGATTCGATCCGAAGGATCACGCGTTGCTCGCCTTCGGAGGTGCCGGAGGTCTGCACGCGTGTGCGGTGGCTTCAAGACTCGGCATGAACCGCGTCGTCGTTCCGAGGGACCAAGGTCTCCTTTCGGCGGTCGGTGCCCTCGAGCACGGTCGCGGCGCCCTGAAGCGCGTGTCGTTCGAAGCATCGCTCGCGGGATCGACGGAGGCGCTCGGCGACCGCATCGAACGCGTCGTCGCGGAACTCGTGGCGTCGATCGAGGGCGATCCCGCGACGACGTCGGTCGATGTCGTTTTGGAAGTGCGTTTGCGCGGACAGGATTCCGCACTCGACGTTCCGTGGACACGCGGGGCGGATCTCGCGTCCGCGTTCGCGGAGGCCCATCGACGCACCTACGGATTTCTTCCTCCGGACCGCGCCGCCGAGATCGTCGCCTTTCGCGTGCGAACGACGACGGCCCCGACGGACATTCCCGATGCGATGGTCGTGCGCCCCGCGTCCGCCGCGACGGTGGATCGGCGACGCGTCCGCTTCGACGGACGCTGGTTCGAGACTCCGGTCTTCGAGCGTGACACGTTGAGTCCCGGGACCTGCGTCTCGGGGCCGTGTCTCGTCGTCGAACCCCACGGAACGACGCTCGTCGCGCCCGCGTGGGACTTGACCGTCGATCCGTCGGGAGCGCTCGTCCTCGACCATGTCCGCCCCGAGGTCGGTACGAGCCCCGCGGTCGCCGTCGCTTGGGAATTGTTCTCGCATCGCTTCCGGTCGATCGCTCTCGAGATGGGCGAAGTTCTGCGGCGCGCCGCGGTGTCCACGAACATCAAGGAACGGCTCGACTTCTCGTGCGCGGTCCTCGATGCGCGCGGCCGTCTGGTCGTGAATGCTCCGCACATCCCGGTTCACCTCGGAGCGATGGGGTTGTGTGCGCAAGCACTCCTCGAGACCGCCGCCCCGCGACCCGGCGACGCCTTCGTGGTCAATCATCCCGCGTTCGGCGGTTCGCATCTCCCCGACGTCACCGTGATGACTCCCGTCTTCGACGCGTCGGAGCGGCTCGTCGCATGGATCGGGAGTCGCGCGCACCACGCCGAACTCGGCGGCATCGTTCCCGGATCCATGCCGCCCGCGGCGCGATCGTTGGCGGAAGAGGGCGTGGCGTTGTCGCCGATACGGATCGCGGAAAGAGGCGCGACGTCGTTCGACGCCGTCGCCGCGGCCTTGCGCAACGCGCCGTTCCCGTCGCGCGCTCCCGACGACAATCTCGCGGATCTCGGTGCGCAACTCGCCGCCAATCGTCGCGGTTCCGACCGCATCCTCGCCTTGATCGATCGTCACGGGAGGGAGGCGGTCCTCGACGCCATGGACGCGCTGCGATCGCATGCGCGCACGGTGGTCGAAGAAGCGCTCGCGCGTCTCGGGCCCGCGCCTCGGCGTGCGGAGGGAACCTTGGACGACGGAACGCGCATCGCCGTTTCCGTCGACGCCGCGAACGGTCGGCCGCGTGTCTCCTTCGCCGGGACCTCGGCGACGCACCCGGGAAGTCTCAACGCGACGCCCGCCGTCACGCGCGCCTGCGTGCTCTACGCGTTGCGGCTTCTCGTCGACGAACCCTTGCCGCTGAACGAGGGCTTTCTCGAGGCCGTCGATTTGGACGTGCCGCCCGGGTTGTTGAATCCGACGTTCGATCCGGACCCCGCACGTTGCCCGGCGGTCGTCGCCGGAAACGTCGAAACTTCTCAACGTGTCGTGGACGTGCTCGTGTCCGCGTTGGGAATCGGGGCTCAGAGCCAGGGCACGATGAACAACGTGACCTTCGGCCATGCCGGTGGTTCGCACTACGAAACGATCGGTGGGGGATCGGGGGCCACCCGTGACGCCGACGGGGCCTCGGGCGTGCAGGTTCACATGACCAACACGCGCATCACGGACCCCGAGACGCTCGAGATGCGTCACGCCGTGCGTCTTCGACGCTTCGCGCTGCGCGGGGAATCCGGGGGGCGCGGGCGTCACCGCGGGGGCGATGGGCTCGTCCGCGTCTACGAATTCTTGGCGCCCGTGACCGTTTCGATTCTTTCGCAGCGCCGCACCGCGGGTCCCGAAGGCGTCGACGGCGGGGAAGCGGGCCTTGCCGGACGCCAGTGGGTGCGACGCGCCGACGGACGCGTCGAGCTCTTGCCCGGAATGGTCACGTTCGAAGCGGGAACCGGCGATGTACTGACGGTCGAAACCCCGGGAGGCGGCGGTTTCGGCGCCGTCGACTAGGTCGAGACGAGGAAGACGCCGCCCGTCGCCACGACCGTTCCGACGACGGTGGTTGCCGTCGGACGCTCACCGAGCATGAACCACGCGACGGGAATCGAGAAGATCGGCGGCGTCGCGAGGAGGGTGGCGGCGATACCCGCGGGGAGGGAGCCGACCGCGACCTGCATGCCGAGGATGCCGAGGTAGGTGCCGAGGACCGTCGGAATGAGCGTGAGTCGCCAACCTTCGCGGGAACGCAGAGCCGCGGTGTCGTCGAGGGGTTGGCGTCGGACGACCGCGAGAAGCAGCATCGCCGCGGTAGCCGCGAGGAGCCGCAGCATCGCGGCGAACATGGGGCGTTCGAGAGCCGCGACGCCTTCCGCCGTCCGTAGGGCGGGAGCGGCCGCGTCGAGAAGTTCGAACGCGCGTCGATTCAGAACGACACCGACCGCTTGGCTCGCCGCCGAGCCGAGACCGAGCAGGATTCCGGTTTTGACGTCGCGGCGTTCGAACGTCGAAGGGTCGAACGCCATCCCGCGCACCGTGGCGCCGCGCGGGCGCGAAATCGGTCCCTTGGAACGCGACCACGTGGCGAGCGACACGCCGCCCGCGACGAGCAGGGCGCCCGCGAGGTTTCCGATGCTCGGTCGTTCGTCGAGCGCCGCGAATCCCAACGCCATCGTGAACAGCGACGATGTCTGATAAAGAACGAGTGCCGTGGTCGGCCCGAGGTGCCGCAGGCTTCCGAGGTAGCAGGTGTCGCCGATCGCGAGTCCGATGACTCCAGAAACGGCGAACCAAGCCGTCGACGCGCCGCCGAGCGTCGGCGGTCCGCCGCCGAATGCGAGGACGACCGTGAGTAGGAACAGGACGCCCGCCACCGTCGACTTGAAGATATTGATCTGACGGCTGCCGAACGCGCGGACCGACTGCGTCAGCAACGTCGACGACACGGACCAGATGGCGGCGGACCCGAGCGCCGCGGCGGCACCGATGACCGGGGTCATGCCGGATCGGCGGGGCGACGGATCGGAACTTTGTTGAAGTTCTCGTCGACGCCGACGTAGACGACTTCGGCATCCGTGA
Organism: Planctomycetota bacterium; assembly: GCA_017853435.1. Classification (GTDB taxonomy): domain Bacteria; phylum Planctomycetota; family CAIWVZ01; genus CAIWVZ01. The sequence goes on along the minus strand of JAFMJN010000080.1, from coordinate 6,403 downwards.
CGAGAACGTCGCTGCCGGGAGACCGGTAGCGCTCGGCGCGCACCGTGACGCGCACCGTGATCGACGTGTTCCCGAGTCGTTCGACGTCCGTGTAGAAGGAAACGATGTCGCCGACGTACACCGGCTGGCGGAACTGCACTTCCTTCATCGAAACCGTGACGACTTTCGGGGCACCGAAGGCGCGCGCGGCGAACGCCCCCGCTTGGTCGATGTACGACAGGATCACGCCACCGAAGATGGTGCCGTGGGCGTTCGTGTCCTTCGGCATCATCGCGACCCGGATGGCCGGCATTTGGGGGGGCGTCGTCATGGAAGACCCTAACGCCCCCGCCGCGGGGGAGCCAAACCCGCCGCTAATCCGCTTCGATCACGAGCGGCGGTGTCGTCCGCCACCGACCGCGCGTGAAGTCGGGGAACTTCTGCGGCGCCGAGCCCTGTTCGGCGGAGGCACGGGAAAGCGGCGTCACCGCGCTCCACGCCGCCGCGTCGTAGACCGATTGGTCGAGAGGCTTGCCTTTCATGAGGCACTGCTGGACGCGCCAAAGCATGACGAAATCCATGCCTCCGTGGCCCCCGTGCTTCGCCGCCACTTCACCGACCTTCTTCCACATCGGGTGGTCGTAGGCTTCGAACCACGGCTTCATGTCCATATCCCAGCCGTGCGAATTCGAACGCTTCGCGTCCGGCTTCATCTTTGCACGGACACCGGCGGGCAATTCTTCGGCGGGGACGTCGAGCGCGATGCGATTCGGGAAGCCGCCGAACGCGCCCTTGGTTCCTTGGAGGTAGTTGTGGCGGCTGTAGGGACGCGGTGAGGTCTCGTCCCACTGAACCATGATGGTGCGACCGGATGCGAGTTTGACGAGCGACGTCGACAGGTCGCCGCACTTCCATTCGCGGATCGCGTTCCATTTGTGATCGGGCGGAAAGTTCGCCTTCGCGAACAAGGCGCGTCCGCGAGCCGGAGTCGACATCGCGACGAGGTGATCGAACGCGTCGCCGCGATTCACGTCCATGTAGTGGGCGACGGGGCCGAGGCCGTGGGTGGGATAGAGATTCCCCTGATCGGTCGCGTAGTGCGGCGTGCGCCACGATCCCGTTCCGTGATCCACTTCGAACATCTGACCGCGCAGGTCGTGGATGTACGCCGCCTCGCCGTGAAGGAGTTCACCGAGCACGCCTTTGCGGACCATGTTGAGCAACATGAGCTCTTCGCGGCCGTAATTCACGTTCTCGAGCATCATGCAGTGGCGACCCGTGGACTCCGAGACGTCGACGAGTTCCCAGCACTCTTCGAGGGTCAGTGCCGCGGGAACTTCGACGAACGCGTGCTTGCCCGCCTTCATGGCGGCGACCGCCATCGGAGTGTGCAACTCCCAAGGCGTCGAAATCACCACCGCATCGATTTCCGAAGATGCCAGCATCGATTTCCACGCGTTCGCATCGCCGTCGGCGCCCCATGCCTGCGGAGTTCTGCCCGACTTCTTCGCGGCGTTGTCGACGGCCGCCTTGAGCGACGGCGCGTGCGTGTCGCAGATCGCGGTGACCGTCGCCCCTTCGAGCATGAGCATCGTGTCGACGTGTCCGGAGCCGCGGGCTCCGACCCCGATGAAGCCCCAACGGACGCCCGAAAGAGGAGCGGCGGCGAAGACGGGGGACGATGACGCCGCGGCCGGCCGATCGGCGCATCCGGCGACGGCGAGGGCGGCTCCTGCGAGCGTGGTGGTCTTGAGGAAGGATCGACGGTCTTGGGTCATGGTGCGGCTCGCCGACGCGGACGGCGTCGGTCGCGCGATTAGAAACCCCGAAAAACGTCCTGTCCACGGACGGGATGGCGTGTCGATCGTCGTCGTTCGTTCCGTCGCCCCGCCGAGGAGGCGCCCGTCGTGCGGTCGACGGCGAATGTCTACTTCACGGTCGCGGCGGTGATCGCGAGGAGCGCACGGCGCGCGGCGTCGTCGAATCGAAGAGTGAGCGATTCGGTGCGGCCGGGCTCGGTCCCCGACGTCGGGCGCGTCGCGATCGAGGTCGTGAACGTCTGCGTGGCGAATACACGATCCCAGTCGGCGCGCGGCAACAATCCGGAATCGCCGGAGCGCGCGCGAAGGGCCGAGGCGACGAGACGCGCGAAGTCGTCGAGTGAACACGTGACGGAGCCGTCGGCCTCGACGACGACGGTGTTCATGTCGAGGGGCCCCGCGAGTTCTCGGCGCACGACGATGGGGAAGGGGAGTCCCGTCGCCGCTTCGACGGCCGCGACGGTCGTCGGCTTGGCGGGACGGGATGCCGAGTCCTTCGAAGGCACGCGGTTCGCGTTGACCAAGCGCGCGACGACCGCGTCGACGACGACGCGACCCGGGAGGACGACGCGTGCCGCTTCGAGATCGCGCGGGGAAACGTCGGTCGTGCTCGCGATCGCGGTCGTCCCGGACGGACCGACGGCGACGACGCCGAGCGGGCGCGTCGATCCGAGGGGCGCGGCCGCGTCGAGCAGAGAGGCATCGACGGCGGGGGGAGCGGGGACGGGACGTCCGAGGAAATCTCGGTGGAACTTCCAGAACGCGTCGCCGAGCGCTTCGAGCAGGGCGAGCGGTTGGTGTCCGACGCCGGGGACTTCGGTGTAGCCGTGGGGAATCCGCAGGGTGTCGAGGCGTTCGTGCAGCAGGCGCGAATAGTCGGCGGTTTCGTCGCGGGCTCCGACGACGATGCGGAGGGGACGCGTGCGGATCGAGTCGGCCCACGGGTCCGCGAGATGCCACGGACTGTAGGCCCGGAACACCTTCATGTCTCCGCCGTAGACCCGTTTCAGAAGCGCGTCGCGACCGACGGGGCCCGTGCGTCGGGTTTCGAAATCCGGATGGAGCGGACCTCCGGCGAGCATCGACACCGCTCCGAAAAGGTGGGGATGGCGGAAGCCAAGGTGACCCGCTCCGTAGCCGCCCATGCTGAATCCCTCCAAGATGCGCCCCCTCGGAGCGGCGATGGTGCGCCATTCGCGGTCGACGAGCGGAAGCAGTTCGCCGATGACGACCGATTCCACCGGCGGCCCACCGTTGCGCGCGTCGAGCCACATGCCTTCGGGAAGTCCCCACGGAAACACGACGATGAGGTCGGGGATCTTTCCCTCGCGGACGGCGGCGTCGAACCGGCGCGCGAGTTGGGGCACGCCGTCGATGCCGCCTCCCGACCCGTGGAGCCAGTAGAGCACGGGGAATCGTCGGTCTTTCTCGCGGGCGTAGGCCGGAGGCAGCCAAAGGTGAAAGCCGACCTCCGTTCCGGCGGCTTTCGACGCGAAGACCCGACGGGACAAGCCGGGAGCGCGCTTTTCCGCGGGCATCCACGGGTTCGGCTCCGCTTCGCCTTGCGCCGTCGAAGGCGGCGTGATCAGGGCGACGGCTAGGAGAGTGGCGAGGGCGAAGAGTCGGCGCATCGTGGGGCTCTCGGAGTGTATACGCCGGGCTTGGGCCCGGATTCCGGTGGCTGCCGAAAGCGCCGGGGCTCCCGCGCGTTGAAAGAACGCCCGCCGACCCGCTGGCGGACTTCCCCCATGCGCTTATCCACGATGCTCCGAGCTTTCCTCCTGACCCTCCCGGTCCTCGGATTCGTTCCGACGCCTTTCGTGAAGTCGCTGTCGGCTCAGGAGTCCCGACCTTCGACGAGTCGGGCTCCGACCGTCTCCGCGGTGCTCGGTCGCCCGACGGATCGCTCCGTGGCCGTCAACTTGACGTCGAATCGGCGCGTCCGCGCGCAGGTGGAATACGGCAAGTCGCCGACGGCGTTGGACAAGAAGTCGGCGGCCGTCGATCTCGAACCCGGAGCCCCCGCGGAAGTCGAACTCCTCGACCTCGTCCCGAATGCCGCGACCCACTATCGCGTGCGTTGGACGTCGGCGGGCAACGGCGAATCGACGGCCTCCGCGGTGTCGGAATTCATGACCCAGCGGGCGAAGGGATCGACGTTCACGTTCGGCGTGCAGGGCGACTCGCATCCCGAACGCGCGGGCAAGATGTTCAACGCGGGCCTCTACCGGGAGACCCTCGGTCAAGTCGCGGCCGGCAATCCCGATTTTTACATCGCCCTCGGTGACGATTTCAGCGTCGATCGCTTGATCGAGCGCAATCAGGTGAACGAGACGTCCGTCGCGCGCATTTACGAAGATCAGCGCAATTATCTCGCCGTCGCCGGACATACCGTTCCGATCTTCCTCGTCAACGGGAATCACGAGCAGGCCGGACGGTGGATGCTCGACGGAACTCCGAACAACATCGCGGCCATCGCGGGCCGAACTCGGACGAAGTTCTTCTCGCTTCCCGCGCCGGACCACTTCTACACGGGAGATCCGGAAGTCGTCGAACACGTCGGCCTCCTTCGCGACTATTACGCGTGGACGTGGGGAGACGCGCTCTTCGTCGTTCTCGACGCCTACTGGCATTCGAAGGTCCCCGTGGATCACGAAGTGACCGGGCGGCGCGAAAAAGGAGACGACGCCCCGCGCGGCGGCGGGCGTCAGCGCGACCTGTGGGAAGTCTCGATCGGAGACGCTCAGTACGCGTGGTTCAAGAAGACCCTCGAAGCGTCGAACGCGCCCTACAAGTTCGTGTTCTGCCATCACGTGCTCGGGACGGGGCGCGGAGGCGTCGAGCAGGCCGATCTGTACGAATGGGGCGGCAAGGACCGCCGAGGTCGCGACCAATTCGCCGAGAAGCGTCCCGCGTGGGAACTCCCGATCCATCAACTGATGGTGAAGAACGGCGTGAGCATCTTCTTTCAAGCGCACGATCACATCTACTGCATGCAGGAGAAGGACGGAATCGTGTATCAGTCGACGCCGAATCCGGCCGACAACACGTACACGGCCTTCAACGCCGCCGCCTACAAGACCGGCGTCAAGTACCCGAACTCGGGGCATCTGCGCGTGACGGTGTCTCCGAAGGAAGCGAAGATCGACTACGTGCGCGCGGTGCTTCAGAAGGACGAGAACGCCGACCGGAAGAATGCGACGATCGCGCATTCCTACACGGTGTCTCCGAAGGTCAAGGCGGAAACCCCGAAGTAGTCGCGGCGGTCCGTCGGGATTTCTCGGCGCGCGCGGGACGCGGGCGTCGGCATCGGCGTCTCAACGGGTGCATGACACCCTTCACGTTCGCGCCGATGACCGGCGTTCCGACCGACGACGTCGTGAGTTCCGTGGTCGGTGCGCGTATTCGCCTCGGCGACACGTCGCTCGACGTCGCCGCGTCCATGGACCCAGCCGAACTCGCCTTCCGCCTCGGGATCGATACGGAGGCCGCCGAACGCTTGGCCGCCGCGTTCGAACTCTCGCGGCGCCGGATGGAATCCCCGTTGGCGCCTCGCGCGTCGGCGGTGACGCCGTCCGCGTTGTTCGCTCACCTCGGGGCGCAACTGGCGGATCTCCCTCACGAAGTCTTCATGGCCGTGGTGGTCGACGCACGGCATCGACTCGTCGCGGTGACGACGGTCTCGCAGGGGGTGCGCACGGCGAGTCTCGTGCATCCGCGCGAGTTCTTCCGTCCCGTACTCATCCACAACGGTGCGGCCGTCATCGCGGTCCACAATCATCCGAGTGGAGTTCCGGAGCCGAGCGACGACGACGACGTGGTGACGGATCGTCTCGCGCGTGCGGGCGACTTGCTCGGGCTGCCGTTGATCGATCATCTCGTGATCGCGGGGCGGCGCTTCTATTCCTATCGCGAGCACATGCGCTCCGACGTCCTTCATGTTCCCGCCATCGGCGGCGCGTCGCTCGCCCGTAGTCCGGAAGCGTCCTATGATGTGGGCATGGCACCGACCCGTTTCCGCTCGCGACCGTTCACCCCGCCCGACGCATGGTGTTTTTACACCGGGCGCGGCGGGCGCGGTGCGTTGGTGCTTGCGGGGGACGCTCTCGTGAAAGTCGTTCTTCCCTCGGCTCCCGATGCCCTCGGGCGCGCGTTGGCGGACGTGGCCGTACCTCGTCGCCCCGTGGTTCCGTCCGCGACGTGGAAACCGGTGATCGATGCGCTCGAGACGTACCTTCGCGGGGACGCCGGCGTCGATCCCGCCGACGTCGACGTCCTCTTCGCCGTGTCCGGACTGACGCCTTTCGTCGAAAAGGTCTACGACGAACTCCGTGCGGTGCCGCGTGGTTCGACCGTGACCTACGGAGAACTCGCGCGGCGCGCCGGGCGTCCCGGTGCCGCCCGCGCCGTCGGAGGCGCGATGGCGCGCAACCCGTTTCCGCTCTTCGTTCCTTGCCACCGAGTCTTGGCGTCGGGAGGGGCGATCGGAGGGTTCAGTGCGGACGGCGGGCTCGACTACAAGCGAAAATTGCTCGCTCTCGAAGGGGTCGAACTCCCGGGCAGCCATCGGGTCGAAGGGGGACGCCCCGGCTGTTAGCCTCCCT
>JAFMJN010000079.1 GCA_017853435.1 Planctomycetota bacterium | reverse complement strand
AGATGGGTCGCCTCGAACCGCACGACGTCGAAAACGGCGCGTTCCGCGCCTGGGGGCGCGGCCTCACCCGCGCACTATCCGTGGAAACACCGGGCGAAATCACGATCCGCGACATGGTGCAATTCGGCGCCTCGAAATACGACGGGGTTTTCGGCTACGAAGACACGATCATCGATCAAATCGCCGCCCTCGAGGATAGGAACGGCGAGATCGTGGTGAGTTATCCCGCGGTCAACGTTTGGAGCGACCATCCGCTCTGCCTCCTCGGTGGCGGGAAATCCACTCCCGCCCAACAGAAAGTTGCACAGGCGTTTGCGGAATTCTGTCTTGAACCCGCTCAGCAACAGAAGCTTCTCTCCGAAGGGTTCCGTCCGGGGAATCCCAAGGTTCTCCTGGGCAAGGAATCCTTGTGGGAGGCCTACGCCTCGCGCGGCGTCAGCAAAGCGATCAGCGTCGCACTGACCGAACCACCGTCGCCGGCGATCTACGAAGCACTCAAGGCCGAGTCCGAAGACTGGATGAAGAATTTCTCCAAAGATCCGAAGTCCAAGTAAGCGAACATCGACGGCGAACCCGCACCCGCGCCTTTCGACGCGGGTGCGCGTGTTTCAAGACCCGCCGGGCCGCGAGGCGCTCGACTCCGGCATCCACGGCGGAAGGTGGCCGATCAGTTTCTCGGCGTCCGCCGAAACGGGCACGCCCCACCGCCGGAAGAACGGACCGAGGTCGCGTTCCACGACCTTCGAAAACCGCACCATCCACTGATCGCGCTTCTGGTCGTCGTTCCGTGGCGCGAGACCGGCCGAGGGATCCCGATAGGAAGCGAATACCTTCTTGAACGGCTCCCATCCGAACGCGCGGCGCAACTGGACGTACATCGAAAGCGCGAGGAACGGGTCGCTCTTCCATGCTTCGTACGGCGCGCCCTTCGCCAAGTGCGCGGCCATCCGCTCCCGCGATTTCGTTTCATCCATCGCGTCGTGGCCGCCGTCCTTCAGGCCACACACCGTTTCGAGGCAGTACAGAGTGAAGAGGTTGTTGGTCACTTCGCCCGTGCCCTCGAACGTCCATGCGCCTTCTTGGTGATTGTGGCCGAGTTCGTGGAAAAAGCCCCATCCCGTCGATGGATCGTCGAGCATTTCTTTCGGCGTCACGAATCGGCGCGCGACGTCGAGATGCGTCATAATCGGATAGCCGGAGTGCATGTACCCCGCCGAGATCTGCACGTCGGCGACCATGCGTTCGGGGCGCGGGCGTTCACGAGAGATCGCCGCGAGGTCGGCGCACGCATCGAGACCGGCGTCCCAAAAAGCCGCGACGCGATCGGGATCCTTGAGGTCGCGCACGACGGAACTCGGAACGGTGATCACGACCTTCTTCGTCGCGATCTCCGCCCAAGGCCCGGGGGCCGAACGCTCTTCCGCTTCCCACGCGGCGAGATCCGTCTTGCCCGCGACGAACAGCGGCGCACGAACGGCCCCGCGGATCGTGATCGTCGCGGATCCTTTCCCGCGTCTCCCCGAGGTGATGTAGACGAGTCCGCCGAACGGCGACGCGATCGGCGTCGCACCGATGCCGAGACGCCCGGAGGCGTCGACCTTCGGCGCGCGCTTCCACGCATCGTGACCCCAAATACCGTCGGAATGACAACCGATCCGCCATCCGAGTTCGCCGATCGGCGTACCCGGAGGGACCTCCACCGTGACGGTCCCACCGGGGGGAGCGTAGAGCCCCGTGGAATGCCATCCGTCGACCGCGAGGTCCACCGTCACGGCGCGCTCGACGCGCGGAGCGGATTCGGGAACCGCACCCGGAAAATCGGCGGCGGCCGGATGCGCTTTCATCTTCTCGGGAGGCATCAAGGCCAACGCGTCGAGTTCCATCGCAAGGAGAACGCGAGCGAGCGCGTCTTTCGATCCGAGAGGCTTCGCGTCCGTCGGAACGGCGGGCGGCATCCGCTTGCGCTCCGCTTCGAGAGCGGGACGCAGAAGACGATCGTCGGGTGCGACCGTCCGCACGGCGGTCACGAGCGTGTGGGCGGCCGCGGCCATGCGATCCTGCTCGGCTTTCCGATCGGCGGCCGCATCGACGGGTCGCGACAACTTGGCGAGCGCCGCGAGCGGATGTGTCAGAGGATCCGGCTTCCCGTCGATGACGAACTCGGAGCCGCGACGCGGACCGAGATAGCCGTCACCGAAGGCCAATCCCATCGGCGCGAGAAGTTTGTTCCCCGGGTGTTTCGCGGGGTCGTCTTCTCGGCGAATCTGCATCCACCCCCACACGAGCCCGGCGGTGACCAAACCGCCCCCTTGTCGGAGATGCTCGCGCAGAGGATCGAGATGTTCGTCGCGCATCGCGTGCGTATCGACCAAGAGCGCCGACCACGCCTTCGGATCCGCGAGCATGACCGACGCCTTGACCCGCCGCGCATCGATTCCTTCGGCGACGAGTCGCTGCACCAAGTCGGCCGATCCGTCGACGGCCACGGGTCCCTTGCGACCCGCGACCACCCATTTCATCGCGTTGACCACCATCGTCCGCGACGCGTCGGCGGCACTCAGGTAGCCGCCGTGGCCGAAGACGACGACTCGGCCTTCGCCGACGCGCGCCGCCGCGACGAGAGCCGCCCGCTCCTTCGGCTTGCCGCCGGTGACGACGGGAAACGCCGTGGACGACAACGGCAAGACCGGACCGGGCACACCGTGGACCGGGAGCGTCGTCACACCTTTCACGAGAGTCGCGACGTCGGCGGCGGACGCCGCCGCATCGAAGGCTTGACCGAACGCGGCGACGGCGACGAGCGGAAGAAGACAAAGAAATCGCATGCGTTCATTCTAGGTCGGCGGCACGGGTACGATGCCGGCATGCTTCTGCGCAACGACGACGATGTCGCGGGGACGCGACGCGGTTGGCTTTTCGCGGCGCTGATCGGTGCGGCCGCCGCACTCATCGTGCTGCTCGGGAACCCGCCCAACATGGGACTCTGCGGGGCCTGTTTTCTCCGCGACGTTTCCGGCACCCTCGGTTTCATCACCGCGAAGGCGCCTTGGGTCTTCCGTCCCGAACTGGTGGGGCTCATGCTCGGCGCCGCGCTCGTCTCCTGGCGACGCAACGGATTCACCGCGCGCTCGGGCGGTCACGCCGGACTGCGCTTTTTCCTCGGCCTGCTCATGGGCGTCGCCGCGCTCGTCTTCCTCGGCTGCCCCTTCCGACTCATGCAGCGTCTCGGCGGCGGCGACTTGACGGCGCTCCTACCGATGCCCGCACTCGTTCTCGGCGTTCAAGTCGGAATGTACTTCGAACGCCGAGGATGGAGCATCGGCAAGACGTCTCCGGCACCGCGGGCCGTCGGTCTCGTCGCTCCCGTCCTCGCCCTCGGGCTTCTCGGGTGTTTCCTCGGCGGGATCCTCCTCGGACCCAAGGCCGGCGACACCTTCGGACCCGCGCGCGCTCCTTGGGCCGCGGCCCTCGGCGTCTCACTCGTCGCGGGTGTTCTTTTGTCGACAACGGGGTTCTGCGTCATCTCCGCCGCGCGACAGGTCACCGGACAAAAGCGCGGCATGCTCGTCGCCGCCGCCGCGATGATCGCCGGGTACGGCGCCATGCTCGCCGCCGGCGGCAAATGGAACCCCGGAATGACGGGTCAGTTCGGCGCGCACACCGATTGGGCGGCATCCGCCGCCGCACTCTTCATCCTCGGATGGACCGGGGTTCTCGCGGGAGGATGCCCCATTCGCCAAATCATCATGACGGGCGAAGGAAATGCGGACGCCTTCATGGGCGTCGCGGGCATCGCGATCGGAACCTGCATCGCCCACAACTTCGGCGTCGCCTCCACACCGATGGCGGCGGGTAACCCGGGCGGCGCCTCCGTATGGGCGTTGCCCTGGATGGGGGCGGCGGCCGCCGCCTGTCTTCTGATCTCCCTGAACGGAACCTCGGGAAAAACATCGAGCGCCTGACGCGAGTTCGCAGGGATCCCGCTAACCTTCGGGACATGCGACCCGCCCCTTGGATGACGGAGGCCGTGCCTTCGGTGAACCCGCAGCGTCTTTTCGCGCGCGGTGTGCGCGAGCCGCATGCGAACGGTCGTTTCGTCCTCTACTGGATGCATCACGCGCTTCGCTTTCACGAGAACCCGGCGCTCGCCGCGGCCTGCGCTTTGGCCCGACGATTCGACCTGCCTCTCCTCGTCCATCAGGGCCTGAACGCGAACTATCGCCATGCGTCGGATCGCCTCCACACGTTCCTGTTGGAATCGGCCCGTTCGGCGGCGATCGAGGCGAAGGAGCGTGGATTCCGCCATGCGTTCCATCTCGAAACGGCGGCCGACGGCCCGGACCACCTCGTCGCTCTCGCCGACGCGGCGGCGGTCGTCGTCACGGAGCGTGTCCCGATCGGTCCGACGGAAGCCTTCGCACGTCGCGCCGCGGAGCGAACGAAGACACCGTGGATCGAAGTGGACGCTTCGTGCCTGTGTCCGATGGGCACCTTCGACAAACCCTTCGACCGAGCGTTCGCGTTTCGCGACGCGGCACGCCAGCACTGGCTGCAGGCGCTGACCCGACCGCTGCCGGAACCGACGCCGCCCGCACCGTGGACGGGAGACCTCCCGTACATCCCGACACCGATCGAAACCGCGGACATCGCCGACCTCGTCGCGTCCTGCGACATCGATCATCGCATTCCACCGATTCCGGACACGCGCGGCGGCAGCGAAGAGGGCTATCGACGCTTCGACGCCTTCCTGACGGACAAACTGGCCGCCTATGCGGACGATCGCAACGATCCGCTCGCCGACGCGACCAGCCGCGTCTCCGCCTACCTGCATGTCGGCTGCGTCGCACCGTGGCGCCTCGCACGGCGGGCCGCGGCCATCGGCAACGACGGAGCCGACAAGTGGATCGACGAACTCCTCACGTGGCGCGAACTCGCATGGCACTGGTGCCATCACAACCCCGGCGACGCGCGTTGGGAAGATCTACCGTCTTGGGCGCGCCGCTCCTTCGACGCACATGCGAAGGATCCGCGGAAGGTCTTTCCCCGAAGCGCCCTTGAACGCGGCGCGACGGGCGATGCCTTGTGGGACGCGTGCGCCACGAGCCTTCTCCGTCAAGGCGAGTTGCACAACAACCTGCGCATGACGTGGGTGAAGGCCATTCCGATGTGGCGTCCCGACGGAGCCGACGCCTACGCGACGGCGATCGCGATCAACGACGCGCTCAGTTTGGACGGACGCGATCCCGCTTCGATCGGCGGCATCGGTTGGGGCTTCGGCCTCTTCGACCGGCCCCACACACCCGAAACTCCGGTGCTCGGGTCCGTCCGTTCGCGCCCCACCGACGCGATGGCCCGTCGCATCGACGTCGCCGCCCTGAACCGTCATGTGCGGCGTCCTCTCGTCCGTGCACCGGCCAAAGTGGCGATCGTCGGTGCCGGACTCGCGGGACTTCGCGCCGCGGACGTCTTCGATCTCGCGGGATTCGACGTCCACATGTTCGACAAAGGTCGCGTGGCGGGCGGGCGTCTCGCGACGCGGCGGTCCGAAGGGGCGCTCTGCGATCACGGCGCTCCGTCCATCGATGCGCATCACCCGCGATTCGTCGCGTGGTGCGACGCGCTCGTCGACGAAGGCGTCCTCGAGCGCGACGGACGTCGACGCGTCCGCGTCGAGTCGGAGGGACGCTCGATCGCCGACGATCGCCGTGGCGCTCGTTACATCGCCCGCTCCGCGAACGCCGCCTTGACGGCGCATCTCGCCGAAGGTCGCACCCTGCGTTGCGGGTCCGCGGTCACGGCCTGTGTTCGCATCGACGGTCGATGGATCCTGCGATTCGACGACGGCGGCGAAGCGGGACCGTTCGACGGACTCCTGCTGACGGCCCCGGCCCCGCAAGCCGCCGCCCTCCTCGGACGTGCGCACGCGTGGTTCGACCGTCTGTCCACGGTCGCGTACGCACCGTGCATCACCGCGATGGCGACGTTCGACGATGCGGTCGACCCGGAAGCCGACGTCTTCGAATTCTCCGACGGGCCGATCGCGACGGCGGTCCGTGGTCGCACTCCCGGTATATGGGTACTGCATGGGACGGCGACCTATTCCCTGACGGAGCTCGACACGGATCCGGAAACATCCGCGGGTCGACTCGTCGAAGCATGGGGACGCCGCCTCGGCGCGTCACGAACACCTTCATGGTTCCGTGCCCATCGGTGGCGCTTCGCCCGTGCCGTCGCCGATCCCCTCGTCCTCCGCCCGCCGGTTGATGCGGACGCCCTGCTCGCGGTCGCCGGCGACGCCTTCGGAGGCGGCGATGCGCAGGGCGCATGGCTTTCGGGAGAAAGCGCCGCGGCGCGTCTTCGCGACGCCGTCTTCGCACGAAGCCGATGAAGGATCGCCGCGGGACGGCTACGATCCGTCCATGAATCCCTTCGAGATCTCGCCCGTACGCGTCGACGGCCGCACGCTTCCGCGCGGCTACGAAGACGCGATCGTCGTTCCGGCGGGCGCCCGACTGCTCGTCCTCGGGGGCCATGTGGCTTTTAGTCACGACCGCGTGTTGCGGCACCCCGGCGATCTCGTCGGCCAGTTTCGGGTCACCTTGGAGAACCTGAAGGCCACGCTCGCCGCTTGTGGAGCGGACGCCACCCGGCTCGTCTCACTCACGGTCATGACGACGGACGTTCCGGCCTACAGAGCGCACTTGAAGGAACTCGGAAAGATCTGGATCGACGTCTTCGGGAAGACGTGGCCCGCCATGACCCTTTTGGGCGTCGTCGCGTTGATGGAAGAAGGCGCCGTCGTCGAAATCGACGGCATCGCCGCGCTCCCCTGACGCCGATGTTCCATCGGGTCACCACCACGCTTTCGCGCGTGCTTTGGTTGGGATTCGGAGCGGAGCTCCGGACTCTGCTGAAACTCGCGGCCCCCATCGCCGTCTCCCAAATGGCGCTCGGGCTCTTCGGGATGGTCGACACCGCCGTCGTCGGGCGGCACTCGCGTGAAGCGATGGCGGCGACCGCGCTCGGCAACTCCTACGTGCAGGTGGTGAGTCTCTTCACGATGGGCCTTCTGCTCGGACTCGATCCGATCTTCGCCCAACGCTTGGGCGCGGGCGAGCCGCACGGCGCGTGGCGGGCCTTCAAACGCGGTTCGGTGCTCGCCGTCGTTCTCTTTCCTTTGTCGGTCTTGCCGCTCGGCCTCATCGACGTCTTCCTGCTCAGGCCGAACCTCGGGCCTTCGTCGATGTTCGGGGAACTCCCGAATCCTTTTCCCACCGATCCGGAAGTCGCACGACAAGCGATCGCCTACATGTGGTGGCGTGCTCCCGGCATACTCGGATTTCTCCTCTTCACGGTCTTTCGCGCGTGGCTGTTCGCGCAGCGAAGTTCGGGCGTAATGATCGTCGCGATCTCCCTCGCCAACGTCGTCAATCTCGTGTTGGATTGGGTCTTGGTCCTCGGCGATCCCGGCCTCGAGCGCATCGGTCTCCCCGCCGTCGGACTTCCCGCCTGGGGCGCAACCGGAGCGGCGATCGCCACCTCGGTCTGCAACCTTGCGATGGCGGCACTCCTCATCCCCGGCATTCTGCGGGTACGTCGGGCGGAAGTCGCCGCCCATCCGAATCCCGAACCCGAAGGGCCGTCCTTCAAGGACGAGGCGCGGCTCTTCATGAAACTCGGATTGCCGATCGGTTCGCAAATCACGCTCGAAATGGGCATCTTCGCCTACGTGCTCTGGGTCATGGCGGGACTCGGGACGATCGAAGCGGGGGCCCATCAGATCGCGATCATGGTGGCGTCGTTCACCTTCCTCGCGACGGTCGGGATCGGCGCCGCCGCCAGCGTCGAAGTCGGACGCTTCATCGGCGCGTCACGCACCGACCTCGCGCGCAAAGCCGGCATCGTCGCCATCGTCGCGGGCGCCGGATGGATGACGCTGAGCGGACTGATGCTGTTCGCGTTTCCCGACGCGATCGCGCGCATCTTCACGGACGACGTCGCCGTCACCGCACTCGCCGCCGATCTTCTGCGCATCGCCGCCGTTTTCCAAATCGTCGACGGCATTCAATCGGTGAGTTCGGGCGCGCTGCGCGGCGCCGGCGACACGCGGATTCCGTTTCTCGCCAATTTCGTCGCCTATTGGCTCATCGCGCTCCCGGTGGCGCGTTGGCTCGCGTTCGGTGCGGACCTCGGCGCCCGCGGCCTGTGGTGGGGACTCACGGTCGGGCTCGCCGTCGTCGCCATGTTGCTTGCCGCACGCTTCCTCGTGTTGACACGATCGACGGTAGTCCGCGTCTGAACGTCGGTTGCGTCCACCGAAGTCGATCGGTACACGCTCGCCGTGACGCGGTATCGATCGAAACCAACAATCCGAAAACACGCTCCGCCGCGTATTTTCAACGACTTCCACGTGGAAAGCGATTGCGTTCCGTCCCCCGTTCGGGATACGCTTTCGCGACTATGAAGCTTCTCACCCTCGCCTCGTTGTTCGCCTGCTCCGCGTTGGCTCTCGGCCAACAGACGGCGACGTACACCTTCTCCACTTCGAATCCCGGTCCCTACGCGCCCATCACCGGCGGGCTCGTTCTCGAATCGGGTGCCGCGATCGACGACACGTTCTACAACAACGTTCCCGTCGGCTTCGACTTCCCGTTCGGCGGCACGGCGGCCGGATCCGGTTGGACGAACGTCATCGGCGTTTCGACCAACGGTTGGATCAAGTGCTCGAGCGTCGCGGGCTCGGGAACTACCTACAACTTCGCATCATCCACCGCGCAGGCGCGCACCGTCGGCGCCTTCGGTCGCGATCTCCAAGCCGCGGACGCGGCGGCGGAAGTCCGCGTGGAAACGATCGGATCGGCGCCCAACCGCGTGTGCGTGATTCAGTGGACCAACATGCGTCCTTGGACGTCGGCCACGTCGAGCCAAGTTTTGACGATGTCCTTCGACTTCCAAGTGAAGTTGTACGAAACCACCGGCGTGATCGAACTCGCCTACGGTGATTGGCTCATCGGCAGCACCGCCTTCCCCGCCGCGACGACGTCCGGTTCCGTCGGCATCAAGGGCAACGCTGCAGCGACGGTCACCGACTACAAGTTGTGCACCTCGTCGTCGGCCGCGTACACGTGGCAAGCTCCCTTCACGGCGACCGGTTCGGCGGCGAACGGCCACTACGTCGGTACCGGCGCAGGCAAGAAGCCCGACAACGGTCGCGTCTACACGTACACGCCCGGGGCCTTCCCGCCGGCGCAGATCGGCATCGCGGCTTCGGCCTCGCCGAACACGTTCTTCCTCGGCGGCAACGCGCTCATCACGGCTGCGATTTCGCTGGCGCCCGCATCGGCGCAGCTCGGTGCCCTCTCGGTGGTGGCCGACACGACCTCCATCGGCGGCGGACCCGGCACTCCGATGTTCGACGACGGTGCGACCAGCGGCGACGTCACCGCGGGTGACGGCATCTGGTCGGTGACCGTTCCGGTCTCCTCGACCACCCCGGCCTTGATCACTCTGCCGATCTCGGCGGCCGACGGCATCAACGTCGCGGGTGCGGCCAACGCGCTCTGCTTCGTCTACACGCTCGCGAACGACTTCCCGGCGGGCGCGGTGGTTCTCAACGACGGCGCCAACGGGCCGTTCGACAACACGAACACGCTCGCTCAAAACGCGGCCGGCTTCTCGACGCCGTGCGGTCTCGGCAGCTCCGGCGCCCATGACCTCTTCTTCCTGTACACGCCGTCGTGCACCGGCACGGTCGACATGACCACATGCAACGGCACCGCGACGACGGCGCTCGGCGAACTCAACGACTCGCAGATCGTCATCTACGATCCGGCGGGTGCGGTCATCGGTTGCAACGACGACGCCAACGGGACCACCTGCGGTACGAACGGCTACCAGTCCACGGTCACGGGCGTGCCCGTCACCGCGGGTCAGGTTTACCTCGTCCGCGTCGCGGGCTACGGCACGGCGGACATCGGTACGTTCAACATCCTCGTGACGCCGCACTCGGCGATCGCCGCGTCCTCGGGCGCCGGCTGCTCGGCGGGCGGCAACGTCCTCACGCTGACGTCGGGACTCCCGGTGCTCGGCACGAACTTCACGGTGGATGCGTCGGGGGCGAATCCCTTCGACGGCGCCATCATGGCGTTCGACGTCGCGGGTTCCGTGGTCGTGAACTTCGGTTGCGATCTCTATCTGAACCCGCTCTCGGCGCAGCTCATCCCGGC
This sequence comes from Planctomycetota bacterium, assembly GCA_017853435.1. Taxonomy (GTDB): domain Bacteria; phylum Planctomycetota; family CAIWVZ01; genus CAIWVZ01. The sequence goes on along the minus strand of JAFMJN010000079.1, from coordinate 857 downwards.
GGCCTACGACGGTTTCGGCAACATCTCGATCCCGGTTTCGTTGCCGGCGGTCGCCGCGCTCTGCGGCGCCTCGTTCGACCTTCAGGCCTTCTGCCTCCCGGCCGCGGGCGGTTTCGGCACGTCGAACAAGCGCACGCTGACGTTCGGCTTCTGATCTCGGGCGCCTCGCCTCTCACGCGCGCCGCTTCCCTCTTCGGGTGGCGGCGCGCGTCGTTTCATGGGACGACGAAGCCGCACATCGCCGTCGGCACTCGCCTGCGTGCGAAGTTGCCCCGCTCTTTAGCCGCGGAGCGGCACAGCTTTGCGTCGCCTCACCCCAATCTCTCGAATCTATTGGAAACTCCCATGCCTCTTCCTTTAGAATGCGGAGGTCGGGGTCCCCCCCAGTTGTTCCCTGCCCCGAAATCACCCGCGCCGATTCGGCCGGATAGGAGTGTCAGCAACATGAAGCGTCTCGTTACCGCCGCCCTCGCTTCGGCGTTTTTCGCCGCCGCGGTCTCCGCGCAGTTCACGGTGAACCAATACACGTTCGCCCAGTACCAAAACACGTACGTCCCGCTCAACGGCGCCGTGAACGTCACGCCCGCCTCGTGGGACGACTCCGCCACGACCGTGTCGATCGGCTTCCCGTTCGTCTACAACGGCACGGCTTACACTCAGGTGCGTTTCGGCACCAACGGCTGGATTCAGTTCGGCACCGCGGGCACGAGCGGTACGAACTACACACCGATCAGCGCCGCGACGACCACCGCCAACGCGAACCACTTCGCGGCCTTCGGTCGCGACCTCCAGGGAATCGCGGGCACGTCGTCGATGTCCTACCTGCTGCGCGGTTCACCCGGGTCGCAGGTCTTCAC
>JAFMJN010000078.1 GCA_017853435.1 Planctomycetota bacterium | reverse complement strand
AGACGGGAACGCCGCGCCCGTACTGGTCCTTGCCGCCGACTTCCTTCTCCTCCTTCTTCGGAGGAGGGAACTTCCAATCCGCCTCCGAACGCTTCCACCACGAAATCCAGTTGTCGACGTTGTAGCCCAACGTCATCTGGGTCAGACGTTCGAGGACCTTGCGGCATTCGTCCTTCGGGCGGCCTTCGGCGGCGGCGAGGTAGTCGATCAGGGGCATCACCCCTTCCTTCACGCGCATGACTTCGAGGGCGTGGATCGCGGCCAATTGCGTGCGCCACGTGCCGCCCTTCAGCGCGCCGATGGCGGTCGCAGCCGCCGTCGGATCGTTCACGAGAGCGAGGGAATCGAGCGCCGCGATCGCCACCTTTTCGGGGGCTCCGACGACGCAGGACATGAGTGCCTTGGTCCCGTCCTTCGATCCGATGATCCCGAGCGCTTCGCAGGCCGAGATGCGGACTTCTTCCTTGCGGGCCGTTTCGGCGACCACGGCGATGTCGCGCGCGACGCCTTCGGGGCGCTTCTCCATGCGGGCGAGCGCGATGATGCATCCGCCCTGCACGAATTCGTTTTGGTTCTTGAGGCCGTTCACGATCACGGAGATCGCTTCCGGGGTCTTCATCGTCGAAAGCGCGTAGGTCGCGCGATCGCGAACGTGGAACGAATCGTCCTTCAACCCCGTGTTCACGAGGAGTCCGGCGCCCTCCGCATTGTCGACGAACGCGATGCGTTCCATCTGTTCGGCGCGGATCTTGTCGTTCGGATCGTTGGCGAACTGTTTGAACTCCTTGATGCGTTGCTCGTCCTCGGCCGAGAGGACGGGCTTCTGCGGCGTCGTCGGCTTTTGGGCGACGAGCGTCGGGAAGGTCAGGAGCGCGCAGGCGAGAGCGATCGCGAAAAGATCACGGAGCATAGGTCTTGAGCACATGTTTGCGCCACTCCTCCTGGAACTGGACCGTCGACCATCCGAGGGCCTTTTGAAGGGCCTTCTTCGTGTCCTTGTCCTTCTTCATCTCCGCGAACAGCGTCGGGAACTTCGGCCCTTGGGCGGTGATCAGGAATTCGACGAACGACCAGGCGTACGCCTTCTCCTGCACGGAGAGCTTGTCCATGTCGTGGGTGATGATCGTCGCGAAGGGCAGGTCCTTCTTCTGGGCGACGGCGGAATAGAGGCTCTTGCGCCAGTCGTTCTGCTTCCACTGGTCCTTGCCGATCGCGAGTTCGCGGAAGCAGAAGGTGGTGGCTTTTTCGAAGAGTTGGAGTTCGACCCAGTGCGACATCCCTTCGTCGAGCCACGAAGGGAATTCCTGAAGGAAGCCGTTGGTCGCCTGGGTGAGGATATGCGTCGCGTTGTGGACGACGTGCGGATGGAATCCGTCGTCGACGGTCATATCGGGCGGCATCGGGCGCGTGGTGAACTTCGCACCACTCTGCGGCGTCCCGTAGGTGTTGAAGGCTTGGGCGCTGCGGGCGACGCCCTGTTGGGTCAGGGTCGTCCGCTTCTGCTCGGCTTCCGTCGCCACGAGGAAGGCTTGGCACTTGCCGCCCGGGGAACTTTGCAGAGCGGCCCGCATGAGCGACGACACCGAGTCGAGGCGGATCGCCCATTGCAGCGACGCCTTCACGCGGTTGAGGGTCGCATCACCGATCTTCCACTGCGGGATCGAGTAATGGAGGATCCATTGTTCGGTTTCGACGTGGCTGAACTTCGTTCCGCACTCCTCGTCGTACTTCCGCATGCGGTCGACCCACGACTTGCGCATCGTGAGTTCGTTCTCGATCTCCGCCTTGGCGATGGCGTTCTGGCACTTCGGGCAAACGACCTTTTGGATGCCGCGGCAGCAGGCTTCGCCCCAGATCGCGTCGTGTTTGAAGTCCGTCTTGGCCCCAAGGACGAGGATGTCCTTGCACTTGCGGGAGGCGCAGGCGAGCCAACCGACGCCCTTGCATTCGATGCAGATGTTTTGGGCGACGGCGGGGGCGCCGACGAGGAGCAGGACCAACGCGAGGAAGTACCGCCGTGCGTACATGCGACACCTGTGGGAAGGTCGGACGGAACGAGGCCGGGGAGGCGTCTCCCCGCGCGTCCTCAGATTATACGAACGGCGACGTTCCCGGATTGCCCCGTCAGACCGTCGCGGCGAGCACTTCCGAGACGATGCGGTCGGTCGAAAGTCCCTCGGCTTCCCCCTCGAAATTGAGGATGAGGCGGTGCCGGAGGGCGGGCAGGGCCATCGCCTTCACGTCGGCGGATTCCACGTGGGCGCGTCCGGCGCGGAGGGCGCGGACCTTGGCGCAGGCGACCAAAGCCTGCGCGCCGCGGGGGGAGGCCCCGTGTCGGACGTACTTGCGGACCCCTTGGGGGGCCGCCGGATCGGTCGGGTGGGTGGCGAGGGTGATTTTCACGGCGAGGTCGCGCACGTTCGGGGCGAGCACGACGTCGCGCACCAACGCACGGTAGGCGCGCAGGGTCTCCTTGGTCAGCGCCTTTTCCACCCGCCCGGAGGACGCCCCGGTGGTGAGGTCGATCACGGACGCCAGTTCGGCGGCGGTCGGGAACGGCACCATCACCTTCATCAGGAAGCGGTCGAGTTGGGCTTCCGGCAGGGGGTAGGTGCCTTCCATATCGATTGGATTCTGCGTGGCGAGCACCATGAACGGCTCGGGCAGCGGGTGCGAGGTCCCCGAAACCGTGACGATCCCTTCCTGCATCGCCTCGAGCAGGGCGGACTGCGTCTTCGGTGTGGTGCGGTTGATTTCGTCGGCGAGCACGAGGTTCGCGAAGAGCGGACCGGGGGAGAATCGGAATGCTCGACCCGCCTTCGGGTCGTCGACCACGATGTTGGTCCCGGTGATGTCCGCGGGCATGAGGTCCGGCGTGAACTGGACGCGGGAGAACGACAGATCCACGGCTTCGGCGAGCGAACGCACGAGCAACGTCTTTCCGAGTCCCGGTGCCCCCTCGAGAAGGACGTGCCCGCCCGCGAGAAGCGCCGTGATGACGTGATCGACCGTCTCGCGCTGTCCGACGACGGCGCGGGCGACCGCGCGTTCGAGCGCGGCGCATCCGTCGACGAATCCTTGAACTTCACGGGCGAGGGCGGCGGCGTCAGCCATGGGGGTACTCGTTCATGGGGGCGTCGCGGTCGTCCGGTCGCACGGGGGCGACCGCGGAGACCGCGCGAAGGTGACACAGGATCCAACCGAGGCCCTTCATGGCCTCGGCGTGGTGTTCCGCGACGGGGGTAAACGGCGTGGGACGCGGGGCACGGACCACAAGCCAATCCGGCAGCGCGTTCCATGAAGCTTCGGTGATGATCCCGCGGAGGAGGAGGCCTTCCGGTCGCGCGAACCAGATATGGACTTCGATCTCGTCCTCCTGGACGTGGAGGCGGCGTTGATGGTCGTCTCCCGATAACGCGATGAACTCGTGGGCCCACGCGATGTCGGATTTCATGACCACGATGTCTTCGGAGCGGGTCGTCGACTCGCCCGGGAGGAAGCGCGCATCGACGTCGACGAGCCGTAGGTGCGGACGGGATTCGGCGCGCAGGTTCTCGGTGAGGCGCGTCGTCAGTCGGTCGACGTTGCCGCGGACGACGAGCCGCGGCGTCGCCACGACGTGGTTGCGCAGGACGGTGTCGTGATCGGACATCGTCGGGATGGTATCAGCCCGGGGGCGCGCCGCGGCTTCGGAGTGCCGCGACGAGGTGGAACGACCCGGCCGTGACGACGAGTCCCTCCGGACCCGCGTGGGCCGCGGCACGCGCGAATCCGGCTTCCGGGGAGGCCGCGACGGAAACCTCGGGGTGAATCCCCACCAAGCGGGCGGCGACCTCCGCGGGGTCGGCCGAGCGGGGGTGGGGCAGAGGGACGACGACGACGGCGTCTGCGACGGCCGCGAGCGGGGCGAAGACCCGGGCCGCGTCGCGTTCTCGGGTGATTCCGACGACGGCATGGCGCCGACCGGCGGGAATGATCTTCACGATGTCCGCCAACGCCGCGATCGACTCTTCGGTGTGGGCGCCGTCCGCGAGGTGTCGGGGTGGGCCGGGCTGCCATTCGCAGCGGCCCGGAATGTCGAGCACCGCGAGCGCGTCGAGCGCTTTTGGGAGATCGAGCGGTCGACCCATGTCCCCCAAGACGACCGCGCAGGCGTCCAAAGCGAGCGCGGCGTTCGTCGCAGCCGGTCGCCCGCCGCGCACCGTGAACCGGATCGTCGTGCCGCGATGCTCCGCCGTGACGCGGACGAAAGGGCCTCGGATCACGTCGGCGTCGAGTGCCGACTCGACGACGCGAAGGACGGGTTCGACGCGCGGCGCTTCGCGTTGCGCCGCGAGCGCGTGGAGGACGCCACCGCCCGGATCCGTGGGCGAAGGACCGATGACCACGGGGCGACCGGACTTGATGATGCCGCCTTTTTCGTAGGCGATCGCGTCGTGGGTGTCTCCGAGGATCGCCGTGTGGTCGAGACCGATCGACGTGACGACGGCCACCGACGGCATGCAGACGTTCGTGGCGTCGAGGCGGCCTCCCAAACCGACCTCGAGGAGGTCGACGTCGACGGCGCATCGACGTGCTTCGAGCCAGGCGACGAGCGTGACGACCTCGAACCACGTCGGGTCGCCGCCGCCCGCGACGGTGGCGGCTTCGCGGATCGTGTTTACGTGGGCGCGAAAAACATCGGCGTCGATCGCGTGTCGATCGATCGTGATTCTCTCGAGCGGCGTGTGCAGGTGAGGCGAGGTCGTCCGCATCGTGCGGACGCCGTGCGCGGCGAGGATGGCGTCGCACGCGTGGACCACCGTGCCCTTGCCCTTCGTGCCCGTGACGTGAATGACGTGCCGTCCGAGATGCGGATCATCCAACGCGGCGAGGATTCGGATCAGTCCGTCGAGAGAGAACGCGGCGGCCCCCGGCGGAGGTCGGCGTTCGAAATCCGCCAACCCTTCGAGCCAGCGGTCGGCGTCGTGCGGATGCCCATCGGAAACCATGCGGAAAGCCTACGTCGCTCCCGAATCGGTTCCACCGTCCGCGTGCGCCGCTAGACTCGGGGCATGGCGACGCGAAATCCTTGGGAAGCACGGACGACGGGCGAGGAAGCCCGGCGGCTCGTGCGTCTCTTCGTCGCCGCGCTCTTCGTGGGATTCGCCGCGATGGCGATCCGTCACGCCTTCCGCCGGGAAGCGCCCCCGTCCGCGATGCAAACGGGAGACTCTCCCGCGGCCGCCGCGGCGTCGCGTCCCGCGATCACGGTCGTTCCGTGGGATGTCGACACGGCATGGTTCGATCGCCATGCCCGCGACGGTACGGGATCCCTCGAACCCGCGACCGGAGCCCGGCTTCTGCAACGACTCCGTGAACGAGCGATCGCCAACTTCGTGCTCGACCCACGTTGGAGCGCTCACGGCGGTTTTCCCGCGCGCGATCCGAAAACGCTCGCCGATTCCCCAAAAGCGTTCCGCGCGGAACCGACGGCCGTCGAAGGTGAACTCGTCGCGGTCGATCGACGTCGACTTTCGTCCTTGTTCGAAGAAGGGGCCGAGACGCCCTCCGGCGACGGCTGGATCGGTCGGATCGCTTCGGGAGGCGTCGTCGCGTCGTTTATTTGGTGCGACGACGACGGATCACGGGATCTCTCGTCGTTCGTCGGTGCGCGCGTGCGCGTGCTCGGCGTCTTTCATCGCATCGGAGCGGGCGCCGATCTCCCCGGGCCGATCGTGTACGCCAAAGTCGTCGTCCGCGCGCCGCCCGCGGTTTCCGATCGTTGGCCTTCGGACGCCGATCTCGCGGCGTTGCGGCGAACGCCTCCCGAAGCCCCGCTCGACGACGACGTCTACGCGCGTGCCGTCGTGCGCGGGGCGGACCCGCGCCGAGCCGACGAGGCGACGGCACCCGCGGATCTCGCACCCGCGGATGTGGTGGCCCACGTGGGTCGCCCCGTCCGCGTCGCGGGGCGTCTGGTGTGGACGGCGGTCGAACCTCTGCTCGATTCGGACGGCGTGCCTTACGCGTTTGCGGATCCGTCGCAGGCGGCACGATTCGCTTCGCGAAAATCGATCGTGCTCGATCGTGACGGTCGGTTCGTTCTTTTGGCCGAAGCCCCGTCGTCGATGCGGAAGGCGGGCGACTCGGTCGACGTGGACGGTCGCCTTCTGCGGGCGTTTCATTTCGCGAACCGGGGGCGCGACGGCGTAGGGGAGGATTCCACGCCCGGCTATGATCCCGAGCGCGACGGCGTTACCACGACGCTCGTGGTCGTGCCGATACGACCCCGCCCGTGATGATCGAATTCCACCTCGAAACGTCCTCCCGTGCCCGCACCGCCATCCGGTGCGGCGATTGTCTGCGCGGCGACTTCGGACCCATGACGCGATCCGCGCTGATCGTCGTCGATCGCGCGGCGGCGGCCGCCCACCAAGATCGCGTCGACGCCCTTCGTGCGGCGTGTCCCGCGTCGGTGCTGCGCACGGTCGATGGGGGAGAGTCGTCGAAGGCGCTCGCGTTCGTCGAATCGTTGTGGACGGCGTTGGCCGAAGCACGGATCGATCGCAACGGAGTGGTCGTGGCGGTCGGCGGTGGTGCGTTGCTCGACGCCGTCGCCTTCGCGGCCGCGACGTGGTTGCGCGGCGTCGACCTGATCCTCGTTCCGACAACGCTCACCGGGCAGGTCGATGCCGGGCTTGGCGGAAAGTCCGCGGTGAATTTCGGTTCCCTCAAGAACCAGGTCGGCGTGATTCGGGCTCCGCTCGCGCTTTGGGTGGACACCGGCTTCCTCGCATCCTTGCCGGAGGCGGAATGGGTCTCGGGGCTCGGTGAAGTCGCGAAGACGGGCCTTCTTTGCGGCGATCCGCTGTGGACGCGGATCGTGGACGGCGCCTCCGCCTTGCGCGCGCGCGATCCGGCTTGCCTCGCCGCCGTCGTCGAGGCGTCGCTGCGCTTCAAGGCCTCCGTCGTCCGCGACGATCCGTTCGACGACGGTCGACGCATGATCCTCAATGCGGGGCACACGCTCGGTCATGTCCTCGAATCGGCCGCGATGCGGCGCGGTGTGGCGATGCCGCACGGAGTCGCGGTCTCGATCGGACTCCATCTCGAATCCCGCGTCGTTCCCGGCTTCGATCGCGAGGCCGTGCGTCGCGTGACCACCGCCCTCGGTTTGCCTTCCGAGGCGCCTTTCCGCATCGATCGCGGGGAAGCGCTCGACGCGCTCGCGGGTGACAAGAAGCGACGCGGTGCGTCGATTCGCATTCCGGTCGTCGAGGCCCCGGGCGTGGTGTCGTTCCACGCGGCCTCTCCGGAAGCCCTCGCCGCCGCCTTCGACGATTGAGCGGCTTCCATTCGCGCGTTCGCGCGAAGATTTCGGCGGGCGCGTCTTCGGGAAAAAACGTCGAGGCCCTCAAGCGGCGCGTCCGCCTTCCGAGAACGGGAGAGCAGGGGTCGCACCCGTCGTTTCCGTCGGAAACGCATGCGCCTCCAAATCACCAACTCCTTGACTGAAAGGGTGAGTTTCGTCATGGGCCTTCGCATCAATACCAACGTCGCGTCGCTTTCCGCGCAACGCAATCTGTCCAAAGCCTCCGTCTCGCTCGGCCGCAACTTCGAGCACCTCTCGACCGGCAAGCGCATCGCGCGTGCGTCCGACGACGCCGCCGGCCTCGCGATCTCGACCCGCCTCTCGGCGCAGGTGCGCAGCCTTCAGCAGGCGAGCCGCAACGCGAACGACGGCATCTCGATGGTGCAAACCGCGGAAGGTTCGCTCGGTGAAATCGCGAACGTTCTTTCCCGCGCCCGCGAACTCGCGGTGCAGTCGGCGAACGGCACCCTTTCCGCCACGGACAAGGACGGCCTCCAACAGGAGTTCTCGAACCTCCTGAACCAGGTCAACCAAATCTCGAGCTCGACCTCCTTCAACGGGATCTCGCTGCTCGACGGCTCGACGCCTTCGATCGCCTTGCAGATCGGCGCGGGTACGACGGGCGGAACGGACACCCTCACGGTGTCGCTGACGTCGTCGACCGCCACCGCGCTGTCGATCAACGCCCTGAACATCGGTTCGACGGGCAACGCGACGGCCGCCATCACGGCGCTCGACACCGCGATCGACACGATCTCGGCGTCCCGTTCGGCGCTCGGTGCGGTGCAAAACACCCTTTCGGGCACGATTTCGGCGATCGACAACCGCTCCGAGAACCTCGCCGGCGCCAACTCGCGCATCGTCGACGTCGACGTCGCCGCGGAAACCGCCGAACTCACGAAGAACAACATTCTCCAACAGGCGGCTTTGGCCGTGCTCGCTCAGGCGAACCAGCAGCCGTCCTCGGCGCTGACGCTGCTCCGCAACTGATCGCGGATACGACGCGGTCGACGAGGCTCTCCCCCTCGTCGACCGTTCCGTCCGAGGGAGTCCGAACCCGCGCGTCCGATACTTCTTTTCGAAGTTGAAGACGGTCGCGGGATCCGTGTTTTACGTGCACGCCTCCGCGTAGCGAAATCGCTTGAAATTGCGGCGAAAACGCGTCGAGGTGTCTCAAGATCCGACACCGTCGTGCCGAAGAATGTCGTGAAGCCGAACGGCTCGACGTGCCACTCACGAGGCGCGCCGGCCACCGCCGGAAAAAACGGCGGCAACCAACCACTGAGAGGTCAGAACAATGGGTCTTCGCATCAACACGAACGTCGCGTCTCTTTCCGCGCAACGCAACCTCGGCAAGGCGTCGGGTTCGCTCATGCGCAACTTCGAGCACCTGTCCACGGGCAAGCGCATCGCCCGCGCGTCCGACGACGCGGCCGGTCTCGCCATCTCCACGCGTCTCTCCGCGCAGGTTCGCAGCTTGCAGCAGTCGAGCCGCAACGCCAACGACGGCATCTCGCTCGTCCAGACGGCGGAAGGCTCGCTCGGCGAAATCGCGAACGTGCTCGTCCGCGCCCGCGAACTCGCGGTGCAGTCGGCGAACGGCACGAACTCGGGCTCGGACAAGGACAAGCTCCAAGCCGAGTTCTCCAAGTTGCTGACGCAGGTCGACCAGATCGCGAACGCGACGTCCTTCAACGGCATCTCGTTGCTCGACGGTTCCACCGCTTCGGTCACGCTCCAGATCGGCTCCGGCACGACCTCCGGCACGGACACCCTCGCGGTGTCGTTGACGGACGCGAATGCGGCGGCCCTCTCGATCAACACGCTCGACATCGGTTCGACCGGCAACGCGACGGCCGCGATCACGGCCCTCGACACCGCGATCGACACGATTTCGTCGGCCCGCTCGTCGCTCGGCGCCGTGCAGAACACCCTCGCGGGCACGATCTCCTCGATCGACAACCGTGCGGAGAACCTGTCGGCCGCCATCTCCCGCATCGTCGACGTCGACGTCGCGGCGGAAACGGCCGAGCTCACGAAGAACAACATCCTTCAGCAGGCGGCCCTCGCGGTTCTCGCGCAGGCCAATCAGCAGCCGTCCTCGGCGCTGAGCTTGCTCCGCGGCTGATTCGTTCCGAAAGGAACACGGAACGGGTCGTCGGGTCTCACCCCCGGCGGCCCGTTTCGCTTTTTCGGGGACGGTTCTCGTGTCGCGTGCGTCTTCTTCCGCGATGGAACCGTCGCCGGAACGACTGCATGCGCTCCTCGCCCTCATGGCCGCATCGGGGCAGACCGCCCACGCCGCTGTGGTCGCCCGTCTCGAAACGGCGTTCGGTCCGATCGAAACGTGGTGGCGACGGCGTGCGGCCGTCGTCGCGTCGGATCCTTCGTGCGGACTTCTCACGGTGCCCGCGCTCGATCGCGCGGCCGAAGACGCCCACCGTGTGCTGACGACACTCGGTTGGCGCTCCCTCGAACCCGTCGCCGTTTCGGAACTCGCGGCGATTCCGGATCCGCCGCCGCTTCTTTTCGTCCGCGGACCGGCGGCGCTGCCGATCGATGGGGTCGCGATGGTCGGTGCGCGTCGCGCTTCCGCCTACGGATTACGCATGACGTCGAGTTTGGCGGAAGGACTCGCGGGAGAGGGCGTTCCGGTCCTGTCGGGGCTTGCACGCGGGATCGACGCCGCCGCGCATCGTGCGGCGTTGCGGGCCGGAGGCGTCACGGTCGCGGTCCTCGGTTCCGGGCCCGACAAGACGTACCCCGCCGAACACGTGGGTCTCGCCGACGCCATCGCGGAAAACGGGCTGCTCGTGACGGAATTTCTTCCGGGCACCCCGCCGCTTCCGCACCACTTTCCGCGTCGCAACCGCATTCTCGCCGCGATGGCCCGCGTCGTCGTTCTCGTCGAAGCCCGTCTTCGTTCCGGCAGTCTGTCCACGGTCAAATGGGCCGCGGATCTCGGGCGTGACGTCCTCGTCGTCCCGGGCCCCGTCGATCACGAACTCGGAGAAGGCCCCATGCAACTTCTGCGTGAAGGTGCCCATCCGGTCGCCACCGTCGACGATGTTTTGGGGGCGATGGGCCGATCACGCCGAACCGTCGCGACTGTTGCGGATCCCTCATCGCTCGACGCGAGCGCCGCGATCGACGACGAGGGGCGTCGGCTCTTGGCACTTCTCGGCGGGGAAGGCGCGGACCTCGACACGCTGCTTCGATTGTCGGGATTGCCCGTCGCCTCGGTCATGGAACGCGTCCTCGAACTCGAAGTGTCGGGCGTTCTGTTGCGTTCGGAAGACGGACGGACGTTTCGGTCCGCGCTCACCAAAGCGGGGCGCGGGCCATGAGCATCTTCGCGATCATGTGGATCGCTCCGATGGTCACCGCCCACAGCACCAAGTGGCGTCCGGTATTTCGGATGCCGCGTTCGAGGGCCTCGCGGGCCGATTTCGACCCCGGAAGGGCCGCGATCAATTCGGTCGCGATGAACGGGGGAAGGAAGAGGATCAATGCCGTCGTGACGCTCATGCCGACGCGTCCTTCCGACGGGCGACCTTCATGCAGAGGTCGCGAAGGTCGCACAGGGCCACGAGATTCAAGAGGCTCGCGATGCCGACGTAGAGGCAGCCGACCTGGTAGGTCTCACCGATGTGCTCGAGGGTGAGGTGGCGGGTTCCGAGCCAAGAGAGAAGCGTCGGTCCGGCGGCGGGTGCCTGAAGGACGCCCCACAGCGGATGGCGGTCG
>JAFMJN010000331.1 GCA_017853435.1 Planctomycetota bacterium | reverse complement strand
CCGGTGAGCGCCGCGATGTACGACTGGAATTCGAAGTACATCATCAGCGTCCCTTGCGCCAGTTCCGGCTGGTACGGCGTGTAGGACGTGACCCATTCCGAGCGGGCGCAGAGCGCGTCGACCGGAGTGGGAACGAGGTGACGGTAGAGACCCGCTCCCATGAGGGAGACCCGCGGGGGAGCGGACTTCAACGCGTCGAGTCGGCGCAGGAGCGTCGATTCGGGAAGCGGTCCTTCGATCGCGAGGGGTCGCTTCATCCGCACGTCGGAAGGAATCGAGCGGAGCAGTTCCTCCATCGATCCCGCTCCGACCGCCGCGAGCATCTCGGCTCGCGTCTTCTCGGTGCTGGTGCTGTAACGCATGGGACTCCGGAACCGGGGCGCGCCGCCCCGAAACGGCGTTGGATCAGTGGGATTCGGCGTCGATGACGTGCTGGTAGGCCGCGTCGTCGAGGAGGGATTCCCATTCGGCGGGTTTCTCGACGCGGATCTTCAGCATCCATCCGTCACCGAAGGGATCCTTGCCGAGGAGATCGAGTTCGTTCTGAAGGCGCTCGTTGCGCTCGATGATTTCACCCGTCATGGGAGCGTAGAGATCGCTCACGGCCTTCACCGATTCGATCTCGCCGAAGGGCTCGCCGCGCATGGTGTCCGTCTTCACTTCGGGGAGATCGAGGAAGACGAGGTCGGAGAGATGGCTCACGGCGAAGTCGGTGATGCCGATCGTCGCGATGTTGCCTTCGAGTTTGCACCATTCGTGGGACTTGAGGTAACGAAGATTGGCGGGACGAGACATGTCAGCTCCTGTCGGGACGACGGTAGAAGGGGATGGAGGTTCGGGTCGCGGGGGCGCGATTCCCGCGGATGTCGACGGTGAGCGCGGCGTCGCTCGCGGCGACCTCGGCGAGCACCATCGCGGTCGCGATGTTCTTTCCGAGCGTGGGGGACTTCGTGCCGGAACGGACTTCACCGACGAGGGTGTCGCCCGACCAGACGCCGCAGCCCTCGCGCGGAACGCGCGGGCCGGCGACCTCGAGACCGATCAACTTGCGACGCACGCCGTGCTCGCGCACGGCCTTCAGGGCGGCCGCCGCGATGGAAGGCGTCGTCGCGGAGACCCCGAATTCGAGACCGGCTTCGTAGGGATTGGTACCGCGATCGATTTCGTGGCCGTAGAGCGGCATCCCCGCTTCGAGGCGCAACGTGTCGCGGCAGCCGAGGCCGCACGGAATCATTCCGTGTGGGGTTCCCTTCTCGACGGCGGCGTTCCACATGGCGGTCGCTCGCGACGCGTCGAAGATGAGTTCGAAACCGTCTTCGCCCGTGTAGCCCGTGCGCCACACGTCGACGTCGCCGTCGGGATGCGGAAGGCGCGCGAATCGGTAGTACCCGATGTCCTTCGCGCCGGTGAAGCCCAAGTCCGCCATGATGTCGACGGCCTTCGGACCTTGGATCGCGATCATCGCGAGGCGATCCGTCGCGTCGTCGACGACGACGTCGAGTCCCGCGGCGCGTTCGCGAAACCACGCCACGTCGCGGTCACGATTCGACGCGTTCACGACGAGAAGGTAGCCGTCGTTCTCGCGCGCGATGAGAATGTCGTCGAGGATGCCGCCGTCCCACATCCCGAGCAACGCGTAACGGACGCGTCCCGGCTTCATCGGTGCGGCGTCTTGCGTCTGCACCGCGGTCGCCAGCTTCAAGGCGTCGGGGCCGCGGAAGTACACGCGACCCATGTGCGAGAGATCGAACAATCCGGCGGTGCGTCGGACCGCGTGGTGTTCGGAAGTGATGTCCTTGTAGAGGACGGGCATGGCGTAGCCCGCGAACTCCACGATTCGGGCACCGAGTCCCGCGTGGATGTCGTGGAATGGGGTTTTCTTCATCGCGCGATCCGATCGACGTCCCGGGTCCGGGCCGACGCGCGATTGTGGCAACGAACGGACCCGATTTCACGCCCCGCGACGCGGGTTCAGGAATCTCCGCTGTGCCCGGGAACTTCGGGCGGGAGGAGCCGTCCGAGGAGGTCGTCGAGATCGACCTTTTCGATATCTTCCGACGAGATCGCGGGGAGGCCTCGAAGGCGGCGCCATTCGGACCCGTCGGCGAAGTCGGAGCGGGCGGGCGCGGGGTCCTTCGGGCGGACGTGCTTGCCACGAACGCGCGGCGCGTCGACGGCGCCCAAAGCGTGGCCGATCGCGAGATCTTCGCGCAATCTGAGCGGAAGGTCTTCGCGTAAAAAGTGCGAGGGGGAGAGTTCGCGGGCACGCGAAAGCACGACGCGAGCGTCGTCGAGTCTTCCGAGTCGCACGAGGGCGCAGCCCCACGCGACGTGGACGCGGAACGAGCGGTCGTCGATCGAGGCGGCCTCGCGAAGGAGAATTTCGGCGCGCTCCGGACGGTCACGGAACAAATGCCAACCTGCGCGAAGGAAGCGTGACGCCACCTTCACGAAATTGACGAATTGCTCTTTTGAGGATCCCGCGTGCGTGTCCATGGAGACGGCGG
>JAFMJN010000330.1 GCA_017853435.1 Planctomycetota bacterium | reverse complement strand
ACGTCGGGATGGACGTTCCGTGCGGCTTCCGCACGACGAAGACCCCGAGCCACGGCCCGGACGGTCTCGGCGAGAGGCAGTTTCGGACCGACGTGCAGTTGGGGGGCGAAGCGCACCTCGAGGTAGACGGTTCCTTCGGCGATGCAGTCTTCCGCCAATTCGAAAGCGGTGCGTTCGAGGGATTCCGCGTCCTGCAGCACGGCGCAGGTGTACGCGAATCCCTCGAGGTATTCGGGGAGATTGCGGTAGCGTTCTTTGAACACCGTTTCGCGGAGCCCCGCCTCCGTAAAGGACGGAAGGGCAACGCCTTGACGCCGCGCCATCTCGATCAGCGTCGCGAGACGCAACGAGCCGTCGAGATGCACGTGGAGATCCGTCTTCGGCAGCGCGCGGATGAGCGACTCGAGACGCGACCGGTCGACCTGTGTCATGCCGCATCATAGGCGACGCCGGGGATGGAATAAATCGAGCGACGTCGGGTATGATTGGGACGGCCCGGCGACGGGCCCGTCAGGACGTCAGCATGCTCAAGACCCGCTCCCTTTTCGCGGCCCTTGCCCTCTCGATTCCGCTGTGCGCGCAGTCGGGACTTGTGATCAACGAAGTCGCGACCGGCGCGCTCGACTTGATCGAAGTCGCCAATCTCGGGACGTCTACCGTCAACTTGAGCGGCTATCGGCTCTACGCCGCCTGGGGAACATCCACCCTCGCCACCAGCAACAACACGCTCTTCGGCGCGGTGTCGTTGGCGCCGGGCCAACTTCTCGTGGTGACGGAAACCGCGAACCTTTCGACCCCGACAACTCCGGCCGGAGTCACGAAGGTCTATTCGGGCTACGCGATCGGCTACGCCACCACCGGAACCGGTGCCGCGAGCGGGTGCGCCTCGCTCGTCAACCCGTCCGGCGTCTCCGTCGACATCGTGTCGTGGGGATTGGCGTCGAACGCTTCGTTTCTCTTCGGCGGCACCTTCACGGGTGTCCCGTATCAGCCCACGGCGGGCAACTTCGGTCGTACCGGCAACACCGACACCAACGCGTCGTCCGATTGGATCGCGGCATCGACCGTGACGCCGGGAGCCCTCAACCCCGGTCAGTTCAATCCCGCCAACCAGATCCTTCTCTCGATCGCGTCGTCCGGGGGCTCGTTCAACCTCAACGTCACCACGGTGACGCCGGTGCCCTTCGGCGAAATCTACAACCTCGTCTCGTTGGTGGATCTCGTTCCGGACGGCTCGGGCCCCGTGTTCGGCGTCGGTATCGACGCGATCAACACCGCGCTCTCCCCCGCCGATCCCTTCAACCCGTTCCATACCTACCTCGACGCCGCCGGTGCCTACTCACTGTCGGTGCCGCCGGGGACCATTCCGCCCGGCATCCACGTCGAAATCGTTTCGCTGCTCGTCGGCGGTGGCGGCATCGCGCGCTCTTCGACCGTCCAGTCGCTCACGTTCTGATCACGACGACCGACGCGACGAAGCCCTCTTCGGAGGGCTTTCTCGTTTCTCGACCGTGAATCGAGGTCACGGCTCCCGGAGCTTCATGGAGCAAGGGTGCTCCATCCATGCGCCGAAAACGTCGATTTCACGGAAGGCGCTCCGCGCCGCCTTCCCGTGACTACCGACACCGCCCCAATCCGCGATTTGCTTCTCCGCATCTCGACGCTCCCGTCGATCGGCCTCGGGCTTTCGCGTCTGCTCGCTCTCGACGCGGGCTCGCCCGACGTCCTCGAACGCGCCGTCCCGATCATCGAAGGTGATCCCGCCCTCGCCGCGCACGTGATGCGGCTCGCCAACTCGGCCGCCTTCGCAGGCTCCGAAGTGGTGGACAGCGTCGAGCGCGCGGTGATGCGCGTCGGACCGAAAGTGCTCGTCGGATCGATCGCCCAAGCGCGCGTGGCGGCCGCGTTCGGGCCACGCGGGCGTTGGGAAC
Organism: Planctomycetota bacterium; assembly: GCA_017853435.1. GTDB lineage: Bacteria > Planctomycetota > CAIWVZ01 > CAIWVZ01. The sequence goes on along the minus strand of JAFMJN010000330.1, from coordinate 588 downwards.
TCGCGTTGTGGAATCAAGCGGTTCTCGGCGCCAATCTCGCTCGCGAGTTCGCCGCCGCGGCTCCGACGATCGGCATTCCACCGGCGACGGCCTACACGCAGGCGCTCCTGCACGACGTCGGCCGTCTCGTAATGGCTCCCCTCATCGGGCCGCTGATGGACGAAATCCACGGCCTCGCGGGGAACCTGCGCACCGACTTGGCCCCGATCGAACGCGGCCTGCTCGGCTACGACCATGCGGTCGCCGGTCGACTGCTCGCCGTCAAATGGAAATTGCCGTCGATGTTGACTTTGATCATCGCCACCCATCACGATCCGCGGGCGATCCGTCCGTCGGAAGTCGATCGCGCCTGCGCCCTGATGGCGGCCGTCGACGAAGTCCTGTCGCTGCTTCCCCACGACGGATCGACCGAACCCGACGCACGGATCGGCGACCTCCTCGCCACTCCCGACACCGCGGGTGTACTCGCGGCCGCGGGGCTCGCACCCGCCGCCGCACGCGACGCGCTCGCGGCGAGCCTCGAATCCTGCGATCGTCAGCGAAAGATGCTGGGGCTTCCGCGGTCTTGAACGGTTGGGGCCGCGGAGG
>JAFMJN010000329.1 GCA_017853435.1 Planctomycetota bacterium | reverse complement strand
CGGCGTTGACCGCGAAGGTGACCGGATACGACGTCGGCGACAGTCAATGCGGCTACACCGCGGTCACGCGGGCCGCCTTGCGACGCCTTCCGCTCGATCGGCTTTACGCGCGCTACGGATTCCCGAACGACATGCTCGTGAAGGCGGCCGCGGCGGGGTTGACCGTCGCCGACGTCCCCGTGCGTGCGGTCTACGCCGACGAAACGTCCGGGTTGTCGCCGTGGCGCGTGGGGCCGCGCATCCTCGGGATTTTGTGGCGCGGTCGCCGCGAGATTGCGGAAGCTCGGCGGCAACCGACGGCGGCCGCGGGCGTGCGGCGCGCCGGCGCGAGGTAGTTCGGGCGTGCGCATTCTCGCGGTGACGACGTCGTTTCCCCACGCGGCGGATCCGGCATCGGGACGGTTCGTGCGCGATCTCCACGAAGGGTTGGTCGCCGAAGGGCATTCGGTGTTCACCGCGCACCCTTCACACGCGCGACACGCGACTCCGTACGACACGCGTTGCGGCTCGGTGTGGCCCGTGGCGTTGCCCACGGACGATGCGCGCACGTTGGTCGGCCCCGGCGGCATGGAAGCCAATGCGCGCGCGATGGGGGTGTTCCGGGCGCGTGCCGCGCTCCACGCCGTCGAGGAGGCGGTCGTGTCCTTGGCACGCGACCGATTGCGCGACGCGGACATGGTGCTTGCACACTGGACCTACCCGACGGGCGCATGGATGGCGCCGTTGTGCCGTCGGGCGGGGAAACCCCTCGTCGGCGTCGCCCACGGGGGAGACGTCCGGTTGCTCGGTCGTCCGTTCCTCGGACTCCTGCCTCGATGGAGGCTCCGGGGGGCACTCACGGGGCTCGTCGCGACGTCGCGGGCGGGTGCGGACGCGATGGTGCGGTCGCTCGGGCTGTCCGCGAACGCGGTGTTGGTGACCCCCATGGGGTACGACCCGTCGGTATTCGCCGCGGAACATGGTGCGGGGGCGCCGGGCGGCTCTTCCGGCCCCGTCGTCGCGGCGGGCCGTCTGATCCCGATCAAGGGCTTCGACGTGCTCATTAGGGCGTTGGAGGGCTTGGGACGCCCCTTGCGGCTCGCGGGAGACGGCCCCGAACGCGCCGCACTTGGACGGTTGGCGCGTGCGAGCGGAGTGGACGTGGCGTTCCTCGGGGCGCTCTCCCCGGACGCGTTGGCCGACGAATTCCGGAGGGCGGCGGTGGTCGTGGTGCCGTCCCGGAACGTCGCGGGAGGCTCCGAGGGGGTCCCGTTGGTGGCTCTCGAGGCGGCGGCCTGCGGAACCCGAGTGATCGGCTCCGCCGTCGGGGGGCTGCCCGACGTGCTTCCCGCCCGGGCCTTGGTGCCGCCCGACGACGTCCCCGCGCTCGCGGCGGCGTTGAAGGCGTGTCTCGCCGGGGAGGGGGCGGTGCCCACGTTCGACCCCGCGCCCTACGCGGCTCCCGTCGTGGCCCGTCGGATCTCGGAGTTCCTCAAACTCCGGACCGCGTCGTTCGGTCGCTAGACTCCCGGGACGCGCCTTCGCGCGCGCACCCCCATGGTCGTCATCTTCGCAGCCGCCGCGCTCTGCATGATCGTCGAGCGCCTGATGCCCGCACGGCCATTGCCGCCGTCGCCGGGATGGTGGCTGCGCGTCGTGGCGTTGAACGTCGTGCAGTTTCTCGTCGTCGTCGGAATCGGGACGCATTTCGACGGGTGGTTCCGCGCGCGGGCGCCGTTGCCGTTGCCGACGATGCACCCCGCGGCCGCGACCGCGATCGCCTACGTGGCGGTCACGTTCGTGTTCTACTTTTGGCATCGCGCCCGCCACGAGTCGGCGTTCCTGTGGAACGTCTTCCACCAAGTCCATCACAGTCCGGTGCGCATCGAAACGGTGACGTCTTTCTACAAGCACCCGTTGGAGATTCTGGTGAACGCCGCGATCGTGTCGGCGGTGGTCTACGGAGTGCTCGGGGCCGACGCCGTCGTGGGCGGCCGTGTGACGGTCGTGACGGCGATCGCCGAGATGCTCTACCACATGAACGTGAGAACACCTCGGGCGTGGGGGTACGTCTTCCAACGTCCGGAGATGCACCGGATCCACCACGAACGCGGGAAACACCGTTCGAACTTCGCGGATCTTCCCGTGTGGGACATGCTGTTCGGCACCTACGTCAATCCACGCGAAACCGACGTCGTGTGTGGTTTCGTACCGCCGCGCGAAGAGCGACTGGCGGACATGCTCGTCGGACGCAACGTGAACGGTCCGATTCGAGGCCGAGATCGATGAGCGCGGAAGTCGACGCCGCGGCCGGTGGGGAAGTCGTTCGCCCGAGGCGGTGGCCGATGATCGCGTTGGTCGTCGTGGGAAGTCTTCAGATCGTCGGGTGGATATCGGGGATCAAGCCGCTCGCCGCCTTGGGGTTCATGACCAACGCGGCCCCACTTCCGCTCGTCTTCTCCGATTTTCGCGGAATCGAACCGTTCTCTTCGCGCTACCGCATCCGATTCGTCCGCGTCGACGGCACCGAATGCGTCGTCGACGTGA
>JAFMJN010000328.1 GCA_017853435.1 Planctomycetota bacterium | reverse complement strand
GGTGACCGCGGCCGAGGCGTCGCGGGCCAACGCACGTTCGAGCCGTGCGCGTGCCTTCGTCCCCGGCGTCGACGGCGCAAGGGCGTCGGCCGACGTGACCGCCGAGGCGGCGCGTCGCAGGGTCGCGGCGCGAACATTCCAGGCGGCGGATTCGAATGCCAACGCTGCGGCTTCGCTCCCACCTTTGGCGGCGAGCGCACCCAACGCCGTGGCGATGCGTTCGACGTCCTCGGATTTCCGCCGAGCGACGGCCGCGACCACGAGTCGGCGCCAGGCGTCGACGACATGGCGCCCCTCGGGCGCTTTTTCGACGAGCGTGCGCCACGCGCGTTCGGCGTCGATCGGTCGTCGTCCGGCTTCCGCGATCAACGCGAGTCGATGCCACGCGGCATCCGCGACCCACGGCCACTTCGCGGGATCGGCTTCCGCGACTTCCCGCAACGCCGCTTCGGCTTCCTCGATCCGACCCTCGCGTACGAACGTCGTCGCGGCCGCCCACAAAGGAGGCGCCACCGTGTAGATCACGTCGACGACGTCCTCGGCGGCGAACGTCCGAACCGCGGGGCCGTCCTGCACACGCACCCCCCGCCAATCGTCGGAAAGGACTTTGACGTTGCGGATCTCTTCGACGCCGCCGTTGCGACGCACGCGTACCCCGTCCGCGATCAACGGCCACACGATCAGCAGGAGGACGAGGGGGATTCGGCTCACGACGTCTTCCTAACAGATTCGCCGTGATGACGAGAAGCGAGGTTCCCGTGCGCTAGGATCCTCCCGCCCATGACCGTCGCTCTTTCCATCTCCGGTATCGCACCTTCGCCGCACGCCGTCGGCCGCATCCTCTCGGAAGCCCGTCGCCTCGCCGAGGACCTCGGCTGGACCGTCGAAGAGGTCCATCAGAAGTACGCGCACGCGACCCTGCGCACCAAAGACGGGGGCACGTCGCGTCTCGAAGCGACGGAAGTCAAAGGCGTCGCACTGGTCCCCCATTTCGCGTGCGAAGGGGTCCCGTTCATCTTTCTTCCGGACGGAACCCTCGTCGACGGCTACGTCGAAGACGGCGACGGCACCGCGCCGACTCTTTATCCCATGGCGTTGGTGAAGACGCACTTCGCCGGCCCCGCGGTCCACAAGGAAGTCTGCGAGTTCTTGGCGGACCTGAAGAAGTCCGTGTTTCCCTCGCTCGTCGTGGACGACGAGTCCGGCTGGTTCACGACGCGAAACGACGGCGCCCTCGATCGCACCTTCGCCGACGCGTGGGAAGAATTGCGACGCCGCGTCGACGACCCGACGCGCACGCCCGGCACCGCATTCGAAATCGGTGACTTCCCCTTCGAAACCCCCGCCGGTCCGCCCGCGGGTGAATGGGCCGCGGTGGACGAGGAAGGCCGCGCACTCGTCGAATCATTGGCGGACGATTTCGTGCGCGAGTTCGGCTCGTACGGCAATCGCCTCGATTACTCGCGGGCCAGTGTGGACGACCTCGAACTGTTGGTCGACGACCAAGCCGTCGAACGGATGGTCGACGACGACGTCCTGCGTGCGTTGGGCAAAGAGAGCGACGTTCCCTCGCCGTTGGAAAACCCGGAACTCGAAGCATGGGCGCACGGCGCCGGTGCCTACCTCGGTCGCACGATCATTCGTCTCCTCGGCGGTGAATGGGTCAACCTTCCCGACGAGGGGCTGCTCATCCGCAACGTCGGGGGCACGGGACTCATCGTCAACCCGTTCCGTGCCGTCGCCGAACGGCTGGCCTTCCACGAGCCGTGGAACCTCACGCACCAGTTTCAGGCGTGGGAGTCTTTGACCAAGGCACTCGCTCCCCGTGCGTAACATGCTCTCGAACGGATTCGTCTCATGGCAATTTTGAAGGTCGCGCGCATGGGCAACCCCTGCCTCAGGCAGGTGTGCACCCCCTATACCCCCGAAGAGATCCTCGGCGGCGAGGCTCAGCGCCTCGTCGACGACATGATCGAAACCGCGCTGGAATACGACGGAGCCGGTCTCGCGGCGCCGCAAGTCCACGTGACGCGACGCCTCGTGGTCATGGAATGGGCGGGCCGGAAACGCAAGTCCGACACGCACGGGCTGCTGCCCGTCTTCAATCCGGTGGTGACACCGATGACCGACAAGACCTTGGTCCACTACGAAGGCTGTCTCTCGCTTCCCGACCTTCGTGGCGAAGTGACGCGATGGTCGAAGGTGCGTATCGAAGGATTCGACCGCGAAGGCAAGCCGATCGACGAAACGGTTCAAGGGTTCCAAGCCGCCGTCGTCCAACACGAATGCGACCACCTCGACGGCATCCTCTACGTCGATCGCCTGACGAGCGTGAAGTCGTTGTCCTTTCTGAAGGAATTCCTGCGCGAGCAGGGATATGACGACGATTCGGACTGAGCCTACCGCCCTTCGTCGTCTGTGGATCGGCATCGCCTTCGCGCTGTCGCTTCCCGAACGACTGATCCGTACCGTCGCCGGGTTCGTCGGCATGGTGCTCCTCTTCGCGGCGCGCCTCCTACCGCGGCCGCT
>JAFMJN010000327.1 GCA_017853435.1 Planctomycetota bacterium | reverse complement strand
GCGACGTCGACCGCTGCATGTGCGGTTCATCGAATTCATGCCGAACGGCGAGTGGAACGAGCCGTCGCTCGTCGTTCCCGTCGGCGAGGTCGTGGAGGCGATCCAAGCGGCGGGGTTCGTCGCGGATCGCGGCCCCGATGGTCACGGCCCCGCCCGGTATTGGCGACACCCCGAAGGCATGGGGACGGCGGGTGTGATTTCGCCCGTGACCGCGAAATTCTGCGAGAACTGCAATCGCATTCGTTTGAACGCGCGGGGCGAACTCCGCGGGTGCCTGCTCGACGAAGAGATGGTGCCGCTGCGCGACGCGTTGCGCGCGGAAGGGCGCGACGGGATTCGCAAGGCGTTTCTGCGGACCTTGTCGATGAAGCCCGAGAAGCACTACGACGTCCGTACGTTCCACATGTCGACGATCGGCGGCTGATGCAGAACGTTCCTTTCACACACGTGGGCGAGGGCGGAGAAGCCCGGATGGTCGACGTCGCCGCGAAAGCCGAGACGTTGCGAACCGCCGTCGCGGAAGGTTTCGTCCGTCTTTCCGAAGGCGTCCTCGCGCGCGTGCTCGCGGGCGACTTGCCGAAGGGGGCCGTGATCGAGACCGCGCGACTCGCCGGAATCATGGCGGCGAAGCGTACGTCCGACCTGATTCCGATGTGCCATCCGCTGCGTTTGACGGAAGTCGACATTCTCGCCGAGGCCGCTTCCGGAGGAGCCTTGCGCCTCGAAGCGAAAGTCGTGGCCGTCGATCGCACGGGAGTCGAGATGGAGGCGATGACCGCCGTTTCGGTCGCCGCGTTGACCGTCTACGACATGGTGAAGGCCGTCGACCGAAGCGCGGCGATCGACGGGATCCGGTTGCTGCGGAAGACCGGAGGAAAGTCCGGGGACTTTTCGGCGGGAGCGGGTGCGTGAGCGATCCCGTTCGTGCGCGCGTGATCGTCGCGTCCGATCGCGCGACGACGGGCGAGCGCCCCGATGAAGTCGGTCCCGTGTTGCGGGATCTCCTTCGCGCCGACGGCTATGCGCTCGACGACGGAGATGTCGTCGTCGTCCCCGACGACGTCGCGGCTTTGGTCGCCGCGCTTGAAACGGCGCGTCGCGACGGACGGCGTCTTCTCGTGACGACCGGCGGGACCGGTGCCGCGCCGCGCGACGTGACGCCGGACGCCACGCGCGCCTTCGTCGAACGGGAATTGCCCGGTTTCGGCGAACTGCTTCGCGCCGAATCGCTGAAGGTAACCGTCTATGCCGCGGGCTCTCGCGCGACCGCGGGGACGCGCGGCGACGTGCTCGTCGTCAATTTGCCGGGAAGTCCGCGGGGTGCCCGTGAAGGACTCGCGATACTGGCGAAACCCGTGCGGCACGTCCTCGACCTGATCGCGGGCGCGATTTCGGACTGCAAGCCCGTCCGCGACGCCGAAACGCGTTGACGGTGCTCTCCCATGCGGCTAGCGTGACGACCTAGCCGAGGCCTCCGAACGGGGGTCCGGGACTTTCCACGACATCGAGGTTGCGGGATGGAAATCAAGGAATTGAAGAAGCTGATCTCGTTGATGAACGAGAACGGCCTCGTTGAGCTCGAAGTTTCCTCGGAGGGCCACAAGGTGGTTCTCAAGAAGGCCGGTCCGGTCGTCGCGGCCGCTCCGATGACGTATGCCCCGGCCCCGTATAGCGTTGGGGCAGCCGCGGCCGCTCCGGCGGCGGCCCCCGCAGCCGCCCCGAAGGCGCAGGGCGACGACACCGTCACCTTCAACTCCCCGATGGTCGGCACCTTCTACCGCGCGAGCTCCCCGAAGGACGCCCCGCTCGTGAAGGTCGGCGACAAACTGACGCCGGACACCGTGATCTGCCTTATCGAGGCGATGAAGGTGTTCAACGAGATCAAGGCTGAAATGTCCGGAACCGTGGTCGAGGTATTGGTCGAGAACCAGGAAGCGGTCGAATTCGGCCAACCCCTGTTCCTGATCAAGCCCTGAGCCTGCGATGTTTTCACGTATTCTGGTCGCGAATCGCGGCGAAATCGCCCTCCGCATCGTCCGCGCCTGCAAGGAACTCGGGATCGAGACGGTCGCGGTCTACTCCGAGGTCGACGAGGACGCCCTCCACCTTCGGCTCGCCGACGACACCATTTGCATCGGACCCGGCCCGAGCCTGAAGTCGTACCTCGACATCAATCGCATCATCGCGGCCGCCGAAATCGCGAATGTGGACGCGATCCACCCCGGGTACGGCTTCCTCTCGGAGAACGCCCGTTTCGCCGAGGTCTGCCGGGCCTGCAAGATTCACTTCATCGGACCGAGCCCCGAAACGATCAACGCGGTCGGAAACAAGGCGAGGGCCCGTGAATTGGCCCGCACGGCGAACGTCCCGACGGTCCCCGGAAGCCCGGGGGCCGTGGCGGACGAGGACGAGGCGCGGAAAATCGCCGCCGAGATCGGTTATCCGGTCATGGTGAAGGCGGCCGCGGGTGGCGGCGGACGCGGGATGCGCGTCGCCCAGAACGAGATTTCGTTGCTTTCGGGATTCGCTTCCGCGAAG
>JAFMJN010000077.1 GCA_017853435.1 Planctomycetota bacterium | reverse complement strand
GCTCCTTCTCTTCCGCATCGGCGCGGCGACGCACTCGCGATCACGGCGCTTCTCAAATCCGAATCCGTCGACATCGTGATGATCGGCTTGCACGGTCCCGGTGGAGAAGACGGATCGATCCAGGGTTTCTTCGAGGTCGCGGGCTTGCCGTATACCGGCCCCGGTATTCCTTGTTCCGCGGTGGCGATGGACAAGTTGTGGTTGAAGCGCCTCCTCAAAGCGGAGGGGCTGCCGACTTCGGATTGGCTCGAGTTTACGGACGACGAGGTTCGCGGCGGTGACGTCGAAGCTCTTGTTCGAAAGGCCCATGAATGGGTGGTTTCGGCGGGCGAATATCCCGTCGTGGCCAAAGCGCGGCATCTCGGATCGTCCTTCGGAGTGGCGTTCGTCGCCGACGCGGCGGCGCTTCCCGCCGCTTTGGCGACCGTATTGGCCGCGCGAGACGGTTTGTTCATCGAACGCGGCATTCGAGGCACCGAAGTGTCCTGCGGCGTGGTCGGACACGGGGCCGATTCCGTCGTGTTGCCCGCCGTCGAAATCGTTCCGAAGAACGCGGCGTGGTTCGATTTTTCGAGCAAGTATCAGACCGGGGGATCTCTCGAGCGGATTCCGGCGGAAGTACCGCCCGAAACCGAAGCCCGCATTCGCGAACTCGCCGGGCGCGTCCACGCGCTCCTCGACGCCGAGGGGATTACTCGAACCGACATGATCGTCGACGAACGGGGCCCGTGGATTCTCGAAACGAACACGCTGCCCGGGATGACGGCCACGAGTCTCGTTCCGCAGGAAGCGGCGGCGATCGGTTGGTCGCTCGAACGTCTTCTCGACACGATGATCGACATCGGATTGGCGCGGAGCGGCTCCCGAAGAACATGATTCCGATCGCGCGATTGCGCATCGTTTGGGTAACGGACTTCGACGAAGTCCCCGACGACGCGTCGCTCGAGTCGGAGGCGTCCCACGCGGCGAACATGGGGGCCTCCGCGGCATGGATAAGGCAGCCGCGGTGGACGACGAACCAACGCCTTTGGGCGGTCGACGTCCTGCGTCGTCTCGGATGGAGCGTCATCGTCGGACGGGACGCGCGAGCGGCGGCGGGCGCCGACGGGATGCAATGCGCATTCGAAGGGCCCTTCCCCGATTCCCCGTTGCCTTTCGGAGTCAGCATTCATGATCCGGAGGAGGCGCCGGTGGCCATGGCGCGCGGGGCGTCGTGGTTGGTGGCGGGGCCCGTTCGAAACACCGTGAAGCGGGGAAACCTCGTTCCCGGCCGCGGATTCGATTGGCTCGCGCGGGTGACGGCCGCCTCGGCTCTCCCCGTGGTCGCCGTCGGAGGACTCGGCCCCGACGACGTCGATGCCGCGGTGAAGGCGGGAGCCGTCGGAATCGCCGGGATCTCCGTGTTTCGACGACGTTAGGATGCGGGCGTGGGACTGCCGCTTTCCCTCCGTCTCGTTGCCCTGATGCGCTCGCTGCGTTGGTGGTTGATCGCGGCTGCGTTGGTGTTTTTCATCGTCGCCGGTGGGCGTAGCCTCCGGATCGACACGCTCCGCGCGGGCGAAACGGGGGTTCTCGGCCCCGCGGCCGAAGGGCGATGGATCGTGACGACGACGTCCGTTTCGGACGGATCGGCGCTGCCCATCTTTCCGGCTCCGAGGCCTCCGCGTCACGGCGATCTCGTGCGCGTTCGGAACGTGGGCATCGTCGAAGTTGTGGCTCTCCCCGGCGCCCGACTCGAATCGTGGCGAAGACCCGACGGAACCTTGGAACTCAAGCGCGATCAGACATTGACGGGAATCATCGTCGACCCCGCCGATTCGTCCGCCTTTCCACCGTCGCTCGGCGTCGGATCGATGTTGGTGCGCGGCGGGCCCGGCACGCCGGGCCCGAGGGTCGTCGACGTCGGCGACGCCGTCGCGCGGGTCCTTTTCCTTCTGGGGGGATGATGGCCGACGAACTCGAGTTCCATCGCTGGTTGCGTGGGCGCGCGGAGGTGGGCACGGGCGTGGATATCTCCATCGGGGACGACGGTGCCGTGTGCGCCCTGCCGGAGGGAACACGCATGGTCCTCGTCGCCGACGCGATCGCCGAAGGAAGTCATTTCCTCTCCGACGATGCGCCGGAACTCGTCGGGCGAAAGGCGTTGGCCCGCAACCTCTCCGACATCGCGGCCATGGGAGCGACCCCTCTCTACGCATTGGCCACGGCCGCGCTTCCCCGAGGCTGCCCGGACGACGTTCCACGACGGATCACGACCGGAATGCTCGAACTCGCCCGGGAGTTCGGTGTCCGGCTCGTCGGGGGAGACACGGTGTCCCACGACGGAAAAACGGTGTTGTCCGTGACCGTGGTCGGCAGTGTCGCACCGGGAGCGGCGGTATTGCGCTCCGGAGCCCGTCCGGGAGATGTGGTCGTCGTCACCGGTCGTCTCGGCGGGTCGTTCCCGCACCGTCACCTTCGATTCACGCCCCGCGTCGCCGAAGCCCGATCTCTCGTGGCCCTCGGTCCGCCGAGCGCCATGATGGACCTCTCGGACGGTATGGCCTTGGACCTCCGACGGTTGTGCGAGGCCTCGGGGGTCGGTGCGGACATCGAGACCGCGAGGATCCCCGTCCACCCGGATGTCGCCGCGGGCCCCGAGGCGATTCGCCACGCCCTCGAGGATGGGGAGGACTACGAATTGTTGTTCACGATCGGGCCCGACGCGTGGGAGTCCGTCCGGGCGTCGTGGCCTCACGAAGTACCATTGACCCCGGTCGGCAGAATCACGGCCGGAGCGCTTCGACTTGTTTCCGAGGGCGGCGTCGGGGTACCTTGGCCCCGTGGCGGACATGTTCACACCTGACGTACCGATCGAAGGCGTCGATGCGATGTTGGCGGCCGGGGAGGCGTTCGCGGGCCTCCTGCGTCCCGGAGATCGAATCTTTCTCCAAGGGCCCCTGGGGGCGGGGAAGACGACGTTCGTTCGGGGAGTGGTTCGGGGGCTCGCGCACCCCGACGCGCGCGAAGTCGCCAGTCCGACGTTCGCGCTGCATCACCGCTACGAGGGCGGGCGCCTCCCCGTGGATCATCTCGACCTCTACCGTCTTCCGGCTCCCGTGGACCTTTTCGTGGAGGGACTCGACACGGTGCTCGAAGATGACGAATCCGTGACTTTCATCGAATGGCCCGAGCGACTCGCCGCGTTTCCCAACGGGGCGACGTGGCTTCTGCGGATCGACGCCCCCGCGGAAGACCGACGCCTCATCGCGGTGGACGTCTTCCCGAAATCGGCGCTCCCGGAAGGACGCTCGTCGTGAACCTTCATCGTGGGTCGTCCGTTGATGGAGGCGACGCCGTTCCGGACGAGGTGTTGATGCGCCTCGCCGCCGCGGACGACTCGGCCGCGTTCGAAGCCCTCGTGCACCGCTACAGAGCGACCCTCGTCACCTACCTATCGTGGCTTTCGGGGGATCGCCATTTGGCGGAAGACGCGGCTCAGGAGATTCTCGTGAAACTGTGGACGGCTCGTTCCCGGTATCGACCGGAATCCCGCTTCCGCGGTTTTCTCATGACGATGGCCCGCAATCACTGGATCGACCTCGTGCGCTATCGGGAATGCCGCCCGGACATCGCTCCGGAGACGGCGGAAGGTCTTCTCGATCGCATGGCGACCGACGGAGGCGGGCCCGAGGAGGCGGCGCGGAACGGTGAACGGTTGCGCGCGCTGGCGCGTGCCGTCGGAACGCTCTCCGAGGAGCACCGAGAGACGTTCATCCTTTCCTGCGTCGAAGGTTGGCCGCACGCCGACGTCGCGGCGGCCCTCGGCGTTCCCGAAGGCACCGTGAAGTCGCGTATGCACCACGCCATGAAGCGTCTCCGTCTCGAACTCGGAAATCCGGAGCTCCTTCCGTGAACGACGAAGGCATGACGCCCGACGACATCCTGCACCTCGCACGCGGACTCCGCGTCGACGCGACGCCCGGATTCACCCGCGCGGTGATGACGCGTGTTTCGGAATCTCGTGGGGCGGCCGAGCCATGGCTCGTGGCCCTCGGACGTTGCTCCGCCGTCTATGCGGGCTTGCTTGCGGGCGCCCTGCTCGCCGCGTTGATCTTCGGAACCCTCCCGATCTCGAAGCTGCCCGCCCCCACGGCCGAAGCCTCGGCCGTGGACGCCGCTCGCCGTTGACGGGCTCCCGAGTGCACGAAATGGGGCACCCCGGGCGGGGGCCGCTTCCCGCCACTCCTCTCGATATCCGGAGATTCGAAGGGTTTTGGCCCGCAGGCTGCCCGGGATTCGGGCTGAAAACGGTTTGGCATGCCTTTTGCATAGGTGTCTCACCGAGGAGTGCATCATGCAGGTCGTGATTCAAAATGCGGGCACGGACCGGGGCCGCCGCCTCTACAAGGTGCTGCGCAACGGGTTCGTCATCTTCACCGGGACCCTCGAAGAAGTGAAGCGGTTCCTGTCCGTGCGCGTCGAGAAGATCGAGTCGCGTCGGGCGTTGGAGGCCTCGCTCCTGTCGGATGTCCGCAAGTCCTGACGACCGCACGGTCGCACGGCGTAGAATGCCGCCGTGCGGCCGCTCCTCGTCTTTTTCCTGATCTTCGTCGCGTCTCTGGACGCGCAAACGTCCCGCCCCGGCCTCCGTCGCGGCGGGAACACTTTTTTCGAAGACAAGCTTCTCGATCGCTCCACGCTCGTCGTGCGCGGGGTGTTCTTGCGCGAGGACACCGTCGGTTCGGTTCAAGTGACGCGCTTCACCGTGTCCGCGGTGTACGTGGGGGCGCCGCGTACGTCCGTGGCCGTCGTCGCCGTCGGTGACGTTTCGGCGGTCCGCCGAGACGTCGAACGCGTCCTCTTTCTCAAAGCGGACGGCGGTAGCCAACTCCACACGTTGGTCGAAGCGACGGATCTCGGAGTGGGGGCCGACGAGACGGAGACGTGGGTGCGACACTGGATCGCCACCGCATCGGCTTCGGATCCCGTCGTGCGTCGCCAGATGCGTCGTCGAGGCGTCTTCGAAGGCTTGCGATCATCGAGTCGATTCGTGCGTCGATTGGCCGTCCGCGAGGCGGCCGCGCTCGCGAAAACGGATCCGGACGGATTGCACGCATCGGACGCCGCCGGCCTGAAGGCCGCATCGAGGGATCTCCCCGACACCGATCGCGACATCTTGCTCGCGGTCGCTTCGGCACTCGAGTCGACGATCGAAGATCCGTACACGGGGCTCGAATCCACGATTCCGGAAGGCGCACTCCGGCGCGAGTGGGCAAACGCGATGACGGCTCTCCGAACGTCGGACGATCCACGTCGCCGTGCGGCCGTCGCGGACGCTGTCATCGAAGGATTCTCACCGAAATCGGACGCCTTCGTGCTGCGCGCGTTGGACGATCGGGACGGTTCGGTGCGCGCGATCGCCCGGAAATGGGCGGTTTGGAGGGATCTGACGGATGCGGCGGTGGTTCTCTCCAAACGGGTGGGGAGAGACGACGTCCCGGAGTCCGAGGTCGTCGAAATCGTCGACGCGTTGGGGTGGCTCGGGGACGACGGTGTACCCGGATTGACGTCGGCGCTTCGCAGGGGAGGCCCCGTCATGTCGCCCGTGATCCGCGCCTTGGGGCGCATCGGCAGTCCCTCCGCGCTCAACGCGCTCGACGGCCTCCGCAAGAAGTCCGTGGAGGATCCGACGTTGCTTTCGGAAGGGGCCGCCGCGCTCCTTCGGGAAGCCGTCAACGCGGACTTCCGAACGCGCGAGGCGGGATCCCGTCCACGAAAACCCGTTCCGGCTCCCCGACGTTGAGAAGATCGCGGCTCCCTCGCGTATGGTGATGGCATGAAGGTTCTCGCCGCTTTCGGCCTCACGTGTTGTCTGTTCGCCCAGGGTGCGGATACCCGGGCCGCGGAGTCGCGCCCCGAACCCATGCGTCTCGGTCTCACGGATGCGGTCAACCTCGCCCTCCGCAACAATCTCGATTTGCGGGCGGCGGCCATGGACCAACGCATCGCCGCCACGCGCGTCCGTGAAGCGCTCGGCGAACTCGACCCGGTCCTTTACGGAGATCTCGGCGGTGGCCACCGCGAGCAGAGATTTCCCGGCGTGTTTCCGAATCCTTCCAATCCGAGTCAAACGTTGGTGCTGTTGATCAACGATCAGTCGGAAACGAGCGACGGATCCCTCGGAATTCGTGGGCTTCTCGCCACGGGCGCCACCTACGATTTCTCGCTGAACACGGATTACCAGTATCAGCAGGAAAATGCGTTCCTGAATCCGATCTTCAATTCGACGGCGAACCTCCGTCTCACGCAGCCGCTACTCCGAGGCGCTTGGGAGTCGTACGTCAAAGCTCCGATCGAACAGGCGAAGATCTCCGTGCAGGAGTCGGTCGAATCCTGGCGCGGCACGGTACTGACCGGAATTCGAGGGGTCGAAACCGCCTACCTCGACCTTCTTTTCGCGATCGAAGACTTGAAGACGCGCCGTCGAAGCCTCGAAGTCGCGGACGAGGTGTTGGCGACCACGCGGATTCAGGTCGAAACCGGCGCGTTCCCGCGGGTCGAATTGACCAGCGCCGAATCGGCCCGTGCGTTCCGATTCGCCGAAGTCCTCTCCGCCGAGGCGAAGGTGACCGAGTCGGAAGATCGTCTCCGCAAAGAGATCTTCTCGTTCGATGCGGTCTCCGACTGGACGACGCCTCTCGTACCGACCGATCCCATCGAACCTCCCGAAGCCGTGTTGTTGCCGGTCGCAAGCCTCATCGACGTCGCTCTGAAACGCGAACCAAACGTCTTGGCAGCACGCCTCGTGATCGAACGCCAAAAGATCGACGTCGAACGCCGCCTCTCCGAACGTGCTCCCAAGTTGGACGCGTTCGGGAACATCTCCGCAAACGCCGTGAACGACGACGGAATCCAAGCGTGGGAGGACGCCTTCAATCGGGCGACGAACGCGCTTTCGTGGCGTGCCGGCGTCCAGTTCGAAATGGCCCTCGGAAACCGATCGGCGAAGGCACGTCTCGCCGAAGCGGAGTTGGTCGTTCAGAAATCCCGGATGCAGCTGCACGCGCGCGAAACCGACGTGACTTACGAGGTGCGCAACGCCGTGCGCAATCTCGAAACCGCGCGCCGCAACATCAAGGCGCGTCGCGAAGCGCTTCGTTTGGCGGAAGAGCAACTCGCGAACGAACGCACCAAGCTCGAGAATCAGGCGTCGACCAACTTGGCCGTGTTCCAGGTCGAGGATCAGTTGAATCTTCGTCGCACGGAACTCGTTCGTGCCTACCTCGACGCTCGGCTCGCGCTGCTCGATCTCCCGCGGGTCACCGGCGCTCCGATCGAGGAATTGACCGCGAAGCCCTAGTCCTCCCCGGCGGCGACGCGCGCGGGTGCTTCGTCTTCGTCCAAGCCGCCGAGACGGACGCCGAATCGCGCGTCGATGAACGCCGCGAGCACCGCCGGATCTTCGATTTCCATCATGTCGCCGCGGAAGCGCTTTCCGCCGGGGACACCGTGGGTGAACCACCCGACGAACTTGCGCATCATGCGGACGCCGGTGTAGTCGCCGTGCGAGGCGCAGAGCAGCGCGAGCATCCGGACGAGGCCTTTGCGCTTCTCGTCGACGCCGGGCTCCGGCGCGGGGCGTCCTTCGAGATGCGCGCGGATGCGGCCGAAGAGCCACGGATTACCTACCGCCCCGCGGCCCACCATCACGCCGTCGCATCCCGTCGTTTCGAGCATGCGCTTCGCGTCCTCGGGGGTGAGGATGTCGCCGTTGCCGATGACGGGAATGGAAACCGCCGCCTTGACTTTCGCGATCATCTCGAGGTCGACCCGACCCGAGTACAACTGCTCGCGCGTGCGTCCGTGGACGGTGACCGCCGCGGCTCCGTTGTCCTCGGCGATCTTGGCCACGTGGGGACCGTTCTTGTTCAGACCGTCCCAACCGACGCGTATCTTGAGCGTGACGGGAATGTGGTCGGGAACCGCCGCACGCAGCTCGCGAATGATGCGGCCGATGAGGGGCGGATCCTTGAGGAGGGCCGCCCCGCATTCGGTCTTCACCACCTTTTTGACGGGGCACCCGCAGTTCAAGTCGATGAGATCCGCGCCGCGATCGAGGGCCGCATGCGCGGCTTCGACGAGGGCTTTCGGGTCGGCGTCGGCCAACTGCACGCCGACGGGATGCTCGTCGGGATCCATCTCGAGGTAGTGGCGGGACTTGATGTTGCCGTGCACCACGCCCTGCGCCTTGATCATTTCGCTGTAGACGAGATTGGCGCCGAATTCCCGAGCCAACTTACGCACGGGCGACGTGCTGACGCCCGACAACGGAGCGAAAAAGACGTTGCCGTCGAGGGCGAGCGGACCGATGGTGACGGGGCGGTAGAGAGACATGACCGACGACGTAGAGTATTCGGAACGCGGTCCGAGTCCAACCATGCGCCTTTCCATCGTCGTCATTCTCGCCGTTCTCAGCGCCGGTCTTGCGGCTTGGTGGTTGCGCGCGCCCGTCGAATCCGGGGACGTCGGGGGGGGCGCTCCGGCGGTGGGCGTCGGAAAGCCCGCGGCCTTCCATCTGGATCTCGATCCCGCGGCGAAGGTGCGTGTCGCGCAGAGGAACTTCGGGAAAATCGCCTCGGACGAAGCCGTTCGTCTCGGTGAATGGAAGGACGACATCGCGCTCCTCTGCGACGACCCGAACGTGGTCGCGTGGATCGCCGCCGAGTGGCATGTTCGGAAGGAAGGGGCGGACCGCGTCACACTCTCCGCCTTCGCCGACATCTTCGAGCGGGTCAAGCACCCGGAGTTTCTCGAAGCGACCAAGGAACTGTTTCGCATCGACGACGCCTTCGTCGCCGGCAAGGCGGTTCAGGCCGCGATCACGCAAGCCGATCCGTCTCTCCTCGACGAGATCCGCCACGCCTACGACGTCGCGAAGACCACCGCGGGTCCGGAGACGACGCCGTTCCGCGTGCAGTGCATCCTCGCCGCACGCGCATGCGGTGGACCCGGTTTGTCGGCGTTCCTCGGCGATGTGCTGACGGAAAACAATCTCGTCCTTCGCATCGAAGCGCTTCAGGTGGCTCGCGACATTCCGACGGTCGGAATCGAGTCGGTTCTTCGATCCCTGACGGGGGAACTCAATCCCCGCGTTCGATTGCTCGCTGCTTGGGCGCTGGCGAAAGCGGGCTCGACCACCGCCGTGCGGGACTTGGCCGCACTCGTCGACCCGAACGACCCGGGGACGGCCCTCGAAGCCGCGTCGGCGATCGGGATTCTTCGTCTCGAAGCGGCGACCCCCGCTCTCGTCGCCGCTCTCGATCGAACGGCGGGGGAGACGCATCGGGCCGTCGAAATCGCTCTCGCACGGCTCGATCACGGCCCCACCCTTCAACGGTTGCGTGCCCGCATCGTCGATCCGGATGGAACGAAGATCGAAGACGCGTTGACCGCGTTGACGTCCGCCGGAATCGTCGCGGATATCCCGCTGCTTTCGGAACAAGCCGCGAGCGGTCTCAATCTCCGACAACGCGCGTTGTGCGCGGGCATCGCGATCGCCGCGTCGCCGACCATGGCGCCGGTGATGATTCCGATGTTGGGCGCGTCTCCCACCTACACGCCTGAAATGCACGACGCGATGAAGGTCGTCGGCGAAGCGGTCGTTCCGAATCTCTCCGAACGGCTCGCGAAGGCGAAATCGGAAGACGAAGCGTTCGCGACCGTCGCGTGGCTCGGCTCCAACGCCACGCCCGCCGCGAGGGCCGCGCTTCTCCGCGGACGCAACGGTCCGGCTCGTCGTCTTTGCGAGGAGCAACTGCGTCTCCTCGACCTCGCCGCGCGCCGCGCGGGACGCTGACGCCTACGGGGCGTCGACGGGTTCGGGTTTCAACGCACGCACGTACAAGGGGCGCACTCCGAAGAGTCGTTCCTTCTCTTCGAGAAGGCAGGGCGGCGGCGGGTTGTGGAAGCCGCTCCACGGAGTCGCTTGCTGATTGCGGAACTCCATCATGCGTCCGGCCGCATCCATCACGTAGACCGACTGACCGGAGTAGCCCGCGTTGACGGGCCACGCCACGGCGAGGAAATCGCGTCCCGCCGATTCGCTCGCGAGGTTCGACCACGAATCGTGCGAGACCGACGTGGCACCGCGTCCCGGAAGGTAGACCGCGAACAGGTAGCCGTCTTTCCCGTAGTAGGGAGGCTGGGGCTTCATGCCCGCCGCGACCAGGGCTTTCGGTCGAACGCTCACGCCGCGCCGGAGCGGACCTTCGCCGAGAAGTTCGGAGAGGAACCCGTAGGTCGTTCCCGAGTGGCTCGACGCGAACGTCCGCTGCGCGGCCGCGATGTCGCGGAGCGTACGACGGGCCGAACCTTCGTTCTCGAGGATGCGCCGACTTTGGAACGCGGGAATCGCGAAGAGCGACAACGTCGCCATGATCGCCAACACGATGGCGATCTCGACGACGGAAATGCTGCGGGGATCCCGAGGGTGAGGCATGACGAAACCGCGGGGTGACACCCGCGACGTTCTATGGTAACTATCGGTCCATGAGCGTACCCGACGAAACCGTGATGGCGCGCGCGCGCGGCCCCGCGGGTTCGGACGAAGCCCGACGCTTCGACGACGGCGTGCGCCTCATCGCCTGGTTGCGTGAAGACGGCTTCGAAGCTCTCTTTGCGGGAGGATGCGTTCGGGATTGGTGCCGACCGGGGCGCTCGCCCGTCGACCTCGACATCGCGACCTCGGCGCCGCCCGATCTCATCGTCGCCACCATGCGTCGCCGAAGGGCCGCCGTGCAGGAAGTCGGGAAGCACTTCGGTGTCGTGCGCGTCCGTCCCGCTCGGGACTCGGCGTGGTACGAGGTGGCGACCTTTCGCGAAGACGGAACGTATTCCGACGCGCGCCATCCGGATTCCGTGATTTGGTCGACGCGCCCCAAAGATGCGGCGCGGCGCGATTTCACGGTGAACGGTCTGTACCTCGACCCGTTCGCCGGATGCATCCACGATCACGT
Organism: Planctomycetota bacterium; assembly: GCA_017853435.1. Lineage (GTDB taxonomy): Bacteria > Planctomycetota > CAIWVZ01 > CAIWVZ01. The sequence continues at coordinate 387 of JAFMJN010000077.1, read as the reverse complement.
CGGGGGGCGTGACGATATCGAAGCACGTCTCATCCGCGCCATCGGCGAGCCCGAGCTGCGCTTCAGAGAAGATGCGCTTCGGTTGCTTCGTGCCGTGCGATTCGCGGCTCGGGAGGGGTTCACCATCGAAGCGGGAACCGTGTCCGCCATGCGCCTCCACGCGCCCCTCCTACGCGCCGTGGCCCCCGAGCGTATCCGCGACGAACTCGTGAAGATGGCGGTGCTCGATGCTCCGCGTCGGGTAGCGGCTTTCCGCGATTTGGTGGACACCGGCCTCGCCGACGTCCTGTGGGATCTGCTCTTCCCGGAGGGCTGGTCGCGTCCGAACGATTGGGCTCCTCGCGTCTCCGAACACCTCTCGGCGATCACCGAACTTCCGGAAGGGTC
>JAFMJN010000326.1 GCA_017853435.1 Planctomycetota bacterium | reverse complement strand
ACCGGGGCATCGTGAACCGTGACGACCTTCTTGGCATGGGCGAAATGCGACATCGCCGCGACCGGCGCGTGCAGGACGCGAATCCCTTCGGCGGCGACGACCGACGGCAGGACGGTCTCCCGCCACAGAGCACGTCCGGGGCCGGGACGCGCCGAAACCAAGCGACCGGGTTCGCCCACGCGCGGCGCGGGATGGCCCTCGCGCGTGATCACGGACATCGTCAATTCCGGAGCGATGCGCGGCAGAAGTTCCGCGAGGCGCCGTGCATACCGTTCGACGCCCGTCTCCTCGACGACTTCGAGGCACGTGAGATCCAAACCGACATGAAGCGTCACGGGAGGATCGCCTCGAGGAAGGCGGAAGCGGGATCCATTGTTTCGAAAAGATGGTCGGGGTCGAGGGCCGCGAGCGTTTCGCGCGTGCATCCGCCCGTCGCCACGGCCACGGCCACGGCACGACCGTAGCGCGCGGCCGAAACGTCGTTTTCGGTGTCTCCGATCATGACGACGTCACGTGGATCGATCGGTGCATGTCCGATCCGGGCGGCTTCGTCGCGGGCCTTCAGCACGAGTTCGCCGCGGTGACGCGAATCGCATCCATAGGCACCGACGCGGAAATATTCGTGGATGCCGTCCTTCCGCAGTTTGATGTCGGCGCCGCGGCGCACGTTTCCCGTGACGAGGCCCAAAATCACGTCCGGCCGTGCCGCCAACCCGTCGAGGACGTCGCGCACCCCGGGCAAAAGCAGCGACGGTGCCACCGCGACTTCGCGGGCGAGGTTGTCGAGATACGCGTTCAAAAGTCGATCGTGGTCTTCCGCGCGTCCGTTCGCACGGCGGATGCCCTCGTCGATGATGTCGGGGTCCGTGCGTCCGTGGAAACCGTACCCGGCGAACACGTCGTTGGTGCCATAGACGCTCGTGAACGCACCTTCGATGCTGCGTCGGCCGATGCCGATCGGTCGGATCAAAGTGCCGTCGATGTCGAACAGGACGAGGCGTCGCATGCGGAGCGGATGCTAGCACCGTGGTAGACTCGCGAATCCCATGTCGCAGGCCCTTCCTACCGTGCTGCTTACGGGCGCGACCGGCTTTCTCGGTCGGCGTCTGCTGAAGCGCTTCGCTGCGTCGGGCCATCCCGTCGTCGCCGTCGTGCGCGATCGGACGAAACTGAAAGATCCGCCGACCGGCGACATCCGCATCATCGAGGCCGACCTCACGCATGCGGTCACGCCTCCCCCGGGGATGAACGTCGACGTGCTCGTTCACGCCGCGGCGCTCATCGATTACGACGCGGGCGTCGAAGCGCTGACGCGAACGAACGTCCACGGAACGCGCCACGCGGCGGCCCTCGCGCTCGCTTTGGGTGCCACGCGCGGCGTCCTCGTATCGAGTTTGGCGGTCCTCGGCCCGCGTCCGCTCGGTGATCCCGGGATGTCGGAAGACGGAACGCCCGCTCCGGATACGGACTACGGTCGTTCCAAACTCGAAGCCGAAGGGGTCTTCCGCGAAGCCTTCGACGCGGTCGGCAAAGAGGCCGTCGTGCTTCGCCCCGGCAATCTCCTCGGCGACGGCGAACCGGGGATCCTCGCTCCTCTGTTCGCCGCCGCATCCGGCGCGGACCCCGCGATGCTCATCGCCGAATGGAATGCGCACCGCTGGCAACCGCTCCACGTGCTCGATGCGGTCGAAGCGGTGGTCTGCGCCGTTCGATTCGGCGGCGCGGGCACCTACGTGCTCACGGACGGAACGATTCCGGCGGTCGGCGATCTCGTGCGCCATGTCGCTTGGGCGCTCCGCAACTTCGGCCTGACGCCTCCCATGCCTCCCCGGACCCTCGGCGCTTCGCGTGACGCCGAATCGATCCATTACGCCTACCTGCCGAAGCGGGCGACGGAAGTCTGGAACTGGGCGGCGACGCGCACGTTCCCGCAAACGGTGATCGAAGTCGCCGGTTCGCAGGGACTCGTCCGCAAACACCCTGGCGTCTTCACGGTCGAGGGCCCATTGAAAACCGTCCTTCTCAACACCCCCGCGGAAGGCATGAAGCTTTCCCGCGACATGGGTGGAGGACTCGGCTTCGTCCACGACTCGGAAGACCGTTTCCAGCCCCTCGATCTCCTCTGGCTCGCCGCGCGGCTCGAGGCCGTCGGATGGCCGGTCGAAGTCATCGACGGCAACCTGATGACGTTCACGGTGGGAGAACTTCTCTATTATCTCGCACGCACGGACGTCGACGTTCTCGTCGCGGAAGTGAATCTTCCGACGTTCGAATCCGACCTCGCGTTCCTCAGGACCGTCAAGGAAGCGAGCCGTCTTCGCGTCGTCGCGAAAACCGTTCTTTCAACGGGAGGCTTCGCCGAACGCCTTCTCCTCGAAGCCGGGGTCGACATCGTATTGCTCGGCGAGTGCGATCTGACCATCGAACGGATCCTCGCGGGTTCGGATGCGCGGGGCACGGCGCGGCTCGTCGACGGCGTGCCCGTCTTCACCGCGGAAGAGAAACTCGAAGACCTCGATCAACTCCCGATCCCGGCGCGGCACCTGAC
>JAFMJN010000325.1 GCA_017853435.1 Planctomycetota bacterium | reverse complement strand
CCGATCGCCTTGGCGACGAACGGCACCGTGCGCGACGCGCGCGGATTCACTTCGAGCACGTAGGCCGTGTCGTTCTTCACGGCGAACTGCACGTTCATGAGGCCGCGAACGTCGAGCGCCTTCGCCAACTTCTTGGCGGCGTCGCGGATCGCGTCGAGGATGCGGTCCGACAACGTGTGCGGAGGGATGACGCACGTCGAGTCGCCGGAGTGAATACCGGCTTCTTCGATGTGTTCCATGATTCCGCCGATCACCTGACGCTCGCCGTCGGCGAGGACGTCGACGTCGACTTCGATCGCGTGTTCGAGATAGTGATCGACGAGGATCGGACGCTCGCTCGACACTTCCTTCTGCTCGGCCATGTAGCGACGGACGCCGTCGTCGTCGTAGACGATTTCCATCGCACGACCACCGAGCACGTAGGACGGACGCACGAGGACCGGGTATCCGACGCGGTGCGCCACGGCCACCGCGGCATCGGCGTCGGCCGCCATGCCGCCCTGCGGTTGGTGCAATCCGAGATCCGCCACGACTTTGTTGAAGCGTTCGCGGTCTTCGGCGAGGTCGATCGACTTCGGACTGGTGCCGATGATCGGCACCCCCGCCTCTTCGAGGCCGTGGGCGAGGTTGAGGGGCGTTTGTCCGCCCAACTGCACGATCACGCCGAACGGCTTTTCCTTCTCGTAGATGTTGAGCACGTCTTCGTGCGTCAACGGTTCGAAGTAGAGACGGTCGGACGTGTCGTAGTCGGTGGACACCGTTTCGGGATTCGAGTTGACCATGATGGTCTCGTATCCCGCCTCGCGCAGCGCGAGCACCGCGTGAACGCAGCAGTAGTCGAATTCGATCCCCTGTCCGATGCGGTTCGGGCCGGAGCCCAAGATCATCACGCTCTTGCGGGTCGCCGGCGCGACTTCGTCTTCTTCCTCGTAAGTCGAGTAGTAGTAGGGCGTGAAGGCTTCGAACTCGGCGGCACACGTGTCGACGAGCTTGTAGACCGGAAGCACACCCAACTTCTTGCGGTGGGCGCGCACGGCCGTTTCCGTCGTCTTCCACGCACGCGCCATCTGCGCGTCCGAGAATCCGGCGCGTTTCCACTCGCGCATCATCGGGCGATCGACCTTCGCGATGCCGCCCGCCGCAAGGATGTCTTTCTCCATCGCGACGATCTGCGCGAGTTGCGCGAGGAACCACGGATCGATTCCGGTCGCGGTCGCGATGTCGGCGGGCGACAACCCCGCATGCATCGCGAGGCGGACGTCGAGGAGGCGCAATTCGTCGGGCACGGCGATCTTGCGTTCGAGCGCGTCGCGGTCGAGAGCGACGCCGTTGAGCACCGGATCGGACTTCGAAAGCCCGAACCCGTCCTTGCCCACTTCGAGGCTGCGGAAGGCCTTCTGCAAGGCTTCCTTGAACGTGCGGCCGATCGCCATGACTTCGCCGACCGACTTCATCTGCGTCGTCAGCGTGCGGTCGGCATCCGGGAACTTCGCGAACGCCCACTTCGGAACCTTCACGACGACGTAGTCGATCACCGGCTCGAAGCAGGCGGGCGTCTGACGCGTGATGTCGTTCTTCAGTTCGTCGAGCGTGTAGCCGACGGCGAGTTTCGCGGCGATCTTCGCGATCGGGAAACCCGTCGCCTTCGACGCGAGGGCCGAGGAACGGGACACGCGCGGATTCATCTCGATGACGGTCATGCGACCGTCCTTCGGGTTCATCGCGAACTGGATGTTCGATCCGCCCGTTTCGACGCCGATCGCGCGGATGATCTTCAGCGCCGCGTCGCGCATCCGCTGATATTCGCGATCCGTCAGCGTCTGAGCCGGGGCGACCGTGATCGAGTCACCCGTGTGGACACCCATCGGATCGATATTCTCGATCGAGCAGATGATGACCACGTTGTCGGCGCGGTCACGCATCACCTCGAGTTCGAACTCCTTCCAACCGATCACCGACTCTTCGATGAGCACTTCGGACGTCGGAGAGAGCTCCAGTCCCCGCGAGCAGATCTGTTCGAATTCTTCCTGGTTGTAGGCGATGCCGCCGCCCGTTCCGCCGAGCGTGAACGCGGGCCGGATGACGCACGGCAGGCCGACCATCTCGCGGACCTTGCGCGCCTCTTCCATCGTGTGGGCGAGGCCGGATTGCGGGACGTCGAGACCGATGCGGATCATCGCCTGCTTGAAGAGGTCGCGGCTTTCCGCCGTGCGGATGACGTCGGCGTCGGCGCCGATCATCTTCACGTTGTAGCGGGCCAGGATGCCCTTCTCTTCGAGCGCGACGCCGAGGTTCAGAGCGGTTTGACCGCCGAGGGTCGGCAGGACCGCGTCCGGGCGCTCCTTCTCGATGACCTTTTCGAGGTACTCGAGGGTGAGCGGTTCGACGTAGGTGCGATCCGCGATGTCCGGATCGGTCATGATCGTCGCGGGGTTGGAGTTCACGAGGATGACCCGATAGCCCTCCTCGCGCAGCGCCTTCGCGGCCTGGGTGCCCGAGTAGTCGAACTCGCACGCTTGACCGATGACGATCGGACCGGCGCCGATGATC
>JAFMJN010000324.1 GCA_017853435.1 Planctomycetota bacterium | reverse complement strand
GTCGCCGACGACAAGGTTCGTCGCCGCGCTTTGAAACAACACGCGCCCGCCGTCGTTCGAAAGCCCCGCGAGTACCGAAGGACCGTTCGATTCGGACGCCGCGGGTGCGGAAACACGTCGCGTCGTGCCGAAAAGACGGTCGCGAACGAACACGTCGTCGACACCGTTCGTATCGGCGGGAACGAGCATCGACGACGGCGACGTGAAGGCCACGAAACGACCGTCGGCGGAGATCATCGGGGTTCCCGTCGCGTCGCGATCATGCGGGACGCCGATCGACGACACCGAGATGCGTTCGATCGTGCCGACCGCACGATCGAAGACGAAGACGTCGCGACGTCCGTTCACGTCGCCCGGCACGAGATTCGTCGCGGCCGATACGAAGGCCGTGAAACGCCCGTCGGCCGACGACGATGCGGCCGTCGAATCCGCGTCGCCGGAAAGTCCGGCGGCGGAACGACTTGCGCGATCGACTCGGCCTTGTGCACTCAAGACGACAGCCAACGCCGCCGCAGCGAACAAGGTTTTTCCCATTCCCGCCCCGAAGGAGGACCCGTGTCGACGGGCCCCGCACGGCTCATCGACGCGGGAAGGCTAACCCCGCGGCCACGAGCGCCGCAAGGAGGAGGAACAGGGTCGAGAGATCGCGTCGCCTCTCCCCCGCACCGGGAGGAACGGAGACGGAGACGTCACGCGTGGCGGCCTCGGTCACCGCCGCGTCGCTCAAGACGGAGAAGGCGAGTTCACGACGCTTCCCGTCGGCGTCGGTGAGCACAGCGACGCCGGACCGGTCCGAGCCGATGCGGAAGGCCCCGTCGACGGCGGTCACGTCGATGCGACGCCCGTCGGTGCGAACCAACGTGGCGACCGCACCCGTCGGCGCACGCACCGCCGATGTTTGCCCACAGCGCGTCCATGGCTCGCCCCGCGGCGGGGCCACGCGATCGACGAGCGCGGCGATCAGTCGGGGGAACACCGCCCGGGTCGCCCAATCGCCTTGCGCGGGATCCGCCGCGAGAAACGCTCGATTCCCCGAGACACCGGCGAGCGGACGCCCACCCACCTGCATCACGATTTCGGCGCGTTCGGCACCGCGCAACGCGCGCCAGCCCGCGACCGTCGCGGCGGCGTCTCCGATCCCCCGCAACGCCCCGGCCCCCGCGATCCCCCGCAGAGACTGCGGTTCACCCTCGAATCGCCATTCCCTAGGCCAATCCCCCGATGGATGGTGCAACGACGCGCGTCGGCCGAGAAACCCGACGGAAAGATCCGCGTCGACATCGTCGGCCGTCACCACGTCGACGCCGACCATGGCGCGCAACGCCCTCACCAAGTCTTCCGGCGTCCCCTGTCGGACGGCCACCCTCCGCGCTTCGCCGCCGCCGTCGCCGAGACGCAGGGCGTCATCGTCGGGATGCGCATCGGGCGGTTCGAGGGTCACCGATCGGACGCGATCCTCGCCCGGATCCGCGAATGCGACCACGGCCGACGTCGCTCTCGGGACCTCGATGCGACGCGTCTCCGCACCGGAGGCGTCGCGCACCACCAACGAGCGCGCTCCGGCTCCGGTCGTTCCCGTGACGCGAACCCAACGGCGGCCGTCACCGTCGATCCAAGCGGCCGCAAGCGCCGCGTGCTCGGCGCGGTCGGCGACGACGGCGACGCCGAGGCCCGCCGGAGCTTCGATGTTTCGCCACGTGGCCACGACCACGGGGCGCCCACCGGCCGCGATACCCGCCGCGGCCGCGATCACATCCGCGGTGGCGACGTCGCGTCCCGACGCGCCGACGTCGGCGGCGTCGACCTCCGGCGGAGGCCATCCCACCACGTCGGCCCCGGGAAGCAAGACGCGCGCCGCGGTGAGCGCCCGCGCGATCCGGGTGGATCCGTCGATGCCGAGACCGCCTCCGACCGATCGATCGAGGACGATCACCCCGGGATCCCGCGTGACGAAAGCGGGTTGAGCCAACGCGACGCACAACGACGCCGCGGGAAGCGCCCACCACCAGCGCTCGAGTCGCCGTCGGCGCCCGTCGGTGCGTCGCGCCTCACCGGCCGCTCGGGCCCACAACACATGGTCGCCCACCGTCGCCGTTCGGGTACGGAGCCCGCGTGCGGCGAGAAGGAGCACGAGGAAGGGCAGTCCCACGAGCCACCAAGGAGCGAGGAACGTCATGTCGACCCGACTCCCACGACCCACCGCAGAATCCCGGCCGTGAACGGTTCGTCGCCGACGAGAGGCGCGCAGCGAACGCCGCGACGCGCACACGCGGCCCGGACGTCCTCGACATGGGCGACGCGCAACGCGTCGACCTTCGGCGCCAAAAGCGCGATGTCGTCGACCGGAAGATCCGCTTCGCCTTCCAACCCGCGCAACACCGCCGATCCCGACCCGGGAGGCGCTTCGTGCGCCAAGACGAGGAACAGAGTCGCCCCGCCCGACGACGTCGCCATCGCCGCCGGCAGCCGGGCCGCCGCGACGTCGGAGAGCGCGTCGGTCACCACGAGCAACGCCCGTCGAGGTCCCGACGGCGGCCACGACGTGACCGAGGCCGCGTCGACCGTCCCCGCGGGTGGG
>JAFMJN010000323.1 GCA_017853435.1 Planctomycetota bacterium | reverse complement strand
TCATGACCGCCGGGAACCACACCAAAATCGTAAGTGGGTGCTCGGTCGACGAGAGTTTGCGAATGGTGATGTACGCGAGACCGGAAAGGAGCGAACCGAGAAGTCCGACGAGCGCTTCCGTACGGATCGCTCCGCCGAGAGCGGAACCGGAACCGACGACCACCGCGAGGCCGCAGAACGCGATCGCGACCAACGGCCAGTGCCATCGCCCCGGAATTTCACCGAGGATCATCGGGGCGAGTAGAGCGACGAAGATCGGATGCGAGTACTGAAGCAGAACCGCATCCGCGATCCCGACGTGGTTCACCGACCAGAAGTAGCAGGACACCGCCCCGTATCCGAGCAGACCGCGGAGGACGAGTTTCCCCGGTTGGCGCCCCACGAGCGGCACCCCTTTGACCCACGCCATGCATCCGAAGACGAGCGTCATCGCGACCGCCCGCGTGAACACGACGCTTTGCGACGGGCACTTTTCCAAAAACAGGCGGATGAACACCGCCATCAGCGAGAAGCACGCGGCCGACGCGACCATGAGAACCAAACCCGTGAAGTCCGGAGGACGCTTCTCGTCCTTGCGCATCGTGTGCCACAGATCCGCCATGCCCGTCAACGCGAGCGTGCGCCCCATTCGGGTGGAGCGCGGGCGATCGGGCACGTCGGATTCGGACGTCGGTCGGTTCATGCGTCGCGCATCGCGTCGTTCAGGAGCCGCCGGAACGACGGACGAGCTTGACCACGCGTCCGGTGGACAGCCACTCGCTGACGTAGAGCGTGCCGTCTTGTGCGACGCCGATGCCGTGCGGCGAGATGAACGCGCCGTCCTTCCACGACGTCCGCGGGATGCCGTTTTGTGCGCGCAACGACGGATCGGCCTCGTCGAAAAGTTGGGCGATCGTTTTCATCGTCGCCGCATCGAGCACGGTCACTCGACCGACGAGATCCGCCACGACATAGGCGTCGCCGTCGCGAACGAGATTGCACGGACGACGGAGGCCCTCGGTCGACGACTCGAGGATCTTCCCGTCGAGGTCGCAGCGAAGGAGTCGGTGATTCTCCCGGTCGCACACGACGAGACGGGCGACGCCCCCCGCCGTGTCCATGAACAAGCCATGCGGGGTCTGCAGCCGTTCGCCGTCCTTGCCGTCCTGTCCGAAACACGCGACCCACTTTCGGTTCTTGTCGAACTTGTGGACGAGACTCTTGCCGTACCCGTCGGCCACGAAGAGGCTGCCGTCCGGCGCCATGACCGCGCTCGTCGGGACGTACTCCTCCATCTTCGCGTACTTGCCGGACTCCTTCGGCCAGCCGAGCGTCCAAAGGACCTTTCCGTCGAGGGTCATCATGGAGACGTCTCGTCGCCCCGTGTGGGTCAGCAGCAGGCGTTCTTCCCCCGCGTCCTTCACGATGACCATTCCGTGGAGCCCGTCGCGGTACTCCTTCCCCATATTGCCGTCGAGCACCCCCGCGGCATCCGTCCAACGGATGGCGGCCTCGGTATCGGTGTTGAAGAAGATCCGACCGTCGGACGCCACGGCGACGCATCCGTGGGTGTTGCCGATCGGGTCCTTCTGCCAGACGCCCCACCCGGATTCCCACCGATAGGTGCGCCCGGCGGCGCCCGAAACCGGACGGCTTTCCTGAGCCGCAAGGATCGCACCGAGAAGGAGAAACGCCGACACGAAGCCTCGTAGGGTCGTCATGGCGATGTTGTACCGCCCCGGCCCCCCGCGCGGTACGAACGTGGAATCCAGGCGTGTCCGAAAAGGGCGAAGCCCGCGGACTCGGAACGAGACCGCGGGCTTCATGGAGCAGATGGGGATCGAACCCACAACCTCTTCGTTGCGAACGAAGCGCTCTCCCAACTGAGCTACTGCCCCTCGGGACTAGAAAGATACGTTCGGCCCTCCGGGGCATCAAGCCTTAGCCGAAGGGCCGAACGGGGTTCGAAAATCGACGCTCAGAAGTCGATTTGGATGTACAGGTCCGTCCGGACGAGGTTGCCCTGCGTGCCGTTGGCGTACTGCGTCTCCCAGTAGATGACGTCCACGCCGGTCTTCAACCCGCCGCCCCAGTCGTACCGGGCGTTCAGGTAGAGGGACCAGTTCTTGGACTTCGCCGTCGTCGACGTGAGCGAGAGATCGTCCTCGTCGGCCGAGTCGACCGAGCCGCCCGCGGAGAGGGTCAACTCGGGCGTGGTCGCCCACGCGAGTTCGGCCCAACCGCCCTGAGCGGCGATCTCGTCGGCGCGCGTGGCGGAGACGGTGAGCACCTGACCGATGCCGCCGCGGAAGTCGCCGAGGGCCTGACCGGTCCACACTTCACCCTTCAACGCGACGCCGCCGAAGAGCGGCACCGTGAGATCGGCACCGACGACCCACGAGTCGAAACGATCCTGATTGTTGTAGAGCGTATCGGTTTCGAGTTTCCCGAACGCTCCCCAAACGCCGCTCGCGAGCTTCTTGCCGTCGACCCACGACGGCGTGACGACGCCGAGCCGCGACTGGATGTTCGGCATACCGGAGTCGAACCCGTCGCGCTCGGCGATGGTCGCCGTCGTCGACGTGGTTTCGAGATCCTGGTTGTTGA
>JAFMJN010000322.1 GCA_017853435.1 Planctomycetota bacterium | reverse complement strand
TCGTCCTTCAATCGTTGGCGTACCGACATCGTCCCCATCCTCCCGCGCTTTCACGTAGAAGCGCCGGCGTCGATCATCGACCGTTCCAACGCCTTCGGTTCAGATCGAGGCGTCTGAAAACGTAACCGAGCGGGTCGGATTCGTGGTCGTCGTCGCGGGCGGCTTGCGGATGTCCGCAACCAAGTAGGGCGTTTCAAAACGCCACGGGGCGGGCCCCATGACCCGGGTCTCGACGAACAGACGTCCGGCCTCAAACTCGGCGGTCGCCTCCGGATACGCCGACACGAGGAACGGTCGCAACTGCGGAGAACACCAATAGAGGAAGCGGCGTTCGTCCCATCGTGACCTGTGCGACGGGTCGCACGAGGCCGCGATACCCGAAGCGTGCGGCGTGTAGCTGAGGAACCAACCTCCCGGCACCAGGCAGCGGTGAATCTCGTCCATGAGCCAAAACGCATCGAGGTCGGCCCCGTGTTCGAGGAAGTCGAAGGCGCGGAAAGCCCCGACCGACGCATCGGCGAACGGCAAGCGACGTGTGCCGAAGACGTCCCACTGCACGTCGGGAGCCCCGGAGACGTCGAGGGTCTTCCACCCCGGCGCACCGAAAATCCCACCGCCGATGTCGTAGCGCGGGAGCCGAGCGAGGTCGCAGTCCCGTTCCACCATCGCATGCAAGTGGCGATCGCGAATCGGAACCGGCTGGCCCGCGGACGGGTAGTGCGGGTTCGATCCGTCGCCGCACGCGGTCTGGAGAAGACGCCGATCGGCGTTCGTCTCGAAGCCGGGACGCGTAGCCACCACGACGTCCGCCGTCTTGCGGCATGCCGCACGGAGATAAGTCCGACAGACGAGATCATGGACGGCACCGACCGAAACGGCGACGTCGAAACCACCGAGAGCGCGGTAGACGTCCGTCCGCCATGCGGGGAGGCCGCGCGGCGTCGTATGGAGATGGGCGAGCGTTGCGGCACCGAGTTCACCCCCGAAGACCGCAGTCATCGGCATGCCTCGGAAGCGAACCTCCGCGAACGTCAGTGCATGGGTGTTCACGGCGTTGCTGGCGAAGCCGACGGCCGACGCGGCATCGGTTGCGAAATCGCCCACCACGAAGCCGACCGAGGACGTCTCGAAGTGCGCTGCAACCGCGGCGAGCGCCCCCGATTCGACGAGATCGCCGGGATGAAAAACGGCCGACACATCGCCCCGTGCCGAGGCTGCGGCGCGTGCCCATGCATCGCCGTCACCGCGCCACGCGTCGAGCGCGACGGCACGCACCCGCACGTCGTCCGGAAGTTCCGACGACGAGGCGCCCGGAGCAACGACCACGATCCATTCGAAAGGAACGGTTTGATCCGCGAGCGTCGCCCAGGTGTCGGCGACCCAACCCGTGGATCGCGAAACGGTGATGATGGAGAGCAGCATGATCGGTCGGAGGTCTCAAACCGATCTTTCGGCATAACTTTCAGAAAACCTAAGTGCGAGGGTTTCGCGCGGGCTTTCTCCACATTTCCGACATCGGAACGGCAAACAGGTCCTCCCCGAAGGCCACCCTTTGTTCGCCGTCGTAGATCACTACGCCGGATCGGAAGCGATCACCCGTCACCTCCCGCAACCTCCGTAATCCCCGGAAGTCCGAGTTCGTCACCGTGGAGCCCGCTTTGACTTCGATGCCGACTACATGACGCATACCCCTCTCCACGACGATATCGACCTCGACCCCATCCTTGTCGCGATAGTGACTAAGGACGATCGGGTCTTCCGAGAAGCCCGCCTGCCGTTGGATTTCATGAAATACGAAGGTCTCGACGAGGCGACCGAAGAGTTTTCGATCCTCCGCGAGTTCATCGCCGGAGATTCCCAATATCGCCGCTCCCACGCCGCAGTCGCCGATATGAATCTTCGGAGACTTGACCAAGCGACTCAGACGGTTGTCGTTCCAAGCCGCGACCTCGTCGTACAGGAACACGTTTCGGAGGACGGTAAGGTACCCGCGCAGCGTCGGTCGTGACAGTTCGAACGGACCTGACAATTCGGAAACGTTCAAAAGAGATGCGGTGTTCGCCGCGATGGCCGACAGCAGCTTCGGAAGCACGTCGAGCCCGGCGATCTTCGTCAATGATCGCACATCTCGCGCAACGATCGCATCGACGTAGTCGCGATACCACGCGGAACGACGTGCTCCACCCTTGCGATCGATCGCCGCAGGGTAGCCTCCGCGAACCATCCGTTCGACCAACTCAAGCTCTTCGCTTCGATTCGATGAATGTGTCTTCGATGGACCTTTGAGCAGCTCCGTAAGAAACCGATCTCCGGTACCGGCCAATTCCGACTGCGAGAACGGGTGAAGTCGCACGACACTCATGCGCCCGGCCAAAGAATCCGACAGCCCGGGGTGGAGCAAGACGTTCGATGAGCCCGTCAACAGAAAGCGTCCCGGAGTCCGGTCGCGATCCACCGATGCCTTGATCGCGATAAGTAGCTTGGGAACACGCTGTATCTCGTCGATCACCACCCGATCGGGCAATCCCTTCAAGAAACCGGCGGGATCGGACTCCGCTGCCTCCAACACGACCAAATCGTCGAACGTG
>JAFMJN010000321.1 GCA_017853435.1 Planctomycetota bacterium | reverse complement strand
CCACGTCACGCCCGTTGCGGACCCCGCCGTAGGGTCGAACGCGCCGTCGGTGGCGGCGGCGCCCGAAAGCGCCGCCGCGAGTATTTCCGAAAACTCCCACGAGACGGCGACGGGCGTCGCGCACGCGAGTCGATTCACGCGCGAAATTTCGCTGTCGGGGCGAAAACGATTCCATGCGGCCTCGCACGCTTCGATCTCGACGACGGCCTCTTCCCCCGCCGCGCGCAACGCGACGAGATCCGAGCCCCCGAGGACGAGTTCAAAGCGGGTCGCCATCGCGGCGACGGCGAGGCGCACGATCGGTGTCACGCCTGAGCGGCCTTTCGCGTGGCGGGATCGAACGTCCATGCGCCGCCGCCCCAGATGGAACGGGTAGCGAGGTCGACGATCACCATGATCTTGGCACCGAGCTCGACTTGGCTCTGGTTCGGCTGGCGCGTGCGGATGCAACGCAACCAATCGAGACGCAGTTCGTCCTGCTCGTTCATGCCGGCGCACTGGATGGTCTTCTCTTCGACGTCGTCGGAGTAGACGCGCTCCGGACGCAGCACGCAGTTGTTGCCGCCGAGATAGATGTTCGCTTGGTGGCCGCGAATCATGACCTCGAGACCGGTTTCGTTGCACACCGATCCCATGACGATCATGGTGTGTCCGCCTTCGAACTCGACGGTCAACATGACCTGATCCTGATTCTCCATCTTGAGATCGCAATAACGACCACCGGATGCGGTCACGCGCACGGGCCATCCCATCTTCGCGGCCCACACGAGCGGCGTCATCTGGTGCACGAGGAGATCACCGATGATGCCCGTCGACCATCGACGGTAGCGGCGCCAGCGGTGGTAGACCTCGTGATCGAAGGGTGCCGAACCATTCGGTCCGCACCACGCGTCCCAATCGAGCATTTCACCGGGGACGATCTTCGGGTCGATTTCGTAGAGCCACTCGCCGTTCTTCGAATTGCGGCAGTAGCTCGTCTGAAGAAGCGTGATGTGCCCGAGGACGCCCGATTCGACGAGTTTCCGCGCCTCGCGGTAGCGGGGCAGCATCATGTACTGCGTGCCGACCTGCACGAGACGGTCCGACTTCGCGACCGCATCGGAGATGCGGAAGGCGTCTTCCATCTTGAGCGTCATGGGCTTTTCGACGTAGACGTCCTTGCCCGCTCCGAGGCAGTCGATGACGTTTTGGGCGTGCCAGTGTTCGGGGGTCGCGACGACCACGCCGTGGACGTCCTCCTTCTTCAAGAGTTCGCGGTAGTCGCGGTAGCCGCGCACGGCGAACCCCTGGGTCTTCGACGCACGGTCGACCCAACCGTCGAGGTGCGGTTTCGCGACGTCCGCGATCGCCGTCACCTGCACCTTCTCCTTGTTCTTCTTGGCGAAGCTCATGAAGGCTTCGACGTGGCCGCCGCCCATGTTGCCGACACCGACCACCGCGATGCGCAGCGGCTCGTCACCCTTGAGCGGCACCGGGGCACGCACGACGGCGGGTTCGGTCACACCGGCCGCGTCGGCGGCGCAGCCCGCCAGCGAGACGGCGGCGAGACCGGCGGTCGTGTTGCGAAGGAAATCACGACGGGAGGAGGAAGACGGAACGGCGTCGCGGGATGAAGACATGGGGGCTCCTGAATGAACCAACGCCTCGCCGGGAGAGCCTCTCCCGACGGGGCGTTGGATTCTAGGGGATATCCCCCCGTTCGGTCGACCCCCGAACTAGGACTTTCTCCCGGATGGGTAGGCGACGAGCAGCGCCGCGAGGCAGCCGAGGGCCATGTACATCGGGACGCTGAATAGTTTCGCGTGGTCCATCGCGCCGGACGCGGACGCCCACTTGCCGACGACGCCCGTGGCGAACCACGACCCGACGATGATGCCGATGCCGACGATCACGAGGTTGAAGAGGTTTTGAGCGGTTGCGCGGACGGTCGCGGACGTGTTCTCGTCCACCACCATGAACGCCACGAAAATGAAGCAACCGAAGCACAACCCGTGGAGGGCCACACCGAGCAAAACCGGGAAAAGCGAGGGTGCGTACGCGAACAACGCCATGCGCCCCGCGTAGGCGGCGAGCCCGATCGCCAAAAGCTGTTTGCGCGAGAGGGATTTCGCGAGAACGGGAATGAACCCGAGCACCGCGATTTCGGTCATTTGGCCGATGGTCATCAGCCCGCCGCCGCCGACTCCGAAGATCTGATTCACGCCGCGCGCGAACGCGTCGGCGGCCCCGCTCCCCGCGGCGTTTTGGATCTTCGACACGAAATCGCTCGTGAACACGAAATAGAACTGGTGGATCATGCTCACCGGAACGGCGATCAAAAACAGCGTGAGCAGCGGCTGCAGTTTCACCTCGGCGAGCGCGGCACCGATCGGCGACGCATCCTGCTTGCGTCCCGCGGGGGGCGTGTGCGGCAACGTGAGGCAGAAGACCGACATGACCACGCCGAGGACCGCGGAGATGGTGAAGGCCACGCCGCGACCGGCGTTTTGGGCTTTCGCCACGGTCTCCGCGTCCACCCCTTCCGGCGTGTGCCAACGCAGCAGAATCTGTCCGACCATGATGCCCGCCGCGATCCAGCCGATCGTCCCCCACAGACGC
>JAFMJN010000076.1 GCA_017853435.1 Planctomycetota bacterium | reverse complement strand
CCGAGATGCCCGCCGGGAAGTCCCGACGTGCACGTGGCCCATGTCCGACCACCGTCGATCGACTTCTTGAGCGACGAGCCGGGGCCGCCGTTCATCAACGTCCACACGCGGCGCGCACGTTGATACGTGGCGGCGTACATGACGTCGGGATTGCCCGGCTCCATCACCACGTCGGTGACGCCCGTGTGTTCGTCGGTTTCGAAGGCTTTCGTCCACGTCGCACCGCCGTCGCGCGACACGAAGAGCCCACGATCGCCTCCGGCTTTCCACAGCGGCCCCTGCGCCGCCACGAACAGCGTGTTGCGATCCTTCGGATGGACCAGCACCTTCGCGATGTGTTCGGATTCCTTCAAGCCGGCGAACGCCCACGTGTCGCCGCCGTCGCGCGAGACGTAGAGGCCGTCGCCGTAGCCGACGCTGCGTTGGCTGTTGTTTTCACCGGTGCCGACCCAGATCGTGAGCGGGTCGTGCGGATCCACGGTGACGCATCCGATCGAATACGACGTTTGGTCGTCGAAGATCGGTTCGAACGTGGTGCCCGCGTTGCGGGTTCTCCACACACCGCCGCTCGCGACGGCGACGTACCACGTACTTTCGCGACCGGGAACGACCGCGAGATCCGCGATGCGGCCCGACGCGGTCGCGGGGCCGATGCCGCGCCACTTCATGCCGCCCAACGCGGAAGCACCGAACTTCGGGGGCGCCTCCTTCGATTCCGGAGCCGGCTTCGACTCTTGGGCGAACACGGCACACGCGGCCGGAACGAGTGCGAGCACCAAGACGAGCGGACGGAGGACGGACTGGAATCGGATCACCGGTTATCTCCTCGTTCGATCTTAGCGGAGCGGTCGCTCCGATCCTCGAAGGGGGCCGAAGAAGACGTCGCGGGCGGTTCGCACGACGTTGGCGTGGGCGAGAACGGTCCGCGACGGATCGCGCCCGTATCCCCCACCTTGACAAGAGGCCACAGGCGTACCCTCGGCCCGGCACGTCTCGAAGACGCGGCGGTCGCGCGCGACGAGTCCCGCATGGCTGAGGGCGAGTCGACCGAGGCGATCGCCTTCGAGAGGATCGACCCCCGCCTGATAGAGCACCACGTCGGGGCGGGCCCGCGCGAACGCTTCGGGCAGGTGGCGATCGAGAGCCTCGAGGAACGCGTCGTCTCCCGTGCCGTCCGGGAGAGCGACGTCGAGATGCGACGGCACCTTCACCCGCGGGAAGTTCTTCGCGCCGTGCATGCTGAACGTGAACACCGCCTCCGACCCGCCGAGGATCTCGGCGGTTCCGTCGCCTTGATGCACGTCGAGATCGACGATCAGGACGCGGCGCGCGCGGCCTTCGGCGAGGGCGGCCGTCGCCACGACGGCGAGGTCGTTGAAGATGCAGTAGCCCGACGCCCGGGCTTTCGCCGCGTGATGCGTGCCCCCGGCGAGACTGCAGCCGACCCCGTTGCGCATCGCCGAAAGGAACGCGCCGCGCGTCGCGCCGACCGACGCGAGCGCCCGGCGCACGGATCCCTCGGACCAAGGGAACCCCGACGCCACGACGTCCGAACGCGGGAGATCGCCGCGCATCCACCGATTCACGTAGTCGGCGTCGTGGGCCCCGAGGAGGAGATCCGGCGCGACGGGTTCCGCGGGGAGGAATCGATCGGTCGGGCTTCCGTCCTCCTCGAGGAGGCGACGCACGGCGGCGTACTTGGCGATCGGGAAGGGATGCCCCTCGGGAAGCGGCAGAGGGACGTGATCGGCGTAGTGGATCTCGAGCATCGGGGGGCGAGGTGCGCCGTCCACGATACGCGCCCCGCGCGATCAGCAGCACCGATATTTCGGTGATACGGAACACCCCCGCGCGCTGCTACGAATACCGTCCCATGAAGGCCCGGAAGTACGACTTCACTCCTGAGTTCGGGGCGAACGCCCCCTTCATCGAAGACCTCTACGCCCGCTGGTGCGTGGACCCCGGCGACGTCAGCGGCGACTGGCGCGCGTTCTTCGAGAAGATCGACCCCGCCACCGCCGCCGCGCCCCGCGCGTCCTCCCCCGCACCCACCCCGGCGGGTGGGACGGGTGCCGCCGCTTCCGCGGCCGGCGCCTCGGAGCCGCTCCGCGGCGTCGCGGGCAAGATCGTCAAGAACATGGAGGAGAGCCTCGGTGTTCCGACGGCGACGACCTTCCGCATGTTGGCGGTGCGACGCCTCGAAGAGAACCGCGCCATCCTGAACCGCCACCTCGGCGCGGCCGGACTGCCGAAGGCGTCCTTCACGCACCTGATCGCGTACGCGCTCGTGCAGGGACTGAAGACCGTCCCGCAACTGAACCACGCGTTCGGCGCGTCGGCGGACGGCCCCGTGCGGCTCCTGCACGACAAGATCAACCTCGGTCTCGCCATCGATCTCGAAGGCAAGAACGGCACGCGTTCGTTGGTCGTCCCGAGCATGAAGAACTGCGGTCCGATGACCTTCAAGCAGTTCCTCCTCGCGTACGCGGAAGTCGTCGACAAGGCGCGCGCGGGCAAACTGACCGCGGACGATTTCGCCGGCACGACGATCACGCTCACCAACCCGGGCACGCTCGGCACGTCGGCTTCGGTGCCGCGTCTCATGGCCGGACAAGGGGCGATCATCGCGACGGGCGCCATCGGCTATCCCGCCGAATGGGCGATCGCGAGCCCGACGACGTTGGCCGATCTCGGCATCTCGAAGGTCATGCAGATGACCTCGACCTACGACCACCGCATCATCCAAGGCGCGGAATCCGGCGCTTTCCTGGCACGCGTCGACGCCCTTCTGCAGGGCGCCGACCGCTTCTACGAGGAGGTCTTCGCCGCCGTCGGATGTCCGACGGCGCCGTTCGCCCCCCCTCTCTCGGCCCCGGCGGCTGAGCCCGCGGCACGCGCCGCCGGCCAGGACGCCGGGGCGCTCGACCGCCAGCTCCGCGTCTTCAAGCTGATCCACGCGTACCGCACCGCGGGCGCGCGCGTCGCGCATCTCGATCCGCTCGCGCCGCCGTCGCATCACGAACCGGAACTCGATCTCTCGGCCCACGGGCTCGGCGAGGCCGATCTCGGGCGCGTGTTCCTGACGGACGGTGTCGGAGGCACGGCATCCGCCACGCTCGCGAACATCGTCGCGGCGTTGCGCGCCACCTACTGCGGCACCACCACCGCCGAATTCACGCACGTCGCGGATGCGGGCGCGCGCGCGTGGCTCGCCGCACGCATCGAAGCGACGCCCGCGGCGCCTTCCGCCGTCGAATCGCGGCGCATCTTGGAAAAACTCTCGGCGGCGGAAGCTCTCGAGAAGTTCCTGCACACCCGCTACGTCGGACAAAAGCGCTTCTCCGTCGAGGGCGCCGAAACGACGATCGCGGTGCTCGACGAAGTCCTGAACCGCGCCGCCGACGCGGGCGTCGACGAGATGGTCCTCGGCATGGCGCACCGCGGCCGCTTGAACGTGCTCGTCAACACGTTCGGCAAGCCCTGCGACAAGTTGTTCGCCGAGTTCGAAGGATTCTTCGACGCGGGCGACTCGAACGGCTCGGGGGACGTCAAGTACCACCTCGGAGCGCGCGGCGAACACAAGGCACCGAGCGGACGCACGCTGCGCACGACGCTCGCCTGCAATCCGTCCCACCTCGAAGCGGTGAATCCGGTGGTCGAAGGCCTCGCGCGCGCCAAGCAGGACGCGCTCGGCAAGGACGGCACCGCGAAGATTCTCCCCGTGCTCATTCACGGTGAAGCCGCGTTCGCGGGACAAGGCGTCGTCACCGAGACGTTGTCGATGATGCGTCTCGCGGGTTACCGCACGGGCGGCACCATCCACATCGTGATCGACAATCAAGTCGGTTACACGGCGGGCCCCGACCGCACGCGTTCGACGCGATTCCCGACGGACATCGCGAAGGGACTCGGCATTCCGGTCCTGCACGTGAACGGCGACGATCCGGAAGGTGCCGTGCGCCTCGCGCGCCTCGCGTTCGAGTGGCGGGCCTTGTTCGGGCAGGACGTCGTCATCGACGTCGTCTGTTACCGACGTTGGGGCCACAACGAGTCGGACGAGCCGTCCTACACGCAGCCGCTTCTCTACAAGAAGATCGCCGCCCACCCCACCCCGCGCGACGTCTACGCGAAAGCGCTCCTCGCGTCCGGCCGCATCGCCGAAGGTGAAGCGGACGCGATCACGGCGTCGATCAACGACGAACTCAAAGCCGCGATCGATCGGTTCCGCGCCGCGAAGCCGAAGGGCGTCGGCGCGATTCGTACGGACGCCGACGATCCGCGCGACTACGCCGCGGCTGTGCAACCGGAAACCGGATTCGACGCCGCGAAGTTGCGCGCCGTCGTCGAAGCCGCCACCAAACCTCCCGAAGGCCACAAAGTCCACGCGAACCTCGCCCGTCAGTTGGCGCGTCGCGTCGACATGGCCGACGGCAAACTCGGTATCGACTGGGGTTGCGCCGAAGCCATGGCGTTCGGATCGCTCCTCATGGACGGCACGGCCATCCGCCTCGGCGGACAGGATTGCGGTCGCGGAACGTTCGCGCATCGCCATTCGGTGATCCGCGGACAAGAGGACGGCAAGGATTGGGTTCCGCTGAACGATCTCGGCGGAGCCGGCTATACCGTCGTCGACTCGCTTCTGTCGGAAGAAGCGGCGCTCGGCTTCGAGTACGGCTACGCCGTCGAAGCGTCGAAGAGCGTCGTGATTTGGGAAGCGCAGTTCGGCGACTTCTGCAACGGCGCGCAGATCCAGATCGACCAATACATCGCGGCCTCGGAACAAAAGTGGGGACAGACGTCGGGCGTCGTGATGCTTCTGCCTCACGGCTACGACGGACAAGGCCCGGAGCACTCGTCGGGGCGTGTCGAACGCTTCCTGCAGTTGTGCGCCGAAGGCAACATGACCGTCGCGAACTGCACGACTCCCGCGAACTTCTTCCATCTTCTGCGCCGCCACGGAGCCACGCCCGTGAAGCGCCCGCTGATCGTCATGACGCCGAAGAGCCTTCTGAAGAAGAAGGAAGCGACGTCGACGTTGGCGGAGCTCGCGGCGGGACGCTTCCGGCCCGTCATCGACGACCCGAAGGTCGGCGACCCGACGGCCGTCACGAAGATCGTCGTCTGCACGGGCAAGCTCTGGTACGACCTCGACGAAGCCCGCACCGCGAAGGGACGCAACGACGTCGCACTCCTGCGACTCGAGCAGATCTATCCGTTCCCGCGCGAGCAACTTCTCGAGATCGCGGCCCGCTACCTCAAGGCGCAGAAGAACATCGTCTTCGCGCAGGAGGAGCCGAAGAACATGGGTGCATGGTCGCACGTCGCTCCGCGTTTCGCGGACCTCGGGTGGCGCGTGCGCTACGCGGGGCGCCCCGCGGCCGCGTCACCGGCGGCGGGATCGTTCCTCGTTCATCAGGCCGAGCAAGCCGACCTCATCGCCCGCGCCCTCGGCTGATCCGCGCATCGCGCACCGACGCCGTACGGAGGTCCCTCCGTGCGGCGTCGCGCGTTTCACGAAGCGGCGTGGTCAGAGGACGGCCATCGAGAAGCCGTTCGACAACACGTTGGCGGTCGCATCGAAAGCTTGCACCCAGAACACCGCCCCCGAAAGTCCGGGCGGCACCGTCCCCATGGGAATTTCGACGCGCCCCGTCGCGGCGGCGGAGAACGCGCCGAGCAGGACCACCGGTTCGGACAAGAGGACGTTGCCGATCGCCGTCGGAATCGGTCCGCCGCCGACCGTCGAAAACGCCACGAGCACCGGCGCGTTCGGCGACGCATGCGTCACGAGCAGCGACGCGGGCTGATTCGTTCGGGCGCGCGTCAGCGTGCAGGCGAGACCGTTCGCGTTCCCCGTCCACGCCTGGAAGTCGTCGACGAACGGATTGTTGTAGTAGCCGAAGCCGACGCGCGTTCCCGTCGGCGGCATCGCGAGGATGCCCGACGCCGAATACGTTTGCGGATTGGCGCCCGCGGTGTCGCGGATTTCGAGATTCACCGTGTTTCCGCCGTTCGTGAACCAAACGGTGGCTTCTCCCGCCGCGAGCGGGGTCGTGAGATTGGCGAACGAGGCGCCGGAGAACCACGCTCCCGCATTGACCGCGGCGTTCCACCACACGCGATCCGCCAACCCGTCTCCGTCGTTGTCGCCGATGCGGACTTCCACGGCCGACCATGTCGACGTGTCGGCGCCGCAGATGATCGAGACGCGGTCGCCGCCACCGCCGTTCATGGACCACGTCATGCGGGCCGCGGTTTGCGACCACGGAGCGTTGAACGTCGTGTGCGCACTCCAACCGAGATCGAACGGGCTGTTGCCGACGATCCGATTTCCGGAGATCTGCGCGTCACCGTTCACCTCGGTCCAATCGAGGCCGAGTTGCGTCCCGGCGGTTCGGTTGAAGAGATCGTTCACGGCCTGTCCCGCGGCCTGAGCGGAAACGTCCGTCGTGCAGAGGGCGAGCATCGATGAAAAAAGAACGCGGGCGGTGGTTCGCATGCCCCGATTATAGGCGGAATCGACACGGTTCCCCGGCGTTTTCGCGTGGATCCGGGGCCGTTTCGCGTTAGGATTTCCGGCTTGGAGCCGCGCAGCATTCGGCTCCGCAAGGAACACCCATCGTGAGCGACGGCATCAGCGTGGAGAAACTCCTCGATCCCGAGGAAACGAGCCTCATGGTCGAGCGTCTCAGCCAACCGCGGCTGCGCGAGCTCTATGGTTGGTTCCAGTCGAAGTCGGGCGCGGATCGCGGGATGGCCTTCGTCCGTCTCGCCCCCATCTTCGACACGTCGAACTTCTCCTACTTCTTCGGGGTACCGACCACCGAACTCGAACGCCGCATCGAAGCCACCGCGGAATCGCTCCACAGAGCGTTCGCCCTCGGAATCACCTTCGGACTTTCGGTGTGTCGTCACGAAGACCCGAACGACCCCTTCGAAGCGCGCACGGTGGTTTTCCCCCAGATTCTCGAGGGGATTTCCGCACTGCGGCCGACGCCTCTGCGCATCGCTCGCACGAAGGACCGCCCCGAAGAGACGCCGCCGCGCGAACCGGTGGACCAAGGCGAGGTCACGCGTTCGCTCATGGAACGCGAACCGCGAATCGCCGACGTGATCGTGTCGGCGTGCCGCATGGCCGAACTCGCCGCCGACGAGGGGCCGCGCCCCTCGACGGGAGCCTTCGACAAAGAATCTTGGATGCTCCGCTTCGTGTGGTGCGTCGGGATTCTCGCGACGGGCGTTCTCCTTCCGAGCGACGCGGCGAATTTGCTCCTGCGCTCGAAGGAAGAAAGCCCGCACCTTCCCGCGAAGGTTCCCGCCGAAAAGGCCCCTTCGCGCCGCCGCGCAAAACGCGCGAAACGCGTGAAGGCCGTCGTGCGCAAGCGGGCGAAACCCACCGCGCGCCGCACCTCCAAGAAGCCTCGCGGCAAGCGCTGAGGCGGCCCCCCGCGGCGCCGGATATCCGGCGCCGCAACTCGGGTTAGGAAGCGGATTTGGGGCTATCCTTCCCCGAGTGACTACGGCGCCCCCCCTCATCGCCCATCTCGTCTTCGCATTCGATACCGGAGGCATGGAGAACGGGATGGTGAATCTACTGAACCGGCTCCCCCGGGATCGGTATCGCCATGCCGTCATCGCGTTGACCCGCATCTCCGACTTTCGCGAACGTGTGGAACGCGACGACGTCGAGTGGGTCGAACTGCGACAGCCGAAGGGCAACGATTTCGGAACCCACCGCACGTTGTATCGATGGCTTCGCAACCGTCGCCCGGCGATCCTCCATACGCGCAACCTGGCCACGCTCGAAGGGCAGATCACCGGTCGTTTGGCGGGCGTCCCCGGACGCATCCACGGCGAACACGGTCGCGACGTCCACGATCTCCACGGGACCACGCGTCGCTATCGCTGGTTCCGAAAGCTCGTGAACCCGATGATTCACCGCCACATCGCGGTGAGCGTCGACCTCACGCGATGGCTCGAACGGGACATCGGCGTGCCGGCCTCACGACTGATCCACATCATGAACGGCGTCGACACGGTGCGGTTCGCTCCTCCGTCCGCGAACGCCCGCGCGCCGCTCCCTCCCGATTTCGCCGACGACGACATCCGCGTGATCGGCACGGTCGGTCGCATGCAGGAAGTGAAGGCGCAGACGTTCCTCACCCGCGGATTCGTTCGAATGATCGAACGACGCCCGGACCTGCGTCGCAAAGCCCGCCTCGTGCTCGTCGGAGACGGCCCCCTCAAAGCCGACTGCGAGCGGCTGCTCGACGCGGCCGACGCCCGGGCCCTCGCATGGCTTCCGGGCACGCGCGGCGACATCCCCGATATCCTCCGCGCCCTCGACGTTTTCGTCCTGCCGTCTCTGAACGAAGGAATCTCCAACACGATTCTCGAAGCGATGGCGACGGGATGTCCGGTCGTGGCGACGGCGGTCGGCGGCAACGTGGAACTCGTCGACGACGGGCGCACGGGATTCCTGACGCCGTCGGGCGACGTCGACGCCTTGGCCGACGTCCTCGCACGCTTCTTCGATGATCCCGGTCTCGGAGCCCGGCTCGGTGGCGAAGCGCGGCTGCGCGCCACGCAGCGCTTCAGCATGGACGCGATGGTGCGCGGCTACATGGACGCCTACGACGCGGTGCTCGCGAGCACCGGGGCGGGGCCGCAATGAAAGTGCTGACGTTCGGCTCCCTCTTCCCCGATGCGACGCGTCCGTCGCACGGCGTCTTCGTGGAACAGCGACTTCGGCACTTGATCGCCGAGGGCGACATCGAATCGAAAGTCGTCGCCCCCGTTCCTTGGTTCCCTTCCACCCATCCACGCTTCGGCGACTGGGCGGCCTACGCACGGGTTCCGGCACGCGAGCAACGCGACGGGGTCGAAGTCCTCCATCCGCGGTGGCTCTCGATTCCGAAGATCGGCATGACCCTCGCCCCTTCGCTCATGGCGATGGGTGCCCGTCCGACGCTGTCGCGCCTGCTCGCGGAAGGTTGGAATTTCGACGTCATCGACGCCCAGTACTTCTTCCCGGACGGCGTCGCCGCGGTGAGTCTCGGTCGACGCTTCAAGAAGCCCGTCGTCATCACGGCCCGTGGGACCGATCTCAACCTGATCCCCGAGCACCCGGTGGCGCGCGGCATGATCCGCGCCGCGGCGATGGAAGCGAAGGCCTGCATCACGGTGTGCGCCGCGCTGAAGGACGTCCTGATCGACATGGGGGTCCCCGACGACCACGTGCACGTGCTGCGCAACGGTGTCGATCCGGTGCGCTTCGCGCCCCCCGAAGATCGCGACGCGCTGCGCCGTGAACTCGGCTGGACGCGCCCCACCGTGGTCTGCGTCGGACACCTGATTCCGCGGAAAGGTCCCGACCTCGTGCTGCGCGCCGTCGCGACTCTCGAAGACGTCGCTCTGTGTTTCGTGGGCGACGGTCCCGAAGAGGGCGCCCTGCGACGTCTCGCGGCGGAACTCGGGGTCGCGGATCGCGTCACGTTCGCGGGACGCCAACCACCGGAATCGGTACGGCGTTGGTTCGGAGCGGCCGATCTTTCGGTCCTCGCGTCGGATCGCGAGGGATGGGCGAACGTCCTCCTCGAATCGATGGCGTGCGGGACCCCCGTCGTGGCCACGCGTATCTGGGGCACCCCGGAAGTCGTCGCCGCTCCCGAGGCCGGAGTGCTCGTCGATCGCACGTCCGCGTCGCTCGCCGACGGCATGCGTCGACTGCTCGCGTCGCCGCCGTCACGCCTCGCGACGCGCGCCTACGCGGAGACGTTCGACTGGGGCGATACCGCGCGCCGCCTCAAGGCCGTGTTGACCGACGCGGCGCGCCGCTAGCGTCAGCCGCCGGACTTTTCGGGGGCGGGCGTCGCGGGCTTCTTCTTCTCGCCCGGGTTCGGGCCCGGCTCGAGCTTCGCCGCCTTGACGTCGTCGAACACGATGTTGTCGCCGGCCTCGAGTTCGAGCGACCATTCCACGTCGGCCGCCCAGTGCTTCCGCTCCGCGGTCTCGAACACGAAGGTGTGGGTGGCTCCGGCCTTGAGGGCGGGCGTGGTCCACGTCTTCACCTTCACCTTCTTTCCCTTCTCGCCGACCGTCGCCCACAGCGACGCTTTGCGACCACCCGCATTGTCGGCGGGGCCGATGTTCTTCACCGTCGCCTTCACGGCGAGCGTGTAGGCGTCCTTCCACTGCCCGCCGAGCGCTTCGGCGGAAAGGTCGGAGATCTCGCCCTTCTTCACTTCCTCGTTCTTGTTGTTGTTCGGATTGTTGTTGCGCGGGGGGCGGGGCGGCGTTCGTTGAGCCGACACCGCACCGGCCACGATCAACACCACGGCCAACGTCGTCAGAAGTCTTCGCATGGGGAACCTCCGGCCCCATTCTACGCGGAGCGGCCCGTCCCCCGTCGAGATAGGATCTCGGCCATGGCTTCCCCCGATACGTCCCATATCCGCAGTTCGCTTTACGCCAATCTCGGCATCGCCGTCATCAAGGGGATCGCCGCCGCCCTGACGAAATCCGGAGCGATGCTCGCGGAGTCCATCCACTCCGCCGCCGACGCGACGAATCAGCTCCTCCTCCTGCTCGGCGTCCACCGCTCCGGCAA
The DNA here is from genome assembly GCA_017853435.1 of Planctomycetota bacterium. Taxonomy (GTDB): domain Bacteria; phylum Planctomycetota; family CAIWVZ01; genus CAIWVZ01. The sequence continues at coordinate 1,016 of JAFMJN010000076.1, read as the reverse complement.
AGCTCCGGACGCCACCCACCCGTTCGGTTACGGCCGCGCGCTCTACTTTTGGTCGTTCATCGTCGCCCTCCTGCTCTTCTCCGGAGGCGGCATGTTCTCGATCTACGAAGGGATCCACAAACTCGAACACCCCGAACCGATCACGCGTTGGTGGATCGGGGCGGCCGTCCTCGGGATCGCCCTCGTGATCGAAGGTGCGGCGACGTGGGGCAACATCAAAGAGATCCGTCGCCGTCGCGGCACGACCCCATTCTTCACCTACTTGCGATCGACGAAGGATTCGGATCTCGTCGTCGTCTTCGGCGAGAACAGTGCCGCCGTCTTGGGACTGCTTCTCGCACTCGTCGCCCTTCTCGTCGCCGTCGCGACGAACGACCCGAAATGGGACGCGATCGGCACGATCCTCGTCGGTGCGGTGCTCATCGCGGTGGCCGTTTTCCTGGCGAAGGAAGTCAAAGCCCTTCTCGTCGGCGAAGCGGCGGACCCCGCGGTCGTCGCCGCCGTTCACGCCGCCGCGGAGCGCCATCCCGCCGTCGGTCGCGTCGACCGCGTGCTCACGCTTCAGCAAGGCCCGGGACAGGTGATCGTCGCGATCCGCGTCGTGGTCCCCGCGACGGGATCCTCGGCGGAACTACTCGCCGCGCTCGCCGCCTACGAGAAAGACGTCCGCGCCGGGGCTCCGGACATCCGGTGGTGCTTCATCGAACCGGCTGCGGAACGTGCCTCCGCAGCGCTTTGACGGCTTCGAAAATCAGCAGAATCGCGACGACGAGTAGGACGGTCGACACCGCACCGGCGGGATCGAACCCTCTTCCCTCGGCAACGCGCGCGATGAACCGGGCGACGGCGAGACCGAGCGCCCACAAGGTGGTGATCATCATGAACACCATCGGCACCCCGGTCACCCATGCGAGTTTGGGGCGCTTCCCCTTCATGATCCACAACGTCAGGCTGAGCAGCGTCAACGACGCGAGCAGTTGATTCGACGTCCCGAACACGGACCAGAACATCTTCCA
>JAFMJN010000320.1 GCA_017853435.1 Planctomycetota bacterium | reverse complement strand
CACCAAGGCCTCGGCGCAGGCACGCGTCTGCGTCGGATAACGGATGAGAACGATTTCGAGATCGGCGACGGCGGCATCGACGCGACGCATCGACCGATGGAGCGTCGCAAGTTCGTGCAACGCATCCACAGCCTCTTCCGCGGGCCCTTCGGCGACGACGTCGCGGTACGACACTTCGGCCGCCGAAAGGTCACCGAGCCGTTTGAGGATGCGACCCGTTTCCAAACCGGACCGGGCGCGTTCGCGCGACCCGATGGGTGCCGCAACGCGCGCCCTTTCGAAGAGAGGGACGCACGCCCGCATGCGTTCGAGGCGTCCGTCGCCCGTATGCGCCTGCGCGACCGCCAGGCGTTTCTTGGCGCTGTCCAACAGCGCTTTCGCATCCGACTGTGCGAATGCCGAGACGGCGAGCAACAGGTACGTCACCGTGCGTCGAAACATGGTCGACTCCGTTCAATTCAGTCGGGCCGACGGACCGCGGTGCGACCGTCGCCACCGCAAAGCCGTGCGCGCAAGTCGGACAGCGCGTTGTACAGACAGCGACGCTGACGGGCTCGCGGGATGCCCGTCATTTCCTCGACCTCCTCGGGGCTGAACCCACCGAGGATGCGCAGTTCGATGATGAGGCGTTTTCGACCCGTCAGTCGATGGACTTCGACACGGAGGACTCCCGGTAGCCCTTCCTCGAGAGGAGGATCGACCACGTGGACGTCCGCTGCGGATTCGAGGGCGACTTCCTTCGGGCCGCGGCGCCGCAACGATGTCAGGAATCGATTGCGGGCGATGGTCCGCATCCACGTTCCGAGTCGCTGTGGGTCGCGAAGGCCTTCGAGACGACGCCACGCGACGAACAGACAATCCTGGATGATCTCTTCGGACGCATGGTGGTCGACTTTCATGCCGCGCAGAAAGCCGCCGAGCATGACGCGCACCTGTTCCGCGAACGATTCCCACGCTTCGGGTTCGCGACAACGCAAGCGGTCGAACGGTATTTCAATGAGCGACTCTTCCACGATTCCCCCTTGTTGCGACGGGGGCGACTTTCGTGGAATGAAGGTCGAGTGTCAAGTGAAGCACTTTACTGGACGAAGAAACCGAGTCGACCGCGACTGTCGACCATAGTCGAATCCCCGAAGAATACGAACGAATCGACGGCCGTGCCGATTCGTCACGCTCGAATATGTCCGTCTTCCTGAATCCGTCCGGCCGTTCGGGGCCAAAGCACTTCGACCATGAACGCGATCACCGCAAGGAGTCCGAGCACTCCCGAAACCATCCAAGGCGAGAGTCCTTCGTGAAGCATGATCGCGGAAAGCGTGGGGATACCGCCGCCCACCACCGCGTAGCCGATGTTGTAGGCGAGGCCGATCCCGGACGTGCGCACGTTCGCGGGGAAAGCGTCCACCATAGAAGCGAGGTAGGAACCGACGAAGAGGCACGGCGGCACGACGCCGAGGATCGCTCCCGGAAGGACATGGCCTTGCCCGATCAAGATGAACGACGCGGGTGCGGCGATCGCCGTCAGAACGAGCGTTCCGAGAATCGCGACGCGACGTCCCAATCGATCGGCGACGAACCCACCGAGCACGTAGCAGGGCGTCCCGATGATGGTGATCCAAGTCGCGACACCGCGCGCCTCGGTGGGCGACAGGCCGGTGAACTTCGGAAGAAGGGTCGGTAGCGCGAGGAAGAACAACGACACCACTCCGGCGTGCACGGAGACGAGCGCGAGCATATGGAGGACGGTGCGCCAGTGGTCACGCATGAGCGTCCGCGCAGGGACCTTCTCGATGCGGCGCTCGGCCTGCATCTTCATGAACACCGACGTTTCCGACATGTGCTTGCGGACGAGGATCGAGAAAAGTCCCGCCAACGCACCGACCGCGAACGGGATGCGCCATCCCCAGTCGTGGAACGCTTCCGGCGTCATGAAAGCTCCGACGGCCGCGATCACTCCGTACGCGACGAGGTTTCCCGCGTTCACCGCCGCGATCAAGATGCCGAGGGCCAAGCAGCGATGCGCCGCGGGCACCTGTTCCGCCAAAAAGCACATGGCGCCCGGCAGTTCTCCGCCGAACGCAAGCCCTTGGACCACCCGGAGAAGGATCAACAGGGCGGGCGCGACGACACCCAACGTCGCGTAGCCGGGCAAGATCGCGATCAAACCCGCCGTCAGCGCCATCAGCGAAACGGTTTGGGCGAAGACGCCCTTGCGACCCTGACGGTCGGCGCGGTGGGAAAAGAAAAGCCCGCCGAAGGGTCGGGCGAGATATCCGGCGGCGAACACGCCGAACGCTTCGATGACCCGCGTGTCCGACGACGCTTCCTTCGGGAAGAAGGCGTCACCCAACGGTTGCGCGAGCAACGCGAAGAGGACGAAGTCGAAGTACTCGAGGACACCGCCCAAGGCCGCGACGACCGTCGTCCGAATCGGCCCCGGGGAAGTTTGCGTCACGAGATCGTTTGGAAGGAGCGGTTGCCCTTGCGATCACGCATGCGCGCGCGCTCGACCTTCTCGCGGTAAACCTCGATGAAGCGACGGCACTGCGGCACGGTGCCGGTAAACAGCACCTGCTCGCCGTCCGGAGCGACGACGACATAGAGGCGCTTTC
>JAFMJN010000075.1 GCA_017853435.1 Planctomycetota bacterium | reverse complement strand
GACCCCGGTCACGGTGCTGCGCGTCGGGTAGGCCTTCATGAAGCCGCCGTCGGCGACCTTCATCCGGCGGATTTGCCCGACACCCGAGAGTGCCACCCAAAGGCTGTCACCCTCTTGGCAAAGCCCGGCGAGCTCACCCATCGGGTGCTCGACGCGGATCGCCTTCAGGATCTCGCCCGAGTCGGCGTCGACCTGCGAGACGGTGCGGGAAGAGCGTTCCGCCTGCCACACGTGTTTGCCGTCCCAAGCGACCCCGCCGAGTTCGCCTTCGAAGGCGAGGCTGAACAGGACGTGCCCGTCCTTGGGGTCGATGCGGAACACTTTCTTTTCGGCGGCGTCGGACAACCAAACGTTCTCACCGTCCCAGGCGATGCCCGAGCAGGAGGAACCGGGGAATGCGAAGGAGATCGAGGACTTTCCGTCAGGGGACATGCTTCATGCGTTCAGGGTAGGGCTCGTTAACCGTCGGAGGAGCGGATCGAGCGTTCTGCACCGCGTAGCGGCACCGTGGGCTCCTCGACGTCTCCGGAATGCTAACGCCCGGACGCGTCGCTCCCAAACCCCGTACGCCTGCGGAAAAAGGGGCGAAAAAACGACGAAGCCCCGGCACCCTTGCGGGCCGCCGGGGCTCGATCGATCAACGCCGAATCACTTCTTCGGGGCCAGGGCGCACAGCTTCGCGACGGCCTTCTTCAAAGCTTCGCCGCGGACGTTCATCTTCACGATCTTGCCGTCGCGATCGAGAAGGTACGTCGCCGGGATCGAGCGCACGCCGTAGAGCTGCGCGATTTCGTTCTCCCAACCCTTGCCGTCGAAGTGTTGGCGCCACGGCATGTCGTTCGACTTGAGGAACGCGTCGAGGGCGTCCTTGTCCTGATCGAGCGAGATACCGAGCACTTCGAAGCCCGAAGCATTCCACTTCTTGTAGGTTTCGATCACGTTCGGCAACTCCGCCTTGCACGGTCCGCACCACGTCGCCCAGAAGTCGATCAAGACGACCTTGCCCTTGTACTGCTCGAGGCTCAAGTCCTTACCCGCCGTGTCCTTCACGTTGAAGGCGAGCGGAGCGGTACCCACCGCCTTGATGTTCTCCATCTCGGACTTCGCCATCTGCTGAAGTTGCGGATGCGCCATACGGTCGTGCCACTCTTCCCAAGCCTTGAGGGCGCCGGCGGCGTCTCCCGCGTCGACCATGGCTTCCGACAACGCCTGCATGGCTTCAATCCCACCCATGACGGACTTCTGCCCCTTGGTCATGTCGGCCGCATCGATGATCGGCTTCAGGGCTTCGGAAACCTTCGCGACCGGCGCCCCGGTCTGCGTCAGAGCCTGGCCGAGGATGAGGCGCGCATCGTTCGCGAGATCTTCCTGCTTGCCGTCGCCGCCCTTGAGCGCGGCGATCGCCTTCTCGGCGTGCCCCTTCGCGACTTCGGGCTTCTCGAGTTCCATCGCGATTTCCGCGGCGCGGAGCCGGGCTTCGCCGAGATCCTTCGCGGCCGCGTTCTTCGCGTTGCCCACGTAGGCCTCGATCGCGGCGAGACGACCCGCGGTCACCTTCTTCGCCGCAGCCGTCGCCTCGGCGTCGAAGGCCTTGTTGATGTCGGCCAACGACCCGTAGGTCTTCGGCGCCTGAGCGAATACCGCCGCCGTGAGGGCGAGCGAAACGATGAAGGGGTGCTTGGTCACGATTGTGATCTCCCGGCGGAAAGGGCCGCCGGAAGATCATACGGACGAAGTCCCCGATCTACCACGTCACCATGGAAACGAATGCGGCGAGTCGACGATCGAGATCCGCCCGCTCGATGGCGAGCAGTCGGTCGAGGCTGAAGTCCTCGACCGTGAACGATGCGGTCACCGTGCCGTAGGCCAACGCCCGCTTCAGGTTCGACCAGGACGTATCCCCGGTCGCCGCGAGGTGCCCCATGAATCCCGCCGCGAACGTGTCGCCCGCGCCCGTAGGGTCTTTGACGGCGTCCAACGGGTACGCGGGCAGTGCGAAAAACTCGCCGTTTCGGAGCATCACGGCGCCGTGCTCCCCCTTCTTGACGACGATCAGCCGGGCCCCGAGATTCGACAACGCGTTCATCGCGAAGATCAAATTCGAACTTCCCCCCAAGCTCCGCGCTTCCTCGTCGTTCATGACGACGCCGTCGACGAGCCTCAGGGCGTCGACGAGGTCGGCGCGCTTCGTATCGATCCACAGATTCATCGTGTCGAGCATGGCGAACTTGCGGCCGGGAATCTGACGCACGACGTGCGCCTGGGTCACGGGGTCGGTGTTCGCGAGAAACACGAAGGCGCTGTCGAGATAGGCGTCGGGAACGGTCGGTTTGAAGTCACCCAAGACGTTGAGTTTGACGTCGCGCGTGGTGGCCACGTCCATGCGCCCTTCGTAGGAACCGGACCACCGAAAGGTCTTGCCTCCGGAACGCCGCTCGAGGCCCCGCAGATCGATGCCGCGAGAGCGCAGCAGGTCGACATGGCATTCCGGAAAATCCTCGCCGATGACGCCGAGCAGGCGCACGGGCGCAAAAAACGACGCCGCGACGGAGAAGAACGACGCCGCCCCACCGAGAATGTCCGCGCGTTCGCCGAACGGGGTCTTCACGGTGTCGAGCGCGATGGAACCGACGACGAGTAGAGACATCAACGGACTCCGCGGGCGTCCGCGTCGGACGCCTCGGAAAGGGCACGATTCACGTCTCCGCGGTGGGTGAGAAACCACCAGCCGCCGAGGAGACTCATCAGGAGCGTCGCGGCACGCTGCGTGACCGACAGCGCGACGGACAAATCGACGTTCCAGACGCCGACGGAACGGAAGAAGTAGGCGAAGGCCATCTCGCCGACTCCCCAACCGCCCGGAAGCAGCGGGACCGACGAAACGATGAGCGCGACGGGCACGGTCGCCACGTAGGCGGCGATGACCGACCCTTCGATGCCCGCCCGCGCGTCGAGACCGATCGCCGCCCCGAAGGCGTAGATCGCGCCGATGTTGCCGACGTGACAGACCACGGACAACAAGAACGCGACCGCGACGTGCCCGCGTTGCGAGCGGTACATGCGGAACGCCTCGTCGAGTTTTTCCAGGATGCCGGCCATCGGGAGCTTCTTCAAAAGCTTGTCCAAGCCGATCGCCCGACGCACCCGCTTCGAAAGGAAGAACACGCAGCCGAAGACGGCGGCTCCGAGAAACGCGCCGACCGTGAGGGCCGCATCGCGGTAGCGGTCGAGATCTCCGGCGATGACGACGATCGCGATCAAGGCGAGCACGATGAGTCCGATGATGCGGTCGACGATCACGGTGCCGACGGCACGGGCACGCTCGTTCGGATGCTCCTTCGCGATCATCACGGCCTTCACGACGTCGCCGCCGGTAAGCCCGGGCATGACGTTGTTGAAGAACAGCCCGATGAACGTGAGCCGGAGCGCCTGCGGGAATCCGACTCCCAATCCTTGGGCCTTCAGCAGGAGGCTCCATCGGAGCGCGCTGGCCGCGTAGGCGAGCGCCATGAAGGCGAACGCGAGCAGCGTGACGCCGCCCGCATTCTTCAGTCTTCCGAGCGTCGAAAGAAAACCCGTTTCCGCTTCCGGAACCACCCGCACGGGACGCGTCCCCGCATCCCGAAGACGCACGTTCGCCAAATCGAGATCGAGGCGACGCCCGTCGGCGCGATCGACCATCGCGACGCGCCCGGAGAAGACGACCGACGTCGCCGTAAAGGCGTCGAGTCCCTTGGATTTGACCGACAACGCCCCGCCGTCGCGCGTCACGACCGTATCGCCGAACGGAAGCCGACGGCCGTCCGCCACGACGGACGCGTCGTCGGAGATGACGAGCCCCGTTCCGCGATACTCGCGACCGTCCGCGAGCACGCATCGATCGAGGAAGTCGAGATTCCACGCGATCACCGACACGACCAGAAGGCCGACGGCGAGTTTGATCGCGAGTTTCCCTTTTTCCCCCATGTCAGCCCTCAGCCCGGATGGGCGGGAACGACCTTGCACGTGGCGTCGATGATGCCGTCGATCTCGGCGGCGAAGCGCGCGAGGAGGGTTTCGGCGAATTCACGCGGGTCCACACCGAGCGCCTTCAATTCGGAAACCGCGACCGGAGCGCCGCGCCCGTCGATGTTCACGCCGAAGTGAATCAACGACGACACGGGTGAGACGGTCGCGATCGACACCGAAAGCTTGCCTCCGTCGACGTAGACGTCGTCTCCACGACGGAGCACGTCCCGACTCGGGCATCGCTCGCGGACGAGATCGGCGGCGAGCGATGCGAGGAGGCGTTGGAGCACGACGCTCCGCGAGAGGTTCGGTTCGAACTGTTCCACCAAGATGTGGAGCATATCGGCCGATTTGATGAAGTCTCCGGCGTCACGGTCTTCGAGGTCGACCAACGCGTCCCCGCGAACCTCGCACGGTCCGTGCCAAGCGACGACGGCGTCCCCATGAATTCCGAACGTGTGACGCAGGAAATGAGGACGCAATTCGGGGCCCGTGTAGGGAACGGGCCGGTCTAAGGCGACATGCACCGTAGGTTTTCTCACGGCCAACGGTCCTTGCCTTCGCGCTCGAACCAGAGACTCCACGCTTCGGAGGCGGATCCTCGATCTTCGGCGGTCAAGGCCGTGAGAGCGCGTCGGCTCAAGAGAGCCACCCCGGACTCCCCCGTCCGTTCGGCGTCTTCCATTTGTCGGATCAATGCGGCGACGGTTTCGCGTTTGGGATAACGGGACAGCGCTTCGATCAAACGTCCACGGCAAACGGGGTCTCGCTCGCGCGCAACCGCGAACACGACGACGTCGCCGAAAGCCGGATCCGGAACGTCCGACACGGCGACCGCCGCCGCTCCGCGCACGTCGGGCGCATCCTGCGTGCGGAGGCCGGACAGGATCGTGTAGACCGCGACTTGACGCGCCGCGTTTTGAACGGCCGCCGTCGTGACGTCCCGCAATCCGGGCGGATCCGCCGTGCGGAGATGCTCACCGAGGAAGATGAGCAACGCGGCGCCCGACTTGAGATTCTCGAGTCTGACTCCGGCGAGCGCTTCGAACTGCGGACGCATCCGTGCCTCGGAATCCGCGAGCAACGCGACCTTCTCCCGCTCCCACCACGCGCGCCACTTTTCGGGATCCGTTCCGAAGTCCTGCTTCGCGATCTCCTTCAACCGCTGACGAGCCTTGTCGGCGACGGCGCGATCGGGATTGTCGAGAATGTCGATGAGACCGTTTTCGAGCGTCTGGTACTCGTCCTCGCGACCGATGACGTTCACCGCCTCGGTGATGATCGTCCGGACCTTCTCTCCGTCCGTCGTGATCCACGGAGTGGTTCGCGGCGGGATCGGATATCGAACGCACAACGACGCGGTCAGTGCCACGGCCTGCGCCCGGCAAAGGGGCACCTCGGAGTCGGAGGCGACACGTCCGGCCCATCCGATGGAGCGCGCCATTTGGGACAACGTCAGCGCATCGGCGTCGGCGAGCGCGGCGAACGCTTCATGGACCAACTGCCCCGCGTCGTACACGTCGGCCTTCAACCGATAACGCCGCGACGCTTCGTCGCGCTCGTTCACGGTGCGTAGATCCTCGAGATGGTCGTCCGGTCCCTTGCATCCCGCAACCGCAAGGAGGACACATAGTTGGAGCAGCCATGTTCGCATGCTGAGGCGGTCTCTTTTCCCCCCGCCGTGCGGACTGTAACCCAAAGGGCACCCCGCTCAATCGCGCGCGGTCGGAAGCGAAAACGGGGTCGGCACCACCATCGGAGCGTCGCCCCGGGCGACAACGGCATCGAGACGCCCGAAACGGCCGTTCGCGGCGTCGAAGGCCGCCAAGAACGCCGCCCGGTCCACCCCGTGCCAATTCCGCGTGGCTCCGTTCATGCGGGTGAACACCCGCTGAGCCAAACTCCAAGCCCCGGCCCGGTTGCCCCGACTTTGATGGTGCAGGGAAATCGCCGCCTGAATGAGCGCCTGAACGAACTCCCGCTCCTCGCCCTCGAGGGGGTGCCACATGGCCTCCCATTCCTCGTGGGCCTCGAACCAACGCCCGGCCGCGAAATGCTCCGAGGCGATCCGAAACAGTTCGTCCTTCGGGCGCTCGCTCACCATTTACGAAGCTTCGACAAGCGTCCCGTCACGTCGTAGAAGGAAAACGGATTGTCCCACACGAGTTTCGCGATGGAGGCGTCGTCGAATCCGCGACGACGCATTTCGACGCACGTGTAGGGCACCGACATCACCGTCGACGGTCCCCAGTCGGCGGACGAGTTGACCATCATCCGCTCCACTCCGAATTCGAGCAGCATGTTGGTGGCGCGTTCCGGAGTGAGTTTGGTGTTCGGGTAGATGGTGAAACCACACCACGCACCGGAATCGAGAATCATCTTGACCGTTTCCTCGGTCGCGTGATCGAGAAGAAGCCGTTCGAAGGGGAATCCGACGTCGCGGCAGACGTCGATGGTGCGCTGCGTTCCGAACGCCTTCTTCCGGTGAGGCGTGTGGACGAGCGCGGGCAATCCATGCTTCATCGCGAGCAGCAATTGCCGCTTCAAGAAGTCCTCTTCGGCCTCGGTGATGTCGTCGTAGCCGAGTTCGCCGACGCCGACGCATCGATCATGCGCGAAGTACGTATCGAGATGCGGCAAAACCTCTTCGGCCAAGGCACGATTGTTGGCTTCACGAGGATTGATCGCGATGGTGCAGACGTGCTCGATGTTGTGATTGCGGGCGCGCTGAACCTCGAATCCGAGGAGCGAATCGAAATAGTCGAGGAACGTCCCCACGCGCTTTCGCGGTTCGCCCAACCAGAACGCCGGTTCGAGAACGAGCTGGACGCCCGCGGCGGCCATCGCCTCGTAATCGTCGGTGACGCGGGAAACCATGTGGATGTGAGGTTCGAATATGCGCATGACGTTCAACCTTCCGACGGATCCGCCCGTCCGCCGAGTTCCTGGCGGAGGGTATCGAGAATCGTACCGAGATGACGCGCGCGTTCGGCGATCGACGGCTCCTCGAGCAGCGCTTGGCGCACCCCCGCATCGCCGATCACGACCGTCGCGAGAATATTGACGAGGAATCCGACGTCGAGCGTAGGCCCCGACTCGGCCTTTTCGAACATGCCGTCCACCACGTCGCGGGCCGATTCCGAAACGCCCCATCGGTCGAGGGCGCGAAGGCGCTGCCGAAGATCGTCGGCGATCTCCCGGGCCGCGGCTGCATCCGGCGTTTCTTCCTCGAGACGACGGACCTTCGCCATGCGGTAACCCGCTTCGCAAGGAATTTCCTCGACGAATCGGGCGCGGAACCTTCCCGTCACCTCGATGTCGCTGGTTCCGTCGGAATGCGTCACCCATCGGGTGATCTCGCCGACGCCGAATACGGCGGCGATGGCGGAACCACCGGGGGCCGGAACCGCCTGAGGGATCGCGACCAAGCCGTCCGAATCGAGCGCGTGGGCCAAGAGTTCGCGGTAGCGGGGCTCGAAAATGTGGAACGGGAGCCGGACGCCGGGGAAAAGCGTTACACGCGACAACGGAAACAGGCGCACGTCCACGACGGGCGCCTCGAATTCCGGTGTCGCGTCGGACGTCATCGTGCGCTCAGCGGGTTCCGCGGCCCTTCGCCGCCTTCGGAGTTTCGAAGGCGCCGCTGCGGATACCGTCCGCGACCCAACGCGTGAGCAGGCGGACGCCGAAGCCGGTCGCGCCCTGCGGCGCGTGATACGGCTTGCCACCGTCATCGTAGGCCACGCCCGCGATGTCGAGGTGGGCCCACGGCACGTCGCCCGCGAACGTCCGCAGGAAGGACGCCGCCGTGATGCTCCCGGCCTTCGGCCCACCGATGTTCTTCAAGTCGCCGTAGGTGCCGCGCATCATCGCGGTGTAGTCGTCGTCGAGCGGCATGCGCCATACGCGCTCGTGGGCCGCCGTTCCGGCCGCCGCGATCGATTCCGCGAGGGTATCCGACGTCGAGAACAACGCGGCGTACGTCCCGCCGAGCGCGACGACGCACGCGCCGGTGAGCGTCGCCATGTCGATGATCATGTCGGGCTTCATCGAACGGGCGTGGAGAATCGCGTCGCACAAGATCAGGCGACCTTCGGCATCCGTATTCAGAACTTCGATCGTCGTTCCGTCCATCGCGGTGACGAGGTCGCCCGGGCGCGTCGCGCTGCCGCCGAGCAGGTTTTCGGTGAGCGGAACGAATCCCAACGCGTGGATATCGGCCTTCATCCCCGCGAGCGCGGAGAACAGACCGATCACGGCGGTCCCGCCGCACTTGTCGTGCCGCATCTTGTCCATCTCACCCGCGGGCTTGATGGAAATGCCGCCGGCGTCGAACGTCACGCCCTTGCCGACGAACGCCACGGTTTTGCGACCGGGCTTTCGACGACCGTGTTCGAGAACGAGGAATCGGCACGGCTCGTCGCTGCCGTTGCCGACGCTCAGGAAGCTCCCCATGCCGAGCTTGCGGCAGGCGGCGGGGTCGAGCACCTTCACGCGGAATCCGTCGTGACGTCCGATCTTCACCGCGGCGGCGGCGATCTTCGTCGCGGTCCCGAGATTGCCGGGCAGGTTGCCGAGTTCGCGCGCGACGTTCGTGCCGTTCACGATCGCGCGCATCACGGCGACGGCCGCGATCGTTTCGGCGGCGTGATCCTTGCCGACGACGAGCGTCAGCGCCCCCTTCGAAGGGTAATCCGCGCGGGCCTTGGCACCGCGCTTCGACAAGTCGAAGCGATAGCGCGCGAGATGCCAACCTTCGGCGAACGCCGACGCGCATCGCGCCGCCGCAGGGCCGACTCCATCGCCGATCACCGCCGTCGTGGATTCCTTGCCGCCGAGCATGCGCGAGGCGTGACCACCCGCGCGCCGCCACGTCTCTTCACCGACGCGCGCCGCGGCACCGAGGCCGACGAACACCACCTTGCGGGGAGTTCCCTTGCCGACGGGGTGATGAATCACGGTCGATCCCTCGTCCGCATTCCACTCGGCCGCCGCCAAGAAAGCCTTCACGTCGAAACCGAGAGCGTCGATCCCTTCCGGAAGAATGGGGTTCTTGGAATCCCCTTCCGGCTCGTGAGCCATCGGAACCACCACGAAATCGCCCGTCACCGCGGACTTCACATGCGTCGTCGTCATTGAATCGCCACATCCTCGGCCGCTTCGAATCGGCCGTCCTTTTCCATCACCCGAACCGCATCGCGGAACGGGTCGTGTTCGAGTACGAGCGCCCAGCCCGATCGCACCGCGCGCTCGAGAATCGCGCGCTTCTCCTTCATGAGGGTGCGTGGGCAAAGGTCGTAGCCCATCGTCCACGCGGGAGGAACGTGCGCGGCGGTCGGAAACATGTCCGCCACGAACACGACCGCTCCGTCCCCCGCACCGACACGGACCGTCTGGAGTCCGGTGGTGTGTCCGTCGGAAGGTTCGACGAAGACGCCCGGAAGGATTTCCTCCCCGCCGTCGACGAGATGCAGATCGGCACCCGAGAGGGGGCCGACGGTGCGAACGAGATAGGACGCCTTCTCCCGCTCGTTCGGAGCGGAAGCGGTTTCCATGTTGGTGCGCTGCACGTGATGCCGCGCCTTCGGGAACGTCAGCACGGGACCGTCGGAGCCGCGACGCGTCACGCCGCCCGCATGGTCGAAATGAAGATGCGTGATGACCACGTCGGTGATGTCGGCGGGGTCGACGCCCGCGGCACGCAGCGCCGAACAGACACCCGGCTCGTCACCCGCGGCGACGTCGAAAATCGCCTGCTCCTTGGCGTCCCACTGATTCCCCGTTCCCGTGTCGACGAGGACGCGCCGACCGTGACCTTCGGCGAGCAACACCCGTAGTTCGAGTTCGATACGATTCTTGTCGTCGGCCGCGTGCTTGCGCGACCAAAGAACCTTCGGGACGTTGCCGAACATCGCCCCCCCGTCGAGACGGAATCGACCCGTCGACAACGCGCGCACGTTCCATCCGTCGACCATCATGCGAGCACTCCCGAACCACCACGTTCGTCGAGCAGTTCGATTTCGCGGCGGAGCACGGGCATCACGTGGGACGCGATCCCGTCGAACGGGATGCCGTCCGCGGTGAAGCCCACGGCGAACCGATGTCCACCGCCGCCGTGAGACTTCGCGAGCGGGAGCAAGTCGATTCGGCCCGCGGAACGTACCGACACTTTGGTCTTCTCGGACGCGAGCTGCAGAAACAACGCCCCCGCTTCAACCCCGTCCATGCGCATGAAGTGATTCACGACTTCGAAGGTGTCGCGCGGTTCGACCTGATGCTTCTTGAGGAAATGCCGGTCGATCACCACGTGAACGAGTCGTCCATCGTGATCGGCCTTCAGATTCGCGAGCAGTTCACCGAACACCCGCATCTTCAAGAGCGACTTGCGACATTCGAGTTCACGCCAGATGTCGTTCGGTCGGGCGCCCGCTTCGACGAGACGGGCGGCGAGCGACAACGCCCGCGACGACGTCGCGTCGTACGCGAACCATCCGGAATCGGCGGCGAGACCCGCGTAGAGGGGCGTCGCGATTTCCGGGGTCAGCGGCACTCCCATCGCGTCGAGCACCCACGACGCCACTTCGGCCGACGACGACACTCCCATCACCACGAGCGGGAGGTCCCACATCGGTTCGGCGTAGGCGTGATGATCGATGACGATCTTCTTCCCCGGGGCCTCGCGAACCGGCTGTTCCATCTTGCCGAGGCGATGGGTGCCGCCGAGATCGGTGGCGACGACCGTGTCCGCGTCCTTGAGTTGGGCGGCATGGACGTCCGGCTGCCACACCTCGAACTCGCCCGGGCGCCAAAGGAACGACGTCTCCTTCGGAGCCGTCGAACAACTGACCATGCGCGCCCGCTTCCCGAGACCTCGAAGGGCGCGTACGAGGGCGATCGCCGTTCCGATGCCGTCCGCGTCGGGCGTGACGTGGCTCGTCAGAACGACGTCGCGCGACGCGAGGAGGCGATCCGCGACGGACCGCACTTCCGCTTCGGGAATGGACGCGGGGGTCAACGCGCGATCAGCCTGCGAGTTCGGCGATCTTCTTGCGGATCTGGTCCGGCGCGTTGCCGACGATCTGATGGACCTTCTTGCCGTCCTTGAAGAACATGATCGTCGGCACGGACATGATGCCGAATTCACCCGCGAGGTCGGATTCCTGATCGATGTCGATCTTCACGAGCGTCGCCTTGCCGGCGAATTCACCCGCGATCTTTTCGAAGTGCGGAGCCAACGCCTGGCACGGACCACACCACGTGGCACCGAAATCGATGACGACCGTTCCGTTACCCGCGATCGCGGCCTTCACTTCGGCCGCGGACATCTGCTTCGCTGCACCCATGGGAATTCACCTCGCCGGAGGGTCGCCATGACCCGCGCTCGAACCGGCGTCGAACCTTAACAACGTGCGGATCGGCCGGAAAGTTCAGCAGTCTCGGCCCCGAACCGGTCGTTTCGGAACGGAATCTTCGCGGAAAGCGGCCTTCGCCTCGGCGGGCAACGCATCCGGCAGACGACCGTCTCCGAGCTGTCCGCGCGCGATCACGCGCACCGCTCCGAAGAACGCCGCGACGATCGAGGTTGCACCGACGACCACCACGGCCACCACGAGGGCCAGGCCTCGATCATCGGCGGCTCCCCAACCCGCGAGGC
>JAFMJN010000074.1 GCA_017853435.1 Planctomycetota bacterium | reverse complement strand
GCAGCGAGGCGTCGAACGTGAGGCGCGTCGGAACGAGCATCTCGGTGAGATAGCGACCGACGATCGAAATCGCCGTCGGGATGCGCTGCATCGGGTCGAGGGCGACGAGGAAGTTGTCGGACGGATCGAACGCGCCGCGCCGGAACCCTTGGAGGACGACCATGCGCGTCAACAGGAACGCACCCGTCACGAGGAAACACGGAATCGACGCCGCGAAAGCGCGTCCGAGCGTCGCGCGTCCGAAGACGTACAACGCCGCCGGGTAGAGAGGCAGGAACGTGATCGCGGATTCCTTCGACCACATGCTGAGCGCGCAACCGGCGACCACGCCCAACGTACGCAACGTGGTCGGTTCCTGTTCGCGACGCCACAGACAGAGCGACGCCCACAAGAAACCGATGAGTGCGAGGATTTCGTCGAGACTCTTGATGTTCGCGACGACTTCCGTGTGGATCGGCATCGCGATGAAGAGCATCGCCCCGAACAGCGCGGGCGCCGTCCGACGGCCGAGCCAGTGGAACAGCGTGAGAAACAGCAGTGCGCCTGTGATGCCGTATGCGAGGACGTTCACCGCGTGCATCGGTGCGGGGCTTCCGTCACCCATGCCCCAAAGAACCGCGAAGATCGCCTTCGAGATCGGGCGGTACAAACCGTCGGATCCCGACGAATGCCCATGACGGTAGGCCGTCGTCATGATCTCGCCGACCGCGGGGGCCCCCTGACGCGTGATCACGTTCTCGACGATCACGGAGTAGTCGTCCATCGCGTAGTCGTAGGACAACGTCTGCACGTAGAGCAACGCACCGACGAGCGCGACGAGCAACGCCCATCCCGCGACCGCACGTGAAGGCACGAGTGGTCCGGCGGCGTCACCCGCAACGGTTCGTCCCTTGAGTCCCTTGTCTGATGCCATGGCGATTCCCCCAACCATCGACCATCCGCCCGCGGCGGTCTGAATCGTCTCCGCGAAAGATGCGCGCGCGGGACGGATTCGACGCGACCGTACGCCGGGAAATCCCGGCCGACTCGTATACGATGAAAGGGTGACCGTCCTCGTCGTGGAACACAACGGCCGGCGTCGAGCCGCGGCCCTCGGAGCGCACCCGCTTCTCGTCGGCAGCGGCCCGGAATGCGGGCTCCGCGTCGCGGGCTTGGCGAAGGCCCACTTCCGGATCGACCCATTCGGGGACGGATGGAAGTTGGTGGACTTGGGATCCCCCTCGGGGACGCGCGTCAACGGCGTCCCGGTCAGCCAGTCGCGGGTCGCGATCGGTGATCGGATCGACGCCGACGTCCTGCAATTTCAGATCGCGGACGGGACGGTGGACGACGAGGGTGCGGGGGCCTCGGCCGATGACGGCGGAACCGCGTTCGACCCTCTCCTCATGGAACTACGTCGTACCTTCGGCGACGATCGAGGACTGGAAGCCGCCCGCGCGGCGTTCGAAAGCGCGTGCGAACGGGTCTTCGGACGGATGCCCCCGTCCGACGGTCGCGATGTTTGGCGCTTGATCGAAATCACCCGCGCCCTGAATTCGACCCGCGACCCGGACGCCCTCCTCACCCTGATTCTCGACGCGGCCGTCGACATGACGGGCTCCGAGCGCGGCTTCATCCTGCTCAAGAACGCCTCCGGGTCATGGGACTTGGCGCTCGCCCGCGACTTCGATCAAGAAACCCTGAAAGACGCCGAGCGCAAAGTGTCCCACGGCATCGCCGAAGAAGTGGCCACCTCGGGGACGACCGTCGTCACGGTCGATGCCCAGGACGACACGCGCTTCAGCGCGTTCGCGTCGGTGCGCGGACTCCGCCTGCGGTCGATCCTCGCGGTCCCTCTCCGCGCCCGTGATCGGGTGATCGGGACCGTCTACGTCGACAATCGCTTCAAAGAGGGCGTCTACGGGGAACGCGAGCAGAATCTGCTCGAAACCTTCGCGGATCAGGCGGCCTTGGCCCTCGACAACACCGGGCGTGCCGCACGCGAGGTCCGGGCGACCGTCGAGGAGGCTCCCACCTCCGCTCCCGACGACGGTGCGGTTCCCGCCCGTGCGGCGTTGAAGCACGACTACGCCGAGATCCTCGGAGAATCGGTCGCGGTGCGGCGACTCCTGCACAAGATCGACCGCATCGTCGAGAGCGATCTCCCCGTTCTCGTGACCGGCGAGTCCGGCACGGGAAAGGAACTCGTCGCCCGCGCGCTTCACGAAAAATCTCCGCGCGCGACACGGGCGTTCGTCCGTGAGAACTGCGCGGCGATCCCCGAGAACCTTCTCGAAAGCGAATTGTTCGGCCACGTCCGAGGCGCATTCACCGGGGCCCATGCGGACAAGAAGGGCCTCTTCGTCGAAGCGGACGGCGGCACCCTGTTCCTCGACGAAATCGGCGAACTGGCGCCGTCGCTGCAGGCGAAACTCCTCCGTGCGCTGCAGGACGGCGAAATCCGCCCCGTGGGCGCCCGCGAATCGCGCCGGGTGGACGTCCGCGTCGTTTCCGCGACGAACCGCGACCTCCGAAGATCGGTCGACGCCGGGACGTTCCGAGAAGACCTCTATTTCCGCTTGGCGGTCGTCACCCTCGACGTTCCCCCGCTCCGGGAACGCCCGGACGACGTGCCGCAACTCGTCGCCACCTTCCTCGACAAGACGGCACGGAAGGCGAAGGCCGCCGTGAAGCCGGTCGACCCCGCCGCGATGCGCGCTCTCCGCCGTTGGCACTGGCCGGGCAACATCCGCGAACTTCAGAATGAAATTGCGCGCGCCTTCACTCTCTCGGGTGAAAAAATAGCGCTTGACGACCTCAGCCCCGCCATCGCCTCCCACCGCGGGGCGGCGTCCCCCGAAGGCGGCCTGAAGGAGGCCGGGCGGGCCGCCCAAAACCAACGGGAGCGCGAGGTCATCCTCGCGGCGCTCGAACGGTGCGATTGGAAAAAGTCCTCCGCGGCGCGGCAGCTCGGCATCTCCCGGCAAACCCTCGATCAGAAGATACGTCTGTTCGGACTGACGCCGTTCATCGAACGCGGGAAACGCCGCTGACGGCGTTTTGCGGGCCGATCCGCATACGGATCCGTTCCCCCCGCGGCTAGAATGCCGGCCGGAACATCACCCGCGCCCGTTCTTCGACTGAGAGCCCCGTGACTCGACCCCCAAGCGCCTATCGCCTCCTCGTGAAGGGTGGCGGGATTTCTTCCGTTCATGAGCTCCCCGAAGGCGAAACCGTCATCGGCCGGATCGCACCCGCCGACGTCGTGTTGGCGGACTCCCAAGTGTCCAGCCGCCATGCGATCGTGACCCTCGTCGAGGGACGCGTCGAGATCCGCGATCTGGGTTCCACGAACGGGACGTTCGCGAACGGGCGTCCCCTCAAGACGTCCGGCCTCGAACACGGCAGCGCCGTCACCATCGGCCCCTTCACGCTCACCTTGGACGACACCCGCATCGGCGCCGCCAAACCGACGCCGCCCCCGGCGCTCGCCGCTCCCGCCCCCGCCGCGAATCACTCGGGGCTGATCGCCGCCGCGGCCGTCTTCGTCGCCCTCGCCGCCGTCGCTTGGGTCGTCTTCACACGGACTCCGGCGGAATCGGCGGGAAGCCCCGCCACACCCACGATGGATGCGGCCGCCTTCCGCGCGCGCCTCGAGAAAATCGTGAAGTCGGATCGTCCGGGTTATCGCGCCGAAACCCTCGACTACATCGCCGCCCTCGAAAAGAGCGTCGCCGGGACGCCGCTCGCCGAAGAGGCCCGCATCGAACGCGAGCGGCTCGCAAGACTCCCCGAAATCAGCGTGCCCGTCGAAACTGCGACCGTGTCACCGCCCACACCGACCGCCAAGCCGCGGTCGCGCGCGGACGAATACGCCGTGCGCTTCGACATGGCTCTGCAAAACGGTCGTTGGCTCGACGCGGCGAACGCGCTTCAGGAAATGGGGCGCGCCGACGAAGCGAAGGCCCGCCTCGACAAGGCACTCGAAACCGCCGTCGACGGCCTGATCGTCGAGTACCCCGACATGGTGCGTCGCTGGGGCGACGAAAAAGCCTATGAATGGCTGAAGGCGCATGCGGGCGAATTCCCCGCGACCTCCGTCGCCGCGGGCAAGTTGCAACTCAAGTTGCTCGAACTCAAGGAACCCGCCGCGGCGAAGACGGCGACGCCCGCGCCGTCGAAGACGGAGAAGCGACCCGCTCCCGGCACGAACGACGAACGACCCGCCGCACCCGCCGATCTCCTCGCGGCGATCGACGAGGCCGACGCCGCTCTGAAGTCGGGCGACGTCCCGACGGCGGTCGAACTTCTGCGCCCGCTCGAATCGCGCACGCACGCCGCGAAGCGGCCGGATCTCGTCGAAAAAGTCGCGCGCCTCACGCGCCGTTCCGAAGCCGAGCAGCGCGCGCGCGAACTGGTGCGCCGCGCGGCCGGAGACCCCGCGTCGGCACCGAAGGACATCCCCCACCTTCCGGGCGAAAAGGGCGCCCTCGTCGCGGCCGATGCCGAAGGCGTCCGCCTCGGCGGACCGAAGGGTGCGGTCACCTTGCGGTGGCAAGCACTCCCCGCCCACACGTGGGCGTCGCTCTCCCGCGTCGCCGTCGAAGTCGACGACGGGATCGACATGAGCGTCGTCCTTTTACGCGTCGGCAAGGAATCCGAAGCCCACACCCTCCTCGCCAAGGCGTCGAAGAAGCAGCCCGCCCGCATGGCGCGCATCCAGGAGGTGTTGGCGGACGCTCGCGACATCTCGGTCGACGGCAACACCTTCACGCTCGTCGGCGAACGCTGGGTAAGCGCGAAGGAATACGCACGCATCGCGCTGAACGAAGGACTGAAGAAGGACGCGGACCTTCTCGTGAAGGGCAAGCCCGAGGAGCGCCGCGCGGCGTTCGACAAACTGCGCGACCTCGGCGACGACGCGCGCGGAACGTTGGTCCGCGCGTTGATCCTGCGCATCGCGACGTGCACGGAGGAGTTGCAGAAGGACGGGGCTTGGAAGCCGCTCGTCGGTCTGAAAGCCGCGCGCGTCGAACTTGATCGCCTCCGACAGGACGCGTTCACGCTGATCGACGACGAGAAGGAATACCCGTATCCGTATCAGCCGCCGGAAGCGCCGCCCGAAGCGTACGCGAAGTACTTGACCTCGCAGAAACTGATCGACGAGCGCGTCGCGTTGGTCAAGAAGCAGTGGGAAAAGAAGGACTCGGTGCGCCTGTCGCCGGAATGGAAGCGCAAGGTGCAGGACCTCATGGAGGCGCGCGCTTGGGCGCAGGAAGTGCAGGCGATGCAACTTTCGGACGAAGAACCCTTCGTCATGTGGCCGCCCGCGGACGGCGTGGTCACGATCCGCACGATCGCGCTTTCGGCGGACGATCGGTCGCGTTTGCAGGGCAGCATCGACGCCGTCGCGTGGTCGGAAGCGAATCCCGGTCGCTCCACGAAGGGCGAACAGGACGAATTCAAACTGACCAACGACTACCGCCTGATGATGGGGCGCCACGCGGTCCGCATGCACGACCGCCTGACGGCCGCCGCCCGCGGACATTGCGAAGACATGGCGCGACTCGGCTTCTTCGCCCACGAATCGCCGGTCGAAGGCAAGCGCACGCCGGGACAGCGCATCCGCGCCGCGGGTGTACGGCCCATCGGCACCAGCGAGAACATCGCGCGCGCGGGCGGCCCCGCGGGTGCGCACAACGGTTGGACCCACTCGTCCGGCCACCACCGAAACCTTCTTTCGGCCGAATGGCGTTACCTTGGCGTCGGCAACTCGGGAAGTTTCTGGTGCCAAAACTTCATCATCTCGGAAGCGAAGACCGGTGAGCCGGACGACGGCTGATCGGGTCGCGGTGCGGGTACGATCACGGGAATGGGAGATCGCATGAACGGGAAACTGGTCGTCACCGAAGCGGGACGCGAAGTCGTCCACGAATTGCTCGACGCCGTGACGGTCGTCGGGAAGGGTCCGGATGCGGATCTCACTCTCCGCGACGCGACGGCGTCGGCACGGCACTTCGAAGTCCGCCGGATCGACCAAGGTTTCAAGGTCGTCGATCTCGAATCCAAATCGGGAACGAAGGTGAACGGCAAATTCACCAATCAGCACCTGCTCGCGCACGGCGACGTCATCTCCGTCGGCGGGGCCAAGATCACCTTCATGGGGGCGACGGCGCCCGCCGCGCCCGCCGCGAAACAGCCGCCGAAAACGGTGATCAAGGAATCGCCGAAGAACGCCGAAGGCGCCCCCGAACCGATCTACCGCGAGCCGGGACCGAAGCGCGTGCGTCAAAAGGACAACTTCGCGATTTGGGCGGGTGGCATCGTCGCCGTCGGCATCCTCTTCATCCTCGTGATGCAGAGCACGAACGACGAGGGACTGGTCCAGTACGAAGACGCCCGTCGCAAGTCCGACACGTACAACACGGCCGACATGAAGGCCGCGCTCGACATCATCGAGCAGATTTCGAAGAACTCCGACGCCTACGACCGCGCTCAGGACCTGAAGGAGCGCATCCAGAAAGACCTCGCCGCGCGCCGTGCGGCCGACGACCTCGCCAAGGAGGAAGCGGTCTTCGATGCGCTCACCAAGAAGTTCCACGGGCTGAAGGCGAAAGATCCGGTTCTCGAGCGCGAGTGCACCGAGTTCCTCGCAAAGGCACCCACTTCGTCGCACGTCGCCGACGTGAAGCGCTACAAGATCGCCGCGCAGCTCGGCTTCGACCCCGAGAAGCGATGGGCCGACGTGCGCGTCGAAGCCGCCGCGGCGGCACAGCGCACCGAATTCGGAACGGCGTTCAAGACGCTTTCCGCGTTCGAGGAGACCGAAGGCGTCAAGGACATCCTCGGCGACCGTATCGCCGCCCTCCGCCGCAGTATGACGACGGAACTCGAGTTGTGGGTCAGCGGCCAAACGAAGAAGGCCCAATCCCTCATCGAGAAGGGCGATCGCGACGGAGCGAAGAAGATCTACGAGGCGATCGTCGCCATCGGCGTCGAACCCATGGCCACGACGGCCCGAAGCGCGTTGAACCTTCTCAAGTGAAGAGCGATCCTGCGACTCCCCACACTCGTTGATCGACATCTGCTGCGCGAACTCGCGCTGAACCTCGCGGGCACGGCCTTGGTCGTGCTCGTGGTGTTCTACATCGGCGGCCTTTCGACGCAGTTCGACCGCCGGGCCTACGACGGGCTGCCCATGACGACGATCCTGCGGCAGATCGGCTTCACGATTCTCTCGACGGCGTTCCTCCTCGTGCCGCTCTCGGTGATGGCCACCTGCATCTTCACCTACGGCCGATTCGCCGCCGACGGCGAATTCGATGCGACGCGGGCTTCGGGAATCGCGCCCTTCAAGACCCTGATGCCCGCACTCGCCGTCGGCGCGGTGGCGATGCTCACCCTCGGCGTGCTTCAAAACACCGTGATCCCCGAAGCCCGCCATGCGGGTCGACGCGTGGCCATCGACGGATTCGAACAAGTGTCGAACATCTTCCTGCGCAACGACCGCAAGTTGGCGATGAAGGGATTCATCTTCACGTGGTCGGCGGCGCGGCAGGATTCCGTGGGCGATCTCGTGCTCGAGAACGTCCTGCTCATCCAGTACGACAAGACGACGGGCCTTCCGACGGCGACGA
This sequence comes from Planctomycetota bacterium, assembly GCA_017853435.1. Classification (GTDB taxonomy): domain Bacteria; phylum Planctomycetota; family CAIWVZ01; genus CAIWVZ01. The sequence goes on along the minus strand of JAFMJN010000074.1, from coordinate 4,077 downwards.
CCTCGGCGGCGCGCGCGCGTCCTTCCGTCGACACGGAGAAGGACCTACTGACGCTCGCCCTCGAAGATCTTCGCCGGGAAGAAACCGGTGGCCTCGTGCAGCGCTACGCCGAACTGACGCAGACGGTCGATCTCGACGCTCTGTGGAATCGACGCGTCGTCGGCCGCGGTGCGCCCGATCTGAGCTACACGCAACTGCTCGCGGAAATGGGCCGCGGCGGGGGCAACCTCCGGCCGACCGACGTCGCCGCTGAGTGGTGGTTCCGTCTCGCGACCTGCGTCGCGGCCTTCTTGGCCGCGGGCATCGGCGCTCCGGTCGGCGTCCTCGTGCGGACGCGCAATCGCGCGGTGACGTTCCTCGTCGGCCTCGGAATCGTCGCTCTCGTCTTCTTCCCTCTCCTCGCGGTCGCGAAGAACCTCGCCGAGAAGGGCACGCTGAGCGCTCCGCTGGCGATGACCATCCCCATCGGCGTCCTCACCGTCGCCGCGGCCGTCCTCCACGGAAAGGCGACGCGCGGATGACGCTCGTCGATCGCCACGTCGCCCGACAGTTCGTCGTCACGCTCGCCGTGGTGACGACGACGCTGATCGCCTTGGTGGTTCTGATTCACCTGTTCACGAATTTGGAAAACCTCGAAGCGGCGAAGGGCGCGTTCGCCGAACGCGGTCTGTCGACCTTCGCGGGCATGTGCCGCCTCTACGCGCTCCTTCTGCCCTTCTATCTGCCCCAATTCGGTCCGCTCACGTTGGCGCTGTCCGCCGCGTGGACCATCGCACGCCTTCACCGCGACACGGAGATGCAGGCCGCTCGCGTCACGGGCATCCCCGAACGCCGCGTCTTGGCCCCGATCGTCGTGATCGGCGCCTTGGTCGGAATCGGTCTCGGTGCCGTGCGTCTCGAACTCCTTCCTCGCATCGCGCCACAGAAGGTGGAGATGGAGAGGATGCTGCGCGGCAAGGCGCGGCTCGTGCTCGAAGGACCGATGGTCGTGATCGACGGACGCGGTCGTTTCGTCTCGGTCCGCTCCTACGAACCCACGACGGGTCTCGCCCGACAGGTCACCGTCATCCCGAGAGACGGCGAAGGGCGCACGCACGTCGCCGAACTTCGTTGGGACCCGGACGGTCCGAAGGGACGCGGGTGGTACCCGCAAACCCCGGTGGTCGGGACGCTGCCGTTCCCCGAAGGCACGGATTTCACTCCCGACGATCTCGAAATCGACAATCGCGGCACGCGCCACCTCCTCGCCCACGAACTCGAAGGACTCCGCTCGCGTAATCCCGAACGTCCCGACCTGCGCGTGATGGCCGCGGTGCGCGGAGCCGCGCCGTGGATACCGCTGGCGCTGCTTCTTCTCGTCGTTCCGCTCGTCACGCGCTTGGGGCGCACCCACGCGATGATGGCGGTCGGCGTCACCTTGGGAATCACGTTGTCCTACTTCGCGCTCGAACGCTTCCTCATGGAACTCGCGGAACGCAACGCGACCGTGGACCCCGGGTTCGCGGTTTGGGCACCGCTGCTCGTCTGCGCGTCGTTCGGCTTGCTGCTTTGGAACGACGCCTGAGACGATCTACAGAAGGTCGCGCAGACTCTTCAGCTTGAGGAGCGCTTCGAGCGGCGTCATTCGATCGGGATCCACGTCCTTCAGCGCCTCGCGAACCGGGTCCTCCGGTTCGGGAAACAGCCCGAGCTGCGTCACGCTCTCGCGCGGCGCGACCGGCGAAGCGTTGGGTTGCGACTCGAGCGTGGTGAGAACGCCCTTCGCGCGATCGAGGACGCGCCGGGGCAACCCGGCGAGGCGCGCCACGTGAAGTCCGAAGGAACGGTCCGTCCCGCCGTCGACGATGCGATGGAGGAACGTGATCTCGTCGCCCCATTCGCGGACGGCGACCGACGCGTTCGCGGCGCCTTCGAGCGACGCTCCGAGTTCGACGAGTTGGTGATAGTGCGTCGCGAACAACGCACGGCATCGAATCTCGTTTCCGAGGTACTCCGTGATGGCCCATGCGAGCGCCAATCCGTCGTAAGTCGACGTCCCGCGTCCGACTTCGTCGAGGATGACGAAGCTCTTCGCGGTCGCGTGATTGAGGATCCCCGCCGTTTCGATCATCTCGACCATGAACGTCGAGTTGCCGCGGGCCAATTCGTCGCTCGCGCCGACGCGGGTGAAGATGCGGTCGACCAATCCGATGCGCGCCGAAGCCGCCGGAACGAAGGCGCCCGCCTGCGCCATGAGCACGAGCAACGCGCACTGGCGGATGTACGTCGACTTGCCCGCCATGTTCGGCCCGGTGATCACGATCAGACGACGCCCGTCGTCGAGGATCAGATCGTTCGGAACGAAGGCTTCCGCGCGAGGCTGCGTCGCGAGGACCGGATGTCTCCCCTCGCGGATTTCGATCTCGATGCCTTCGTGCACGTCCGGGCGAACCGCGCGCGTTTCACGCGCCACCTGCGCGAGTCCCGCGAGAACGTCGATCTCGGCGAGTGCGCGCGCCGTCGCCTGGATCAGCGGAAGCGCGGCCAACACGTCGTCGCGCAGACGCGTGAAGATGCGGTATTCGATCGCGTGGATACGCTCTTCGGCGCCGAGCACCTTGGTTTCGAACTCCTTCAACTCCTGCGTGATGTAGCGCTCGGCGTTCTTCACGGTCGAGCGTCGCACGTAGTCGATCGGAACCTTGTCGCCGTGGGTGTTCGTGATTTCGATGTACCAGCCGAAAACCCGGTTGTAGGCGACCTTGAGTGTCGGGATCCCGGTACGTTCGATCTCGCGCTGTTGGAATTGCGCGATCCACGAATGGCCGTCGGTCTTCAGGACATGCAGGCCGTCGAGTTCGGCGTCGAACCCGGTCCGGATGAAACCACCCTCCTTGACGGTGACGGGCGGATCGTCGACCAACGCGCGCTCCAAGAGTTCACGCAGCGCGGACAGATCGGGAATGCCGTCGACGCAGCGCCGCAACAGCGCCGATCCGAGGCCGTCGGCGGCTTCGCGAACCGCGGGAACCTTGCCGATCGAGGCGCGTAAGGCGACGAGTTCGCGCGCCGTCGCGCGTCCGCAGGAAAGGCGGGCCAAGAGGCGGTCGATGTCCTGCACCTCGGAGAGCGCGCTTCGGACGGCGGCGTGCCGATCCGTCGCGTCGAGCCATTCCGCGACGGCGTCCTGACGCTCCACGATCGCGTCGCGCGAGGCCAACGGTTCGAGTAACCACTGCTTGAGGAGTCGGGCCCCCGCCGACGTCCGCGTGCGGTCCATCGCGTCGAGGAGCGAGCCTTCGCGCGTGCCGTCACGCAACGTCCTGACGATTTCGAGGGACGCGCGCGTGACGCGGTCGAGCACCACGTGTCCGCCGTGTTCGAGTCGGCGAATGCCGTTGACGTGGCGGACGTCGTCTTTTTGGGTGTCCTTCAGATAGCGAAGCACCGCCCCGGCGGCACCGAGTCCCTCTTCGAGATCCCCGACTCCGAAGCCGTCGAGCGTACGAACACGCAGATGTTCGTTCAGAAGACGGCGCCCGTCGTCGGGATCGAACATCCAGTCGGGCTGCGGCGATCGGGGCTTGTCGAGCAGAGCGAGGATGTCGGCGTAGGCACCGTCCTTCGCGAGCGCCGATTCGGGAACGACGATTTCGGCGGGGTCGAGGCGCGTCAACACCTCGGCGAGATCCGCGACCGGGACGTCGCCCGCTCGGAACTCGCCGGTCGAAAGATCGACGATCGCGACTCCGGCTCCGCGCTTGCCGACGACGAAGGCGCCGAGGTAGTTCGCATCGCGATCCGGCAGGGCGCCGTCTTCCGTCAACGTGCCCGCGGTGATCACGCGCGTCACGCCGCGCTCGACGATCCCCTGCGCCTCCTTCGGATCCTGAAGTTGATCGCAGATGATCACCTTCTCGCCGAGTTTCACCAGGCGCTGCACATACTGATCGACGTTGCGCACCGGGACGCCGGCCATCGGAATCGCCGTCGGTCCCTTGTCGCGCGCCGTCAAAGTCAGCCCCAAGAGGCGGGCCGCCTTCTCCGCGTCGTCGAAGAACAGTTCGAAGAAGTCACCCATGCGGAAGAAGAGCAACC